>JBBRCC010000019.1:0-52646 GCA_038205175.1 Cytophagales bacterium | reverse complement strand
GGCTGATCTGCAAGACCTATGTGTCCTAACTCAATCACCGAATGAATTCGGTGCTTATCACATCGTTCGTCCGCTATGCGGACTGTTGGCACTATGAATCCAGTTTTCATTACAACAAACTTTGGCTATACAAGTGCGGTAGGCACGGCCGATATTTTAGCCTTGAATTTATTCGAGGCTGCTCTGCAAGACCAATGTGTCCTATCTCAATCACCGAATGAATTCGGTGCTTATAATATCGTTCGTCCGCTATGCGGACTGTTGGCACTTCGAATCCAGTTTTTCATTACAACAAACTTTGGCTATACCAGTGCTGTAGGCACGGCCGATATTTTAGCCTTGAATTTATTCGAGGCTGCATTTCCCGATGTATAGTATATCGTTCGTCCGCTATGCGGACTGTTGGCACTTCGAATCCGGTTTTCATTACAACAAACTTTGGCTATACAAGTGCCGTAGGCACGGCCGATATTTTAGCCTTGAATTTATTCGAGGCTGCTAAGACCTATGTATCCTATCTCAATCACCGAATGAATTCGGTGCTTAGTATATCGTTCGTCCGCTATGCGGACTGTTGGCACTTCGAATCCAATTTTCATTACAACAAACTTTGGCGATACCAGTGCTGTAGGCACGGCCGATATTTTAGCCTTGAATTTATTCGAGGCTGCATTTCCCTTGAATTTATTCGAGGCTGCATTTCCTTTGAATTTATTCAATGCTGTTTTAGGATTTCGGTTTTGAATGTGGCCCATGATTACATCGATATGGTTACCTTAAATATATTTTGATCCTGAGCTTGGGAAAAATATGCTATTCGGGCGTTGTGGTACGCCAAAATTCGTTGAGTGATGCGCAGGCCTAAACCCGATCCTGGCTTGTTATGTGTATTTTTGCCCCGCATAAAGGGTTGAAACAGCAATAAACGCTCGTTGGAGCTTAGCAGTTCACCTGTAGACATAAAAGAAATAGAAAGCTTCCCCTTTGACTGACTAAAACGAATGCTACAATGTGCATTGATGCTATATAACCATGCGTTTTTGATCAAATTGCCAAAAGCAATTTTTAGCAACGATTCGTTGCAGGGTATTTCAAGTTCATAGTTGTCGCTTTCATCCATGGAGAAATCAATGGTGGCATAAGGCATTCTCAGCTTATTTTCCTGAATGGCATCGAAAAGTACTTCGTCTATCCGTTTGATTTCTGAAAATGCCTCTTGAGCGATGTTATTAAGTTTCGTGAGCAGCAAAAGTGAATGGATCAAGTCGGCCATTTCGCTGGCGTCAGCTTTGATATTGTCGAGGTAATTTTTGGTGGCTTCAGTATGAATTTCTTCCTCATGCAGGTTTTCTATCTGCATAATGATGCGTGCCAATGGGGTTTGCAATTCATGGGAAGCGTTGGCCGTAAATTCCTGTTGTTTCATATAGGCATTTTCAATCCGGTTCATCATCTGGTTGAATGCCCTGGTCATCAAGTTAATTTCGTTCAGAGAATTTGTTTCCTCAAGCCTCATGTTAAGGTTTTGGTCAGAAATATTGGTTATCTTTTGTTGAAACATCAGCAAGGGTTTCAACATGTTTCTAATGCCATAGATTGAAAATATCCATACTAATGCAGTGCCTACCAGACAGGTGGCGATAAGCAAATACCTGAGAAAAAGCAGTTTTCTGAAGCCATACTTGTCTTCTGCTGCAACTAGCACAAAGTATTCTTCACTATTCGAACGGAAATACAAGCCATACACTTCGTAAATACCTTGCTTTTTCAAGAAGGTCTTACTTTCTTTTAATTCCTCCAAATCTTCTGATTTCCAACTAATTACAACATCATCAGCACTATTGTATATAATTTTATATCGGTTGTCGAAAATGATTGTCTTTTCGTTGTAAAGTGTATGAATTGTGTTTTTGTCAATCAGTTTAAGTAGTTGTTTATCAACTTCTTTTACATTCACCAGCAGACGAACTGAGGATAGAGCTTTCTCTTCGAGCCGACTTTCAAATTCAACTTTTCTAAATTCTGCAAATTGAATATAGATTATCAATGAAGCCGTAATTAATATAGCAGAAAAAAAGGCACTGGTGGCAACCGCAATTCTGGTTTGAAGTTTCATTTTGACTCAGCTTTCAGATAGTAGCCAAAGCCGGTTCTGGTATGAATGAGCTTAGTTTTAAAATCACGGTCTACTTTCTTGCGCAAAAAGTTAATATACACTTCAATGGCATTGAGCCCAACATCTACATTGTAGTCCCAAATTTTTTCAGAAATGGTTTGTTTAGATACTATTCTTCCATTTGCCTGGGCAAGCAGCAGCAGCAGTTGGTATTCTTTTGGCGAAAGCATGATTTCTTGGCCGCCCCGCATCACCCTGAGTTCATTTTCATAGATTTCTAAATCTTCTATAATGATGGCAATGGGAGCTTTTGGAGTTGAATTTTTACGTCGCAACAAAGCTTCAATTCTTACCAACAACTCGTCGAAATGGAAGGGTTTTACCAGGTAATCATCGGCACCGGCGTTAAAGGCAATTACTTTGTCTTCCACTTGCCCATAAGCTGTCAGCATCAAGATGGGTATGTTTTTATCTTCTTCTCGAATGGCTTCGCAAAGTTTTAAGCCCGTCATGCCTGGCACATTGATGTCCAGCAGGTACAAATCATAGGTCTCCAATTTGTGTTGCTGCAAAAACATATCTCCATCGAATACTGGTTCACACACAAAGCCCTTAGAAACCAAAAACTTTGAGATCTCTTTCGAAAGGGTAAAGTCGTCTTCGAGCAGTAGGATTTTCACAGTGTTGTAAAATTATTGGATGATTGCGCAATGCAAGAAATAGAGTAAAGCCTTGAAGCTTGGCAATATATAGCAAAAAATATTTTTAAGGCTTTTCGTGTACCTTAGATTTTGTTAAAAATGACAACTATTCGGTGTAGAGTAAATCTTTATACAGCGAGTAGTTTTCTTTGTCGTAGCAGGCTAAAATCACTTTTTTAGGCCATTCTTCTTCAGCCAACAAGCCAACTATTGTTTTTAAAGCAATTCTTGAAGCCAATATTTTTGGGAATTTGTAAATACCTGTGCTGATGTTGGGAAATACTATCGTTTCTATTTGATGAATTTTAGCTAGCTCAAGAGCGTGCCTGTATGCACCTGCCAGTAGCAATGCCTCGTTTCCGCTACCTCCAAACCAAATTGGCCCAACAGCATGAATAATGTATTTTACCGGCGCCTGAAATCCTTGTGTAATTTTAGCTTCACCAATAGGGCAGCCTTTGAGCAAACTGCAAGCTTTTGTAAGTTCTGGCCCAGCCAACCTATGAATGGCACCATCTACTCCGCCGCCGCCCATCAATTGTTGATTTGCTGCGGTCACCCAAGCATCGGCTTTCAACGTGGTGATGTCGGCGTGAACCAACTCTATGCGTTCCTTCATGCTTGCGTTTTTTGCAAATTTTGCTTGCGAACCAAGCCCCTTGCCAGAAAAATACAAGCCAAAGATGTAAAGATGGAAAGATAGCCTACCCAAGCATAATGTTGCAGTTGTCCATCCATATTTTTTACCACAATTACCCCTGCTATTAAAGAAGCTAAACCTGAACCTATTTGTTGAACAGAAGAATTGATGCTCATAAATCCACCTCGGGTTCTGGCACTCACTACCGAAATAATCATGGCTTGAGAAGGCACAAATCGGCCGCTAGAACTGGCAAAAAACATGGTAGTTACAATCAGAGCTCCCCAAACGGGCCAGGCAGGCATATTGGTGATGAGAAACACCGGAATACAGGCAAACACCATGCTAATAGCGAAAATCGGGTATTTGCCATATTTATCTGCAATACGACCTACCAAAGGCGAGGTGACTAAAGTAACAAGCCCGCCAATAAAATAGATAAGAGTTAGTTCCTTTTCAGTAAAACCAACGTTGGAAACCATGTACGGCGCCAAAAATGGGATAACGCTAAAATGGCCTAGCATCATCACCAGCGACAAGGCTAATGCCCGCTTTTGAATACTTGAGTTTTTGATGTCTTTGAGTAATTCCAGTTTGGCTACCTTTCCCTCTTCTTTGTTCAAGTGGCCTGCCATGGGTTTCACAGCCATTTGAATGAGGACAATAAAGCCAATGCCTACAACACCAATGGCGAGAAAGGGAACATGCCAGGAGAATGTGGTTGCCAAATACAACCCTGTTGGAACACCTACCACGGAAGCTACCGAAAAAGCAGCCATCAATGTTCCTGTGGCTGTTCCCCTCCGAACTTCAGGTATTTGATCGCCAATAATGGAGAGCACTTGGGCGCCAATGAGGCCGCCAAACAAACCAGCTAGAATGCGGGCTGCCATTAAAGTGGCATACGTGGGAGCAACTCCGCAAGCAAGGGTGCCAATCACAAAACCGGTGTAGCCAAAGAGAAGTACTTTTTTGCGGTCGAAATTGTCGACAAAAAACGAAGCCGTAAATCCAGAAGCACCTGCAGCAAAAGTGTAGGCCGATACCATGAAAGAAAACTGCTGAGGACTAATGCTGAAATACCGCATGAGTTGAGTTCCCATAGGCATCATGATCATAAAGTCCATGATATGGGTAAAATTGACGCCTGCCAGGATAAGGAGCAGGATACGTTCCGATTTTGTCATGAAAATACTAACGCTTGAACTGTGAAAGAGTTTCGGCCATGCGTGAAATACCCTCTTTCCACAACGCATCATCGAGTGTGAAACCAACCCGGATATGGTTAGGTTGCCCAAAATTGACGCCAGGTCGCACCTGAATTCTGGCCAGTTTAAATAAAGAGGAAACAAGCTGTGAAGTCGATTCAATCACAACACCATCAGGTGCTTGTGTTCCAAAAAAAGACGATATTTCAGGAAAAAAGTAATAGGAGCCTTCTGGCTCTAAAAATTGGATGCCTTCTACCTTGCTAAGGATTTCGACTCCAACTGCTTTGCGATTTCTGAGCGTTTCGAGCAATGTTTTTAAATACTCTTCCTTAATTTCAAAGGCTTTTAAAGCAGCATATTGGGAAAATAAACTGATGCCCGAGAGCGAAATTTCTTGAAAACTTCTGAATTGCTGAATCAACTTTTCAGATGCTACAATGTACCCTACACGCCAGCCTGCCATCGAAAATGTTTTAGAAAATCCACTCACGGTAATCAGTCGGTCGGTTATTGCCTGTTCCCTACTGAAAGGGTAAAATGGCTTGTCATAAATGATAAACTGGTAAATTTCATCCGATAAAATGCTGATTTCCGGGTGAGGTTCGAGCACCATTACCAGTTCTTTTATTTCTTGTTTGCTGTAAACCCTGCCTGATGGATTGCAGGGATTGTTGAAAATAAATAAGCGGGTTTTTGGAGTAATGAGCGCACGAAGTTTATCAGGATCAATGGCGTAATTGTTGTTCAAACTTGTTTCAAGGGGCACCAAAACACCACCTGAAAGTTGAATAAGTTCTGGAAAAGCAAACCAATGCGGCGTGGGCACTATTACTTCGTCGCCGGGTTGAATAATGTTTTGAAGAATGTTGTGTACAGCTTGCCGCACACCAGACGTGATAAGTACATTTTCTGGACCGACATCAAATTGTTGCCCGGCATAATAATTGGCAATGGCCAACCTAAGATCATAAATTCCTTCTACAGGCGAATAATGGGTTAAACCTTTTTGAAGCGCCTCGATGCCTGCATCAACTATGGCTTTTGGGGTGTCATTTTGAAGTTCACCCAACGAGAGATTTATCGTTTTCAATTTTAGCGGCTAACGAAAAGTTTTAGTTTGATCGTTTGATTCATATTTTAGGCAGGCGATGCAAAGGTGAACAATCAGCAATAGCCTAACAACTTATAGACAACAAATCCTACCCATTCATGTATGAGAAGCCCAGCTTTGTAGAAAGCGCCTTCGGTTGGAAAAATTAATTTGTCGATGGCTGTGGATGGTTTTGAATATCTGAAATCGACCGGGAACAAGTCAACCTTTATGTTTTCCTTTTCAAAACAGCCTTTGGCTCTGGGGCAATGAAAAGCCGATGTGAACAAGAGCAATCTTGCATTTGGAAACTGCTGATCAATAATTTTTCTAGAAAATCGGGCATTTTCTAATGTATTTTTCGAATCGTTTTCTATAATAATATCGGTTTCCTTCACTCCATAATCAACCAACAATTGCTTGATGTTGTCGGCCTCTGTTGTTTCAACAAAATCGATAATGCCAGATCCGCCAGAAACCAGCAATTTTTTCACCAAGCCTTTTTTGTACAACAAACCTGCATGAAGTGCTCTGTCGGCAGCTTGGCTCACATAAACTCTATCACGGGGTTTTTGAATAATGTTTGTAAAACCGCCCAAAATGATACCTACATCATAAGGTTTCTGTATGTCTTGAATGGCGACGGGCGTTTCTTCCCAAGCTTTGTAAGCCATGTTTACTACCAATTCGTTCGACAAAACATAAGTAAGCAGCAAGCAGAAAATCAGTATTTTACTTCTCTTCTTTGGGTTTTTTGTGAACAAAGCCCAGCACATTAACCCAAATACCCAAACCATGGGCATAAAGGCATATTGAAGTGTTTTTGAAAGAAAAAAGAACATGAAAAGAGCTTTTTCTGAGCGGGCAAAGTTAGCAATGTGTGATAAACAGGCAGTTATAAATGTAACTTTAGTTTAAGTCCTGCATTTTGATTGCCGGCTTCAGCAATTCCCCTGTTTGTCCGCTCAATAAATTGCTAATTTGCCCCCGCTATTTGAAACACACCCATGCCAACCAAAGAAACGATATTAGTGATAGGCGCTTGCGGACAGCTAGGCACCGAGCTCACCCAGGAACTTAGAAATATTTATGGAGTTGCAAATGTGATAGCCTCCGATGTGGCTGTTCCAAAACAGGACTTCAAAGACTCAGGTCCTTTCGTAAATCTAAATGTGCTGGACCGTTATGGCCTTTTTGAATTGTTGCAAGAAAATAGAGTGTCGCAGGTATTTCACCTGGCTGCTTTGCTTTCTGCCACTTCAGAAACAAATCCTTCGCTGGCCTGGAATCTAAATGTAAACGGGCTTATGAACGTATTGGATGCTGCTAAGGCATATCCGCAAATCATAAAAAAGGTGTATGTGCCAAGTTCGATAGCTGTTTTTGGGCCGCATACTCCCAAAGAAAATACCCCACAACAAACAGTAACCGATCCCATGACAGTGTATGGCATTACCAAGCTGGTAGGGGAAAGGCTAGGGGAGTACTATTTTCAAAAATGGAATGTGGATGTGCGTAGTTTGCGTTATCCTGGCCTTATTAGTTACAAAACGCCTCCTGGTGGTGGAACTACGGATTACGCAGTCGACATTTATCACCAGGCACTCAAACAAAAGGCTTACACCTGCTACCTGGAACAAAATACTGCCTTGCCCATGATGTATATGCCCGATGCTTTGAGGGGAACCCTTGAACTGATGGAGGCACCTGCAGAACAAGTGAGAGTCAGGTCATCTTACAACCTCACAGCGATGCGACTCACGCCAGAAGAAATTGCCGCTTCTATTCAAAAAGTTATTCCTGAATTTACCATCGACTATCAACCTGATTTTCGCTTGAAAATAGCCAATTCTTGGCCATCGAGTTTAGATGATGCTGAGGCAACAAAAGATTGGGGTTGGAAACCTGCTTTTGGCTTAGATGAGATGACAAAAGACATGCTTCAACAACTAAAGGGGAGGTACTCCTAAAGTTAATTCTGTTTGTCTGTCGTCAGTTCTCTAAATATTTTTTCCAGGTTGTAGTCTTCTTTGCTCAAGCCTAACAATGGGTTGTTTTCCTGTTGTGCAAGTTGAAAAATAGCTGCCCTGATGTCTACTTCGACATTTGTTCTCAGGCTGAATTTTTGGCTGTTGATCATATTAACTTCCAATACACCATTAAGCACTTGCAGGATATTTTCTGAAAACGGATTTTCAAATTCTACCACAAAAGTGACAGAGCTGCCTGCTTGTTTTTGCAGCTCGGCAATAGGCGCATTGGCCACAATTTTACCTAGATTTATTATCACTACCCGGTCGCAAATCGCTTGCACTTCCTGCATGATATGGGTAGAAAGAATTACCGTTTTTTGCTTGCCAATATTTTTAATCAACTGCCTTATTTCAACAATCTGATTGGGGTCAAGTCCTGTGGTTGGTTCATCTAAAATCAATACATCTGGGTCGTGCATCAAGGCAGTGGCCAGTCCAACACGCTGCCTATACCCTTTTGAAAGTGCCCCAATTTTTTTGTTTTGTTCTCGTGTAAGGCCAGTCAGCGAAACCATATCTTTCGCCCTTTCCTTTAGTTTATTTCCCGAAAGTCCATAAAAACTTCCGCTAAACTCCAGGTATTCATGCACATACATGTCTGTGTATAGTGGATTGTGCTCAGGCAGGTAGCCAACTTTCTTTTTGGCTTCTATGGGGTCTTCTTCCACGTTTATGCCACAAACCTGGGCTATACCTTCGCTTGGTGGCAGGTAGCCGGTTATGATTTTCATGGTTGTAGATTTGCCTGCACCATTTGGCCCAAGAAAACCTAAAATTTCTCCTGGTCTGGCTTCAAAGCTGATGTCAGCCACTGCCTTTTGCTTGCCAAATTGCTTAACCAAATGCTGAACTTGTACGGACATATTTTGAAATTGAACGATGCAAAAAAAGCAATTCTTTGCTTAGGCGTAACGGTTAAGTGAAGATTTAAGGTTGTCGACTAAAGCCTCTACCAAACTTGGCGGGCTCAAAACCACTACATCGTTTCCAAATCGAAGCAATTCAGAAATGAGTTCCTGGTTCACCACCAACTGCCATTGAAGCCTTGTCCAGCCAGACTCATCTTTTCCGAGAATTTGTTGAGAAATATGCAATGGTATGGAAATAAGATAATTGGAAAACTTTGGCGATGTTTTTACTTCAATCTTTTCTACTTGCTGATTCGGCATCAATGTGACGCCAAGCACAAAAGAGAAACGGTTTTTAATGTCTTCTTTCATCTGATCCGGATCGAAACTTTTTGGTGACAACTGCATGGAAACTATTCGCTCAACCCCAAATGTTTTAATCACCCGTTTGTCGTTTATATCGGCTCCAGCCAAATACCATCTGCTTCGATATTCTTTCAGTTTCAGTGGTTCCAGATCGTAGTTTTTCTCTTTGTCAGTCAAAAAAGGATGGTAAGTGATTTTCACAATCTTCTTACGTTGAATGGCTTCCAGAATTTTTTTAATCAATGGTTGAATTTGTGAAGCTCCGGTTTGAGCCTCAAGTTCCAGAAAATGAAAGCCCTCAAACGCATTTCTAAGTGTTCGGCTCAAACCTTCCAAATCTAGCAAATTCAGAAATTGAGCATGGTCGGCCACTTCGTCGGAGTCTTGGCGAATCCAGCGTCTGTGAAGGTTGCTGTACTGAAAGTTGATGCCAAAATCTGTCCGAAGGGCTTCAAGATCCCGCAACAGAGTTCTGCCGGCCATAGGTTCAATGTTTTCTGCCTCCAGTTTCTCTGCCAGGTCGTCCATATTTACAAAACTGCCAGGTTTTAGCCCGGTAGCAATAATGGCTGCCAAACGTTTGAGTGTTTTTATTTCTTTCATGAACGGCAGTGCCTCAGCTTACTTCAATTCGAGTATCCAGGCAGTTCTGCCCGGCATTTTCCATTTTCCTGAAAGACTTTGCGTGAGTCCTGTCATGAGGTTGACTCCATTTGAGTTGCTGCCAAAACCTTCTTCATAACGGGTAAGATCTAGTTCTGATTCACCTTCATTTCCGTTGAGCACTACCATCACAGATTCTTTTCCTGATATGCGGAAATACACATAGAAATTATTCTCAGGCACAAAATGCAACAAGCGACCGCTTTTTATGGCGTCTTTAGTTTTGCGCCAGTTGAGCAATGTTTTAAAATAATTGGAAGCATCCTTTTGATCGCTGCTAAGTCCGGTTTCTGTGAAATAGTTCACCTTATCACCAGCCCAACCACCTGGAAAATCAAGTCGCACGTTGGGGTGTTTCACTGCATCGCCATCCCAGAGGCATTCAACACCATAGTAAAACTGAGGAATACGCTTGGTGGTGAGCATAAATGCCACAGCCATTTTCCAGCTTTGGAGGTTGCGGTTTAGGGTAAGAAACATCCGGCTCATGTCGTGGTTGTCGGCGAACAATAACATGTTTTCTGGTTTTGGATACATAAAGTCCTGCGACAATTCGTCATAAAGTTTTACTAAACCAGCATCCCAACTGCTCTTTTCGTTCATGGCCGGGGCAATTTTGAATGCCAAAGGAAAATCAGTCCCGGCTGGCAAATTTCCTGGAAAACGGCTATTTCCCGGCCCCCCTGAAACATAATAAGCCATTTGAGGCACATGGTTTACCCACACTTCGCCCACAATATAGATGCCCGGAAATTCCCTTGTGATTTTTGAAACCCATTCGTTCATCATGTCAAGTTCTGGATATGGGTATGTATCAATGCGCAAACCATCGATTCCAAATTCCTGCAACCACCAAAGCGTTTGCTGGTGTAGGTAGTTGGCCAATAAAGGGTGTTTTTGGTTCAAATCAGGCATGGTAGTGTCGAACCAACCATCTAGCATTTTTAGCTTATCACTTGCCGAACCATGTGGATCTGTAACGGCCGAAATCCGGAAATTTGTTCTGAGCAAAGGCTGATCCTGTTGGTTAACCCAATTTTTATCAGGCCATGCTTTGAGCCAGGAATGACCGGTTCCAATGTGGTTAAAGACCATGTCTTTCACGATTTTCATGCCTTTTCCATGCGCTTGATCAACGAGATTTTTGTAGGCCTTGTAGCCGCCAAAACGCTCGTCAACTTTATAAAAATCGGTGATAGAATAACCGTGATAGCTGTATTTTAGTTGGTTGTTGGCATACACAGGCGTGAGCCAAAGTGCTGTTACTCCCAATTTTTGCAGGTAATCTAAATTTTTGGTTATGCCTTCTATGTCTCCGCCATGTCGACCATCGGGGTTGCTGCGATTCACGCCCTCTGCATATCCAGGAATAGAATCATTGGCTGGGCTGCCATTGGCAAATCGATCGGGCATAATGAGGTATACAGCATCTGCGCCATGTAAACCTTGATTTTTGCCCGGGTCTTTAACCCGACTGCCAAGAGTCCAATCTATTTTAAGGGTTTTTTTACCGGCTTTGATGGTAAACTGACTTTTACCTTCCCTGGCATCGGGACTTATTTTTACAGTGAAAATCAAATAATCGGGATTGGTAAGCGGGAAAGTTTTAATAACTGCTAATCCAGGATTGTTTGATGTGATGCTGGCACCCGCCAATGTTTTTCCATACACCATAAGCTGAACCGTATCGAAACTAAATCCTTTCCACCAGTTTGGGGGTTCAATTTTTGATACACTCTGGGCTGAAAGCGATTGAAAGCTTAAGAAAAAGGCAAGAAGAATACCAATGCTGCGTGAAGCTATTGGACTTTGAGGAGAATGGTGTAAATTCAATTGGCTCATTATCAAATAATTGGTTTTGGCTGGTTTGATTTTAAGCTACAAATATGTTTAACTTGCCGTCCCTTTCATCTGAAAAGTTTTACTTTTTGAGTTGGAAGAAATCCCTAAGCAACTTTTAAACCGACGCTAAAAGGTGCAATGAATGAGAGAAAGAATACTTATAGCCCATACCATTTTTGTTTTTATGTGTTGGGTTTTTACGGCAAATGCGCAACCAGACAAAGGCGCAAAATTACTTCAGGAGAAAAAATTTAAAGATGCTTGCCAAGTTTTTGAAGCTTTAGTTGCCAAAGAGCCAAACAACCTCCAAGCCTTGCAGAATCTTGGGAAGTGCTATCTGGGATTGAAGAATAAAAGGCTTGCTATCATATACTTGCAAAAAGCAGTTGGCATGCAGCCCGATCCGGGAAATGATATTTTATTTGACCTTGCTACTGCTTTTCATCTCAGCCACCAGTTTCAACAAGCTATTGAAATATACGGCCGTCTTGCAGAAAACGCCAAAGACAAATCAAAGATTTTCCGGCTTAAAGAGCAATGCGAAAATGGAAAGGAAATGATGGCTAATCCGCTGGAAGTCAGTTTCTCTAACTTGGGCAACCATATTAACTCAACATTTAATGAGTATTCGCCATTTTTGGCAGTGGACCAGCAAACCATTTATTTTAATTCGAACAAGCCTTTTGGTTTATCTAGAGCTCCTCAATCCACAGGAAAAATTTATGCAAGTCAATCTAAGGGTTTGTGGGAAAAAGCCAAAGCTGTGTTTCCTTCTACAGTAGGCATCATATTTCAAGAAGAAATTATTGGCTTGTCGCCCGACGGGAAAACCATGCTTATCAACAGACCAGGAAAGGCTAAAGACTTGTTTTTTAGCAATTTAAAAGGAGGCAAATGGAGTCAACTGGTGCCTTTTCAACACAATTCAACCAAGAATGAATCCGGAGCATGTTTGAGTGTAGACGGCAAACATTTGTTTTTTTCGAGCGACAGATCGGGCAATAATGATATTTATCATTGCCAGCGTATCGATGCCAAGAAATGGACAAAGCCGGTAAAACTGTCTAATAAAGTAAATACCGAATTCGACGAAGATTTCCCCTATTTAGACCCTTCAGGCAAACACTTGTTTTTTAGCTCAACAGGGCATACAAATATGGGAGGCTTTGATGTGTTTCGTATCAACATGTCTGGCAAAGAACCAGTTGGTTTACCTGAAAATTTGGGATACCCCATCAACACAGCTTCTGATGATATGTTTTACATTCAGGCTGCCGATGGTAAAACTGCCTGGTACGCCACAGAAAGAGACGGTGGATTTGGTGGCCTGGATATTTATGCCATCAGGTTGCCAGGAGCTATTGAACAAGGTTCGTTGGCAGTTTTCAAAGGAATAACTATGGACGAGGAACGCTCAGTGCCCATGCAGGCGAGCATCACTGTTGCAGATGTTGCAACCAACACAATCGTGACACAACTGGAATCAAACATTGAAACGGGTTTCTTTACTGTTACCTTACCTCAAGGAAAAACCTACACGATTTTGGTTGAGAAGAAGGGCTTTTTGTTTTTTTCTGAAAGCATTTCTATTAAGGATGGCGACGGTTACAAAGAGATTCAAAAGGAGGTAAAACTAAGCAAGTTGAAAGAAGGTGCTAAAATTATGTTGAACAATCTCTACTTCGATCAGCGCCGGTCGAGCATTAGAAGAGAATCTGGGCCTGAGTTGCTTCGTTTGGTGAATCTTATGCGACAAAACCCAAGTATTGTGGTCGAAATCGGTGGTCATACTGACAATATACTGGATTTTACCGAGAATTTAAAGCTTTCTGATGCACGTGCCCGTTCTGTAATCGACTATTTGGTAGCCATTGGAATAACATCGAACAGGTTAATGGCCAAAGGTTATGGAAGTGCAATGCCTGTCGGCAACAACAGTACACAAGAAGGAAGGAAACAAAACAACCGTATGGAATTTACCATATTGCGTTTATGAAAAAGGCCTGCTTTGTGGTAGTTTTTGTTTGCCTGGCGTTGTTGTCTCGGGCGCAATTGAACAACCAAAAGTTCGATGATTTTTTCGTTCAAGATTCACTTGAAGATGGCAGCCGAAGATTAAGTTTTGGTGTCTACAACCTTAATTTTCTTCGAAACAATGAATATTTCAACAAACATGTAGACGGCTACACATTGTTTGGAGCGCAATTACTTTCAAGTCTCATCTTTCAAGTAAATCCTAATCTTAAAGTGGAAGCAGGTGTATTTCTAAACAAAGACTTTGGAGAAAATCAATTCAATCAGATTCAACCAATGTACCGGCTACACTACAGCCAGAAAAAGTTTCATTTCATTTTTGGCAATCTTAAAGGGCACTTATTCCACAATTTGCCTGAACCTGTTTTTAACTTTGAAAGGGTTATTCAACAAAGGCAAGAACATGGTTTGCAGTTTTTATACACTGGAGATAAATTT
Organism: Cytophagales bacterium; assembly: GCA_038205175.1. Lineage (GTDB taxonomy): Bacteria > Bacteroidota > Bacteroidia > Cytophagales > Flexibacteraceae > JBBRCC01. The sequence continues at coordinate 38,664 of JBBRCC010000019.1, read as the reverse complement.
AAACTCGATGCATGGATCGACTGGCAACGGGCCACATACATGCAGACCAGCCAGAAAGAACGAATTTGGGCAGGAGGGCGTCTCAATTGGAAACTTGCCGGGAAAGGAAGGTTTGCCATGTTTGGCGAAGGCTTTTTAACCGTTTTACATGAAGGTGGCCAGATTGATACAAGTTTAGTTGGCGCTTATTCTATTTTCAATGGTGGGGCTGGTCTTTCTATGGTGTACCAGGTTTCAGAAACAAGTGCCATTCGTAGGTTAAAACTAGAGGCCTGGGGCATGCAATCGGTAAATCCAGATCGTGAAATTTCAGGTTTTGTTTACACGCTCGGCTACGGCATCTATCCAAACTTCACTGTAGGTTTAAAATGGTTTGATGTCATGGCCTCTTGGTGGCGAGGCGATTCTTTTGTAAGCCAAATAGGAGGGCCACTTTATCAGTCTTTTTCCAGCAATGTAAACAACCCGGGAAGAACTGAGCAGCAAAGAAATTTATTGATTATCAGGTTTTTAAAGGACTTTGAATTGGCACCTGGCACAAGTCTCACTTTTAGGGTAGAACCTGTTTTTGATTTGAATAGAAATGGTAAAATGGAGTTTTCGCATGGGATTTATACCAACTTCAAATTCCTGATTCCTCTTAAGAAATGGCATGAAGGTTAAGTACATTTTTTGGCTGATTATTATTTCATCACTTTTCTGGTTTTGGCTGAAATCTGGAGTTCATATTGTTTATGGGCTCAAGCTTTTAAAAGGTCAAGCAACTGTGATCTATCAAGCAGAACCCATTCAGAATCGGCTTGATGATCCATTATTTCCTGACTCCCTCAAAAGAAAAATCAGCCTCATTCAACAGGTTAGGCAATTTGCAGTCGATTCGCTGGGATTTGGACAAACTAACAATTACAGAACCTATTTTCAGGAACCAAACCATACTTTGCTTTGGATGCTCACTGGCTGTAAACCACACTCATTTGAAGAAAAGGAGTGGTGTTTTCCGCTGGTAGGCTGTTTTGGCTATATAGGTTTTTTCGACAGCACGGCTGCTTTGCAAGAAATCGAATTACTGAAACTAGATGGTTTTGAACCCGACCTTGGACCTGTAGCAGCTTGGTCAACTTTAGGTATTTTGCCAGACCCTATTTTGTCTTCCATGTTGAAAAAGGAAGATTGGAAACTGATTCAACTTGTGTTTCATGAGCTAACCCATACGGTGGTTTACGCCAAAAATGCTGTAGATTTCAATGAAAATCTGGCCAATTTTATTGGAGACAAGGCCACAATAAAATTCATCAAACATAAAGCTGCCGGAGATACAGTTTGGCAGCGGGAAATAGAGGAGGCCATGAACGACCGCCGACTATTTCTGAGTTACATGTATATATGTTATCAAAAACTCGACAGTGTTTACCTACAAATGCCTGCAAATCAAAGTCTTGTTGAAAAAGAACGAATAAAAGCGTTAACTATTGACAGTCTATTTGAAACATTCAAAACCTTGCCTTTAAAGCACCCACAGCGCTATAGTTATTTTCTAACCCAACGTCAAGGTTGGACCAACAATGTATTTCTTGGATATCGACGCTATGACTTTGACCGGCCTCAACTTGAAATAATTTACAAGCAGCAAGCTGGTTCAAATCTGAAAGCATTTGTGAGCCACATGAAAATGAAATATGGCAGTCGGGGACTATTTGATTTTAGCTTATAAAAAAAGGCACCTTGAAGGCACCTTTTTTTATGAGTTGGCTCGACCATTAATCGGCCATCATCAGATTTTCAAACTTCTTTGCCAGTTCGGTCATTTTCAATGTGCCGTAGATTTTATACATTGATCGAATCACATCTTTATCTTTCGGATTCACCCTGTGGCAGTTTTCGAAATACGGGATAGCCTTTTTCATTTCTTCTGCTACTTCGGCTTCCATTTTTTTGCCAACTTTTTGGTATTGGTTGATGTCCTGCGGAATCTTTTTATTTATTTCAGCTGCTGTGTTGTAGTGGTATGCTCCCAAATTATAATTCGACTCGAAGTTGTCAGGATTGGCTTCAATGGCTTTTCTGTAGTTAGCCAGGGCTTTTTCCTTGTACATTTTCTTGTCGGCTGCAGAGGTTTTAGCTTCTGCAGCAATTCCGTCGTACAAACTTCCAAGAGCTGCCCATAACTGGTCATTTCCCGGATCGAGTTTTACAGCTTCTTCCAATTTGCCAATGGCTTCGTTTTGACGACCCAGCTGAAAATACAGACTTAACTCTTCAACAGCTAAACTTTTATCTAATGGAAACTCTTTGCGGGCTTCCTGAATTTCTGATAGCGCTTTGTCGAACTGCTGATTGGCTTTGTAAATTCTGATACCTGAACGCCACATATCGACATTAGAACGACCTAATTCTCTGAGTTTTGCATTGTTTGACTTTACCTTTTCTACATTTCCGGTTTGCTCGGCAGCAAACGTTGCATACACGAAAGCAGTGGTGTCGGCAGGTTTCATCTCAGCGGCATTTTCAAATGCACTGAGTGCTTTTAGAGGCAATGTATCCTGAAAAGCTTTCACACCTTCATTAATAAATAAAACCCAAAAGTTGTCGAGGTTCTTTTTGGAATTTTTGTAATGCTCATCTTGATCTGGATCCAACTTCATGGCTTTTTTATAGGCTTCAGAAGCCTGAACCAACCCATCCTTTTGTACAATAGAATTGTAAGCCGGAAGTGGGCTTGTATACAAACTATGATAAATTAAGCCTTTGAAATACCAGGTTTTCGCCTCACCGGAAGTTTTCTCATTTTGAATTGCCTTATCAATTTCTTCTTTGGCTTTATCGAGTTTACCTTCCCTGTGGTATAATATTGCGTTAGTGACAGCAATTTTTTGACTTAACGCAGGCAATGCTAACAACATTACTGCGACAACAACCCAATGGTTTAGCTTCATATTGAGAATTTACGTTTGGTTTTTGGTTTCAAAATTATTCTTCTGTTGGCGTTTCAGTTGCATCAGTAGTTGGCGATGCGTTGCCTTCACTTTCCGGCCCGGCTTCAACTCCTCCTTCAATACCTTCTACTCCTTCTATTCCTTCGCCTACAATTTCAATGATCTCGTCTTCTATTTCAATTTTGGCAATCGAAGAAATTTCGTCTGTTCCGCTCAACTTGATTAGCCTCACGCCCTGGGTATTTCGTCCCATGACCCGCATAGAATCAGTTCGCATTCTAATGGAAATACCCGACTTGTTGATTATCATCAATTCATCTTTGTCTGTTACATCCAAAATAGCTACCAGGAAGCCAGTTTTGTCAGTAATATTGAGCGTAATCACACCTTTTGCTCCTCGCTTGGTTAATCGATAATCATCTATCATCGACATTTTACCGTATCCTTTTTCAGACACAACCAGCAGATTTTTGATGTTATTTTCTGAAGGCACACAAACCATTCCAATTACTTGGTCTGTTTTGCTTTCCAAGGTTACTGCTTTAACACCAGCTGCATTTCTGCCCATCGGTCGCACTTGCTCTTCGGGGAACCGGACAGCTTTACCCGATTTTTTTGCAATAATAATCTGGTCGCTACCGCTTGTGAGCCTCACATCCAACAATCGATCACCTTCGTTGATGCCAATGGCAATAATTCCTGCTTGACGTGGACGAGAAAATGCTTCAAGTGTTGTTTTTTTGATGGTTCCGTTTTGTGTACAGAAAACCAAGTAGTTGTTGTTGATGTAGTCCTGATCGGAAAGTGTTTTTACATTGATTACCGCCCTGATCTTGTCTTCTTTTGGAATTTGAAGCAAGTTTTGAATTGGTCTTCCTTTGGCATTTTTTGCACCTTCTGGCAATTCATACACCTTGATCCAGAACATTTTACCAGCTTCAGTAAAAATCAGCAAATAGTTGTGCATAGATGCTATAAAGAGGTGCTCAGTAAAATCACTCTCTTTAGTCGACACAGCTCTTGAGCCAACGCCACCTCTTCCTTGAGTACGGTAATCAGTTAACGGAGTTCGCTTGATATACCCTTCGTGCGAAATGGTGATTAGCATATCATCATCAGCAATTATATCTTCTATACTGATATCGCCTGCGTGATGCACAATTTCAGTTCTGCGTTCGTCGCCGAACCTTTCTTTGATATCGATAAGCTCTTCTTTGATGATTTCCATTCTTCTATCCTCGTTTTCAAGAATGAATTGGTAATCAGCTATCAACTTCATGGTTTCTTCGTAGTCGGCTATTATTTTGTCTCTTTCCAGACCTGTAAGCCTTTGCAGACGCATGTCCAAAATAGCTCTTGACTGAATTTCCGAAAGTTCGAAACGCTCCATCAATTGGTTTCTTGCGTCTTCAGGATCTTTCGAATTACGAATCAAGGTGATTACTGCATCCAAATTATCCAGGGCTATGAGCAAACCTTGCAAAACGTGTGCTTTTTTCTCAGCCTCTTTTAGATCGTATTTTGTTCTGCGCACCACTACTTCATGGCGGTGTTCCACAAAATAACGAATGAGGTCCTTCACATTCAGCATCACAGGCTTGCGCTTCACCAAGCACACATTGTTTACACTGAAAGAGGACTGGAGTGCTGTGTATTTGTAAAGGTTATTCAACACCACATTGGCATTGGCATCCCTTTTCAAGTCGAAAACAATCCTGATACCGTCACGGTCAGACTCATCACGTAAATCAGAAATTCCTTCCAGCTGCTTGTCATTAATCATTTGACCGATTTTCTCGATCATGGCAGCCTTGTTTACCATGTAAGGCACATCTGAGAAAATAATTTGATCTTTCCCTGTTGGCGATGTTTCAAAATGGGAATTAGAACGAATTACAATTCTGCCTCTTCCGGTTTCCAGAGCCGAGCGAACGCCAGAAATGCCATAAATTACTCCTGCAGTTGGAAAATCAGGACCTTTGATGATTTTCATCAATTCTCCGATCTCAATTTCCTTGTTTTCAATGTAGGCTATGGTGCCATCAATTACTTCTGAAAGATTGTGCGGTGCCATGTTGGTGGCCATTCCCACAGCAATACCTGAGGTTCCATTGATCAGCAAATTGGGTATCCGGGTTGGAAGCACTGTTGGTTCTTCCAAAGAATCATCAAAATTAGATTGAAAATCAACTGTATCTTTTTTGATGTCGGCCAGCATTTCTTCAGCTATACGTTTCAGTCTTGCTTCGGTATACCGCATAGCCGCCGGCGAATCACCGTCGATGGAGCCAAAGTTGCCCTGTCCATCCACAAGTGGATAGCGCAAAGACCACGGCTGAGCCATACGCACCATGGCATCATATACAGATGAATCGCCATGTGGGTGATATTTACCCAGGCATTCTCCAACTATACGAGCTGATTTTTTATGAGCTTTGTTGTAGTTCAAACCCAGATCGTTCATGGCATAAAGCACACGACGGTGAACGGGTTTTAAACCATCCCGCACATCGGGAAGTGCACGTGAAACAATGACCGACATCGAATAATCGATGTAGGCACCACTCATTTCATCTTCAATGTTGATCGGGATAATATTTTCTGATTCTGCCATGTAGAAGTTATCGTTTTTTACGAATACGGGCGCAAATTAACATCCCTGACCTAAACCAGCTAATCTTTCTCTAAATCGTTTGATTCCTCAACCTCATACTTGTCTTTTTTGCGATCTTTAGGGTCTCTCGCTTTAATTCCCTCAAATTGGTTGGGGTCTTTTTCTTCCACTTTTTTCTTAGGTTTTGCAACCCAGAACATCCACCAAGGCCGGTTTTTTGGCGGAACCGTGGTGTCCTTCAAACCATAATATTTTTGGCCAATACGTGGATTTTGGTTTTTTCTCCACCAAGGCTGCCCTCTGTAACTAGCTCCTGCATGTGAATGAACCATGCGCACTTTGCAACCCGGATACCGACAAAGCGGAATTTTTGCGCAACTCTCTAAACCCAGACTTATCCATGCCAGTACCAGCACAAAAACCAGGTTTTTCAATGAATGTTGCAGTTGTTCCATTTAACGGGGCAATGTTAGCATATTTACGACTAGCTATATGGAGCGAATCACTGATTTTTGGCAGAGGTATGTTTTTCTATGCTTTCAACATATTTAAACCGTCTATAGAGTTGAAAATTGTAGTTTAATTTGCCAGCAACATTAAAAACAAGAAAACAACATGGAACAAACCATGCGCTGGTTCGGCCCCAAAGACCCAGTTCTCTTGCAAAATATTATGCAAGCAGGTGCTACTGGTATTGTAACTGCTTTGCATGATATTCCGAATGGGCAGATTTGGACTCGAAAGTCCATTAGAGAAAGGATGAAAATTATTGAATCGGCAGGCAATTCTGATTTTCCATTGCGTTGGTCGGTTGTAGAAAGTGTGCCTGTGCACGAAGACATCAAAAAAGGCTTGCCTTCCGCAAAAAGCTACATTCAAAATTACAAGGAAACGTTAAAAAACTTGGCAAAAGAAGGCCTGGACACCGTTTGCTATAATTTTATGCCAGTGCTCGATTGGAGCCGAACGGATTTGGCATTTCCCATGCCTGACGGATCCAAAGCCTTGTATTTTCATTACCCCACTTTTGCCGCTTTCGATTTGTTTTTGTTGAAGCGGGCAGGTGCATTAGAAAACTACAGTCAGGAGGTGGTTGAGGAAGCAAAAGAAATTGCTGCTGCCTGGAGCGATGCTGATAAGAAAAACCTTGAAAACAACATTTTGAGGGGTTTGCCAGGTGCTGAGGAACATTTTACTTTGGCTAATTTTCAGGAAGTGTTAGATGGTTATAAGCACATAAGCGAAGATGCTTTACGCCAAAATCTGTTTGATTTTGAAGCTGAAATTGCTCCTTTGGCGCAACAGTTGGGCATTCGTTTAAGCATTCACCCAGACGACCCTCCATTTCCTTTACTTGGATTGCCCAGGGTGGTAAGCACTGCCAACGACGCAAAAGCATTGCTCCAAGCAGTGAATGTGGAAGCGAATGGATTGTGCTTTTGCACTGGGTCTTACGGTGCCAGGCCAGATAACGATTTGGTAAACATGGTAAAACAATTTGCCAATCGAATTCACTTCATTCATCTGCGGGCTGTGAAAAAAGACCCTAAACAACCAAAAACTTTTTTTGAAGCCGACCATTTGGGCGGGGACGCAGATATGGTGAACATTGTGAAAGCAATAGTAGAAGAGGAGGGAAGGAGAAAATCTCAAGGCAGGTCTGACTTTCAAATTCCGATGAGACCTGACCATGGCCACCAAATGCTCGATGATTTGATTAAAACTACCAATCCGGGCTACTCTGCTATTGGTAGGCTTAAAGGTTTAGCCGAATTGAGGGGAATCGAAACGGCTGTAAAGCAATTGTTGTAGTTGAGCTGTCTTTTGAAATTCCTTTGGAAAATACGATGGCTCAAATGATTATCTATTGCTATTTTTCAGATTCAAAGAAACAAGCCTACCTTTGGCTTGAGAGACACACAACAAGTTTTCATAATAACTAAACAACAAGTTTTGAAACCAACCGGAAATACAGCAGTTGTAATTGGCGCCACAGGTTTAGTGGGGCATTCGCTGCTAAGGCTTTTGCTTTCTGATAAACGTTTTTCAAGTGTAGTAGCGTTGGGTCGACGTTCGATGATGATTGAAGATTCAAAACTTACGGAATATGTGGTTGATTTTGATCAACCTGAAAAATGGCATGATTTGGTGCAAGGTGATGTGGCATTTTCGGCATTGGGTACCACCATTCGGGCCGCAGGTAGCCAATCTGCACAGTTTAAAGTAGATTACACATACCAGTTTCAATTTGCCGGAGCAGCCAAAAAGAACGAAATTCCTGTTTTTGTACTTGTTTCGGCGGCAGGAGCAAATTCGAGCTCGTCTAACTTTTACTCAAAAATGAAAGGGCAGCTCGATGAAGCTATTTCTGGCATTGGTTTTTCTAAAACATGCATCATCAGACCCGGCTTTTTAAAGGGCTTGAGAAGTGAATTTAGATTAGGTGAAGTAATTGCTCAACCATTGTTGGAGGTGTTGAAGTTTGTACCCGGATTGAAAAAATATAGACCAATTGACTGTTGGATTGTAGCCAAAGCAATGATCAATGCTGCATTCAGGCAAGAAAAGCAGCCTGTTGAAATTTTCGCCTTTGAAGAAGTTTTTACGCTGGGGGCTTAACATAAAATATGTTTTCAAATCTAAATTTTTCCACACCCATCAACCGATTTCGGGTTGTGGCTTTGGCCGAAGGCCTGTCATTTCTAATTTTACTCTTTGTGGCCATGCCGCTCAAATATATTTGGGGAGAACCCATATTGGTTCGTTTGTTTGGTGGATTGCATGGAGGCCTTTTTGTAGCTTATGTGGTTTCTCTCCTTGAGGTTTACTTCAAGGAAAAATGGCCAATCTGGAAAAGCTTCGTTGCCTTTTTGTTGTCCTTCATTCCATTTGGGACTTTTTGGATAGAATACAAATGGCTCAACCCAAAACCTTAACGAATTTTCGACACATCGAAACACAAGGCTGCTGCACCCAAAATGCCTGCATCGTTTCCTAATTCAGCGAGTCGAATATCTATTTTCGACAAGTAGTATGGAGATAGATATGTGTTGAGCACCTTGTTCACTCCAGGAGAAATAAATTCAAAACTGGCCGACAAGCCACCCCCAACAACAATGGTTTTGATGTCAAGAATGCGAATGAGCGCTACTAATCCTTCTCCCAAAATTTCACCTACTTCAAAAAACACACTTCTTGAGAATTCATCACCTTCATTGGCTGAAATTACCAATTTAGTGGCTGAAATCGGCTGATCACGGGGAATCATGGTTTCGCCCTTATAATTTTCCAGCATTTCGCCGGCCAGGGTTATGATGCCTTGTTTGCCAATGTTTTGTTCCAGTCGTTTGTGATTTCGGGAAATTATATGACCGAGTTCTAGTCCATTTCCGTCGCCACCGGTAAATATTTTTCCATTGATAATGGCAGCACTGCCTATACCTGTACCCAAGGTTATGAATGCAAAAGTGCTGGGAAGAGTGCCTCCTTTAAATATTAATTCACCCAGGCCTGCTGCGTTGGCATCATTTTCCAGGCAAAACTCTTTGCCTTTAAATCTTGCCTCAAGCATATCCTTTAATTGCGTGCCATTCAACTCTGGAATAGCTGGAATTTCGAGCGGAACCCTTCTTGCAGAATCGATCATGCCTGGCAAGCCAATACCTATTTTGGTAACATTTTTATGAGCTACTAATTTGAAAGCAATGTTGTCGAGCAATTTTTCTATGAAGTTGCTTTCATCTCGCCATTCGGCAGTAGAAAAACTTTGGAAATCATGGATCTCTCCTTGAATATCTACAAATCCGGTTTTCACATGGTTGCCGCCTACATCGATGCCAAAATAAATTTCAGAGCTCATAATAGTGATAAAATTTGGTGTTGGCTCGTAAAAGCCGCCGGAAAATTAGGAACAAACCTGCAATGACCAAACCCAACACCTGATTTTGATAATAATAACACATAATCTATTTAAAACTCTTTTGGTTAATGACCTCGGCTTAGCCTTTATTTGCATTCAATTTATGAGCAACTCTAAAGCAATTATTCGAACAGAGAATTTAAGGAAGACCTACAAAGGAGCCATTGACTTTCAGGCCTTAAAAGGCGTAGATATTGAAATTGAACAGGGTTCTTTTATCTCCATTGTAGGGCAGTCGGGAAGTGGAAAATCTACTTTATTGTATGTTTTATCTACCCTCGACACCAGCTATGAAGGCGATATTTACTTCAACAATCAGTTGCTGAGAAAAATGGGCCGAAACCAAATTTCTGAACTTAGAAACAGCGATATTGGTTTTGTTTTTCAGTTTCATTACTTGCTTCCTGAATTTTCAGTTGTAGACAATGTATCGCTTCCAGCCTTGAAATTGGGAAAATTTAACCCAAAAGAAATTAGAGAAAGGGCGATAGAAAAATTGGATTTACTTGGTTTAGCAGATCAAGCTGATAAAAAAGCGAGCCAGCTTTCAGGAGGCCAACAGCAAAGGGTAGCTATTGCCCGGGCACTCATAAACGATCCATTGGTTATTTTTGGAGATGAGCCAACAGGAAATCTGGATTCTGCTAATACAGATGTGGTGTTTGATATTTTTAAAAAACTAAGCAATGAAGATGGCAAAACCGTAATTATTGTTACGCACGACAATGATTTGGCTGCCAAAACAGACATGATTATCAGGTTGAAAGATGGGCTCGTTTTAAACTGGTAGCCACGTTTACAAGAAACGCTTAACCATCCGCATCATGTTTTGCTCCATAACTGAATAATGCCCATCCGATTTGAAAACAACTTCCATGTTTTCAATTAATTTCTCTTTATCTTCTTCCGATTTCACAATTCTGGCTTTGTTGGTCAGTAGCCATTGTGTACGGTCATAGTCATTCAAGCGTTCGTACAACTTGAACACTTTTAGGTAAGTCTCAAAGCTCACCAATTGAAGAATAATTTCTTTCTCTTCGTCTTTAAACTCAAGGTCGGCTCCTGCGCAGTAGATGAGCAGGAAGGCTTGAAACTCATCAAATGTTAGATTGTCTATTGTTTCCATGGGTTTATTTAATGTAAACTTTGAGCAACTTATTGAATTTTTTATTTTTCTTCAAGGTTTTTATCCAAGGATCTTTTTTAATATCAACTTCAGTTATTTTGCGCATTATCAATGCCTCCTCAAGCATTTTTATTCCAGCCTCTTCTTTGTTCTCCAAAAAGAACAAACTTCCCATGCCGTAAAGGGCATACGTTTCTTCTTTGTTCAGATCCAGTGATTTAGAAAATGCTGTTTTGGCAGTTTCGTAATCTCCAGTCCGCATTTTTAGTATGCCTAACCTGGCCAGGTTTTTCGACGTTTGCAGGCTTACATCAATTTTCAATGCTTCATCCAAATCCGAGGCTGCCTCTGGTATTTTGTTGATGTTTTCATGTGCTTGATGCCTAATAAAAAAACATTCAGAGCAAGTTGGGTTTAGCCTAATGGCATCATTTAAAGATTTTATGGCTTTGGGCATGTTGCCCAGCTCAAAATGAATTATTCCTTTTTCAAGATTGCACAAATATGAATCATAAGCATAGTCCTCAGCTGTTTCAATATTTTTAATAGCCTCCTCGTACTTTCTTAACTTTTTGTTGGCCAAACCTTTGAAAAAATGTGCTTCTCCAAGTCGTTTTTCAATTCTTATGGCTTCGTCGAAGTCCAATAATGCCCTGCTTAAGTTGCTGGCATAGTAATGGGCTTTGCCTCTTCGGAGAAAATATTGCGAATTTTCTTTCTCATTCACCAAAATCAAGTCAAACCAGGTGGTGGCGCTATCATATTTATTTTCAACTGTGAACACATCGCCCAAAGCCGCAGCCGCATCCCAGTTTTTTGGGAGTAAATTCCAGCTTTTTTTAAGGGCTACTTTCGCCTCTTCATACTGTTTTTGTTGCGCAAGCATTACACCATATTTTAAGAACCCACTTGGGTTTGTTGGGTTAGTTAGAGTTGCATTTTTTAGGGAGACTAGTACTTTCTCATTGGCCTTGTTGGCTTTCCAATAGTCTGCCAATAAAACATGAGAAGCAAAAGATTCAGGATTTGCAAGTAAACTTTGATCCAGGAATTTTTCAATGTCCTTGTTTTTAGGATTAGATACAAAAAGACCTTCTGCTGCTTTTTGTTTATTGGTGCTTAGGTTGTCTAGCAAGGTTTCTTGAACCGCACTCAAACCAAGACTTCTTGCTTTGACCAAATCATTTCTGGCTGCATCGAACTTTCCTTGTTCAAAAGAAATGATACCTCTAAGAAAGTAAGCCGATGAAAAGTTTTCATTTTTTGACAATATTTCATTAAGATTTTTCGCTGCATCGTTTAGGCTTCCTTTTTTATATTGGCTAAAAGCTAAGTTGTATTTGCTAACCAGGTTGCCCGGTTCCAATGAAACTGCTGTAGAAAAGTCTTCTGCGGCGGCGTTGAAATCGTTCACTTGTTGGTATGCAGTTCCTCTACGACTATAGTACTGAGGATTGTCTTTGTACTTGGAAATCAAAACGGTATAATCGGCAATTGCTTTTGGGAAATTGTTTGTTTTGGTGTAAACAAATGCCCTTTGTAACACGGGTTCCGTGTAGCTTTCGTCTAATTCAATGGCTTTTGACAAATCTTTGATGGCATCTTCGAACTGACTCTGTCGGGTGTAGCAATTTGCACGTTCAACGTAAAATTCTGGATTGGTTTTATCGTCCTTTATTAGTTTAGAATATTGTTTAATTGCAGCTTTAAAATCGCCACTCATGTATCGGGCTTTCAGCTCTGATTTCATTCTAAGTACCCTGTCAATTTCAGAAATTTTTTGTTCAATTTCTTGGGTTCCAGGTTTTATACTGATGGCTTTTTGGTATTGATTTCTGGCATTCTCGTAGTCTCTTAAAGCTTGAGATCGTCTGGCATTCTCCACATATTCTGCAAAAAGCTCCGCATCGTCTTTTACACCTTTCGATAGATTTTCGGTTAATTCGTTTATTTTACTTCGTGGATATAACTCGTAAGGACTAACACTTCTTGCTTCTATAAATGCTTCAATTGCAGCACCATAGTCTCTGGCAATGGACAATGAATCACCTTTTCTGATAGCTGTTTTATAAGCCTGCTGCTTTTGTTTGGCTTCTGCAAGTTTACTTGTTTGCTCAGCCAATGCTGCTGCATATAGAGAATCAGCAACCCGTCGGTACTTTTCGGCTCCAAGTATGTCTTCGCCCTGTTCTGCTTGTTTGTAGGCCTGAAGTCCTGTTGATTTTGCCTTTACAAAGGGTTGAAATTGCTTTTCCAGAAAAGCTATTGAATCTTCACCTGTTGGTACTTTGAAAAAAGTAACACTTGTTATTCTGCATAGCAACTCATTACCCTGCTTTTCTACCCTCACTTCGGCAACCCGTTGCACAGTTTTATAATGATCTTCAAATTCCTTGTGCTTGTTTTTGAATATGGACTCAAAATATACTTTCAAAAAGATGTATTGACGCTCTTTAATATCTGAAAGTCTGAAGTCTGAAAATGCAACCGTGTTGTCTTCAAATCCTTTTGTGTAAAAAAGGTCAAAGTCGCTCATGTATTTTCTCACAGAAACATCTTTCACTATTGCGGAGTCTGAAGATCCAGGAACAATGTCGTCTTCCAAAACAGATTTTTCATCGTAAAACAACCTGTTGGAAGGGTCTGAGTATGAAAACTTGATAAGTTCTTCAACCTCACTGTTACTGGTGTTTTTGCTGGCAATGGTGTTCATCAACAACTCCAGTTCTTTCAACAGTTGAATACTCCTGTTTTTTACTTCATTTTGGTCTCTTTGGCTCAGGGTTTGCCCTTTACCCAATAAGGGAGCCAATAACGCTAGTGCGAGTAAAAAAATCCAGGAATTCTTGATCATTCGTTTTTGTCAATGTAGAGAATCTTCTTTTTGTAATTCTCTTTTTGTTCAGGCGAAAGTTTTGAAACAGAACTAATAAGCCAACCATTGTTTTTACCCTGACGACGAAATTGTTCCACAGTTAAGGCCCAGCCACTTATTTGAAGCATGTGGTAAGCAATCCTGTCTGTTTGTAAAAACACCACGTTGCCATTCATAAGTTCGGAAACAAAGTAGGCAAGCCTGTCTTCTTTAAAATCTTCATATAAATAGCTGGTGATGTTCATTTTGTCTTCCATAGCCTTTGCCAGACCCATAAAGTCTGTTGCATGGCTTATCGGGTTTAGAAACTTTTTGGCATCACGGCGTTGTGGCAATTTTAAAAAGGGTGCATAAGCGCTTCGAATGGTCCATTTTGCACCGCCTGTGAAGTCTTGGTATGGTTGCATAATGATGGTTACTTTTTCCGGTTTTCCTTTGTAGGTAACCGAGCAAATACACTTGGCAAACCACTCATCGTCATAAAAAAGTAGATATTGAGTACTGTCTACCACCCGTTTTACGAAAGCATCGGCTACTTCGGCTTCCCATGCTGGATTGGTGTAGTTGAATAAAGTTTTGATCAGTTCTGACCTTGAAAAAGTCTTGCCAGGATAGTTTTTCTTAATGTAGTCTTTGATTAGCGTGGTAGACTCATCGTTAAATCTTTCAAAAAATTCGTCAACGGTTTTTACCTCAAAGGCAAATGTTTCCTGATAAGATTTTGAAATGCTGGTTTGAGCCAATACTTCACCCAACAACCCACAGAAGGTTAGCAATAAAATTAACTTCCTCATAATTAGCTTAGCTTTTTTCTTGGCTTATGCCAATGTCAGACAAAAATACATCCCAAAGCAGCAAAGATTCGCCTTCTACTTCCTTGCGATATGTTTTCAATACTATTTCAATATTTTTTCTTGTAATGTCACTGTAAACGACTTTGCCCTCTTGATAGCCTTCGAATTTTTGTTGAAGTGAAATCACACCATAGTAGTTTCCGTCTGGTCCTTTGCGCAAGTTGCTCACATAATAAATGTCTGTCCATTCAATGCTCACTTTCGAATATTTCAAAAGCTTCAGCTTATTTAGATATTCTCTGATTTTTAGCCTTGACTTCATGGAAGCGCTGGAGCTACTGATTTCCACCGTGGCATCTTCGCTCACAAACAGCTCTACGGCATTGTTGATTGCTTTGTTGGCATCCTGGAAGTCTGTGCTTTTATTGGATATTTGATTCAGATACCTGCCCAAGTCAGCAGATTTTTGCAAAGCTTTTGTTTTAAATTGTTCAAATGAAGCATTGTCAAGGTCTATTTCATTGCCAAGGTCGTTTTGGGGTTTGTTGGCCAAATTGGCACCTAAACTGGCAAGCGATGGTTTGGTAGCCATCTTCTTGTTTCTTAACAGTGTAGAAATCACACCTGGTTTACTGTAAAACCGATGTTTTCCTTCTGCAAACAAAATGCCCAATAATTTATCCCCGGGTATTAAATAGGCTACTGTTGTATCGTTAGCAGTGAAGTCGAATTTGATAGGGTTAGCTTCAGCATCAGTCACTTTGCATGCAATAACTTCACCACCTGTTGTGAGCAACCAATCGTCGGCATGAACATTTTCAGGTGGGGGAGTGGTTCCTTTATAATTGTTTGGAAAAGCTAAAAATGAGCCATTTCCATACATGATTAATGTGAGGTTTGAACGCTCAATTTTTCTAACTTTTGCCGACTTTTCGTCTGGGTTGTCTGGCAGAAATTTTACCTGACTGCTGCTTACTTCCTGCACAGTACCTGCAAATTTTGAATCGTCTGACATGTAGACGATATCCAGGCTTTGGGCACTAATCATTGAGCTTATGCCCACTAGAGAAAGAATAAGAAATAGCGTTTTTTTCATTGTGCTAAAATTGAGTTTCTTGTTTTGTCCTGAGTTTTCAAGGCTGAAATTAATAGATAACATTGCCATCTTGCAAATAATAGATGTATTTTAGTAAAGGCGGAGTATATTTTTAGCCAACAAATTTATTCGATTTTTAACCTAAAGGTACAAGTGATTGTAGCTACAGCGAAATTATGATTTATCTTGAACTAGTTATGGCCTCTTTGCTTAACGAAAATTAGTCGCAAAAGAATTTTTAAACGCAGCGTTAAAATCAATGAAACTTAGCCAATACATCTCCTTTTCGGGAAAAAACTGGGAACATATTTCGGGGCAAAAAGAGCTTCCTAAAAGTCAAATTTTACTTGTTTTTGGTAGCCGAGACATGCTTTCAGAAAATCAGAATGCCTTGACTTCATTGCAGACCATGTTTCCAAAAGCAAAATTATTTGGTTGCAGTACTGCGGGAGAAATAGTGGGTCAAAGGGTTGAAGACCAATCCATAGTAGCTACAGCTGTTGAATTTGAAAAAACCAGTTTAGCCTTTGAGTTCATGAACCTACCTTCGATTGAAGATTGCGAGGCCTATGGAAAAATGTTGGTAAAATCACTGATCAAGCCCGGCTTGAAACATATTTTTGTACTTACCGACGGTCAACACGTAAACGGTACGCAATTGGTAAAAGGTCTGACAAGCGAATTGCCTGCCGGCGTAAACATTACAGGAGGGTTGGCTGCCGATGGGGCATTATTCAAACAAACATTGGTGTTCAATGAATTTGGAAAACCCGCAGAAAATATAATAGCAGGCTTTGGTCTGTATGGCGATCACTTACAAATTGGCTATGGGTCGTTTGGTGGTTGGGATTCTTTTGGCATAGAACGTCAGGTTACTAAATCTATTCATAACGAAGTATTTGAAATAGATCACTCGCCTGCACTTGCACTCTACAAGTCATTTTTGGGCGATCAGGCTCAAAATTTGCCAGCTTCTGGACTTTTGTTCCCGTTGAGTATGCGCATAAACCCAAGCGATGAGCCTCTTGTGAGAACTATTTTGAATATCAATGAAGATACTCAAAGTCTGGTTTTTGCTGGCGATGTACCCGAAGGTGCTTATGTAAAACTCATGAAAGCCAATTTTGACCGATTGATTTCAGGTGCTGAAGAAGCAGCTGTGAAAGCATCTGAAGGTAGTGAAAGCGAAAGTGATTATCTTTCTATCCTCATTAGTTGTGTAGGGAGAAAGTTGGTTTTAAAGCAACTGGTAGAAGAAGAAATAGAGATTGTGAAGAAAAAATTAGGAGATAAGGCTTTTACCACAGGTTTTTACAGCTATGGCGAAATTTCCCCTTTTTCGAAAGATGCCAAATGTGAACTACACAACCAAACCATGACTATAACCACAATTAAGGAAAGTTGAACATGGAATCTCTGCAACAAGCGGTTTTTCATCGGTTACTTTCCAGACAGTTGGCCAAATACCTTCCTGAAAATTGGGCTGGTCAGGAAGGCTTTATGAACTTTTTTGAAGCCGTTAATCACGCTTATCAGGATTTTGAATCAGATTTGAAACAGTTGGAACGCACCTTGGAGCTAAGTTCCAAAGAGTCGTTTATAGAACTGAAAGATTTAAAGTCGGCCATTGATGCCGCTGCCATGGTGGTGCTTTTCGATAGAACCGGGCAAATTCGATATGTGAATGATAAACTGAAAAGCATTACCGGATTTGAAGAATTAAATACCTCCGACATCCGGCATTTTTTGCTGAGTAATAATCCTGAAATAAATCGGGACATTTGGTCATGCATACTTGCAGGTGGCATTTGGAAGGGAGAATATGCGCTACAAGGTAAATCAGGTGAGAAGCTTTGGATGAAAGATACCATTGTTCCGTTTTTTAATGAGCAGAACATTCCCACCCGATTCTTGAGTATCCGATATGATATTACCTACCAAATAGAAGCCCAGCAAGCATTGAAGGAAGCCCGGAAATTGGCAGAAGAGGCTTTGAAATCAAAGTCTGATTTTCTTTCGGTCATGAGTCATGAAATCAGAACACCGCTGAATGCTGTGATTGGAATTTCTCAGCTACTGTTGGAAGACAATCCTTCGCCGGAACAGCTTGAGAAAATAGAACTTTTGAATTTTACATCAGAAAATTTGCTCTCGCTTATCAACAATATTCTTGACTACAATAAACTCGAATCCGGAAAAATAGAAATTGAAAAAATCCCGGTAGACATCCATGTATTTACCAATAACTTAGTAAAGTCTTATCAGTTTAAGGCCAAAGAAAAGGGTATTTTACTTCACTTTGAAGCCAATACATCAGCCTTGTGGATCAATACAGACCCAACTCGCCTGGCTCAGGTTGTAAATAATTTAATTGCCAACGCCATTAAGTTTACCCACAGAGGTAGTGTGACAATAAAGCTTGAAACCACAACAATGTTTAATGGGAAAGTTCAATTGAGTATAGCCGTGGCCGACACTGGAAAAGGAATAGCGAAAGAAAATTTTAGTAAAATTTTTCAACTTTTCACCCAAGAAAGTAATTCGATAAGCCGCAACTATGGAGGCACAGGACTTGGGTTGGCCATTTCAAGCAAAATTGTCTCGCTCATGGGTGGAAGCATTGAATTGGAAAGTGAGCTGAACAAAGGATCTGAGTTTACCTTCTCTTTTCAAGCAGAGTCTGTTCAAGCCAGTGCAATAGCTTCTTTACCAAATCACGACAGAGTGAATCAGCAAGTGCTAAAACTAAAGGTTTTGGTGGTCGACGATAATGAGTTGAATATTTTTGTAGTCCGTCAAATATTGAAAAAATGGGGATGCGAAGTTGTGGAAGCAAGATCCGGTCAAGAATGCATTGAAAAGACAAAAAACTGCATTTTCGATGTAGTGCTACTGGATTTACAAATGCCAGGTATGGACGGATTTCAGACTATGGCAGAACTCAAAAACATCAATATTCAGGTGCCTGTCATTGCCTTAACGGCCGATAGTGACACAGAAATTAGAAATAGAGTTTTCGCCAGTGGTATGCGTGAAGTTGTTCTAAAGCCGTTTTCGCAGCAGGTTTTATTCGACCTGATTAAGTCTACTGTTTCATTAGTTTGATTTTTTTTCAGCTGCCATTCTTTCTCTTTGAAGCCTAATTTCTTGGCAAAGCTGTTGGACTTCCCATGCTCCTTCCACTGAAAAGTGGCCGATTCTGATGCGGCGAAGTTCGCTTAAATATGCCCCTGCACCCAAAGCTTTACCTATGTCGTGGGCAAGACTTCTGATATAAGTTCCTTTTGAGCAAACCACCCTAAAATGGATTTCAGGAAATAAGATTTTGGTAAACTCCAGGTCAAAAATTGAAACTGTCCGGCTGGTGATTTCTACTTCATTCCCTTTTCTAGCATGTTCATAAAGTCTTACACCATCTTTTTTAATGGCTGAATATATAGGTGGTTTTTGTTGGATTTCGCCCAGAAATTGCGGGATGATGGCTTGAAAATTCAACTCGGAGATTTCTGAAATATCAAATTCAGCGTCAGGTTCCGTTTCACCATCATAGCTGGGTGTGGTTTTGCCCAAATAGATGATCCCTGTATATTCTTTTTCTTGCGCTTGATAGCCATCTATTTGTTTGGTCATTTTGCCTGTGCAAATGATGAGCAAACCTGTTGCCAATGGATCTAGTGTGCCGGCATGCCCCACTTTTTTTATGCCTATTGCATAGCGGATTTTATTCACAACATCAAACGAGGTCCATGTTTTGGGTTTGTTTACCAACAAGACCTCTCCGGCTTCAAAATCCCAAATGGGTGCGTCTGACATATAATTTCTTAACTTTATTTTTTCTACAAAAGTGCCTCAATAATTCAATAAATGAACTTCTGGGAATGGGTTTAGCTTTTTTGCAAACGATACCGAAAGCATTTAAACAACTTTTCTCATGAAAAATCTGTCCCAAATTTGCTCAATAAGAATCATCAGAATCAGCACAAATGCTGTCACAATAAATAAACTATGGCCTAAAGACTGATAGATAAAGCCGCCGACTACGCAACCCAGAAAAAAGAACAAAATAATGGTAACTCTTAATAGGATGTTCAGCTTTACAAGTTGAAGATTCAATCGCTTGTTTTGAGTGAACAGGTGAGCCAGGTCAATACCGAGGTCAGTAAAGATTCCTGTAAAGTGTGTTGTTCTTACTACTGCATTCGAAACTTTGGTTACCAAGGCATTTTGAATACCCATGGCATAAAGCAGCAGTAGCGCCATAAACATTTGATTTGGGGTGCCCCATGGAACCCAGCGAAAACCTACACAAAGAAGTATGATAATTTCAATGAGTAAAGGTAAAATATGAGCTAAAGCGGGTTTTTTATGCCCGAGCAACTCCAGGGAAATAGCCGATGTAAATGACCCGAATAAAAAACTCAGCAAAAAGACTAGAAATCCTCCTGCCAAAACATAAGTTCCATTCACGAGCTCATCGGCAAAACTTGCAAAGTGCCCGGTTACGTTTGTGGTAAACACATTCAAGCTCAACAAGCCTCCAATATTCACCAAACCTGCTACAAGCGACAAAACTGCTGCCAACTGAACATTGTGCTTGTACTTGCGCTTTTTTCCAGTATGATTCAGCATGGAAGTAAAATTAGTAACGAATTCAAATAAAAAGGGTTTGGATGAAGTATGTATTTCAACTTCGTTCAGACACTTGATTGCTTTAAAACAGAAAACCCGCCTTTCAGCGGGTTTTGCAAATGTTATTTTGGTTTTTTCTGGCCTCCAATGGTTCTAGGCCCTGCAGGTGTTGGTCCAGCAGGAGTTGGAGAAGCGGACTTTGGAGAAAGACCTGGATTTGTAGTTTTTGAAGCGCCTCCCTTTTTGTAGTTTAGCTTTTCAACAACCAAATCTGTTACGTCAGAGTCTTCTACCGCATAAAGCAATACTTGGTCAGAATTGAAGATATGGGTAAATCCTTTGTCTTTAGCCACATCTTCAATGGCTTTGTAGATTTTGTCAAGCTCAGGTTTCACCAGCTCATTTTCACGCTTTTTCAAGTCTTCAGTTGCATTTTGCTCCAAAGTCTTGATGCTGTTGTAGAGGTTTCTCAACTCATTTTCTTTGTCGGCCCTGATAGATTCCAGCATGGTAGATTGCGCTTTCTGATAGGCCGCAGTTTTTTCTTCCAGTTCTTTCGATTTATCTTCAATGGTTTTCATATACTGCTTTTGAGCAGATTCCAATTGAGATGTAATTGATTTTGTTTCAGGACTTTCGCTCAATATGAAGTTCACATTGGTATACCCGATTTTTGGCGTTGTAGATTTTGCTTCTTGAGCCAATGCCAAATTTCCTGTTAAAGTTGCGGCTCCGATAAAGAACCAAATTGCTGCTTTTTTCATTTTTGTTGATACTTATTGTTTACTGCCTCGTTTGTTGTCGATGGTGTCGTCTTTATCACCAAGCCCAAGTTCCTCCAATACAAAATCGGTGTAGTCGTGCTTGGTGTCTGTGTAAATCATCACAAGGTCTCCTGCCTTGTCGAACATGATTTGAATTTTCTTTTTCTTACAAACCTTTTCAACTGCCTCGAACACTTTGTCCTGCAAAGGTTTAACCAATTCTTGTTTTTTCAGAAAATAAAGTCCGTCAAACCCGAAAATTTTTTGTTGCTTCTCTTTCGAAGCTTTGTCTTTCTTGGCAATAATATCGCTCCTTTCTTTCTTCATATCGTCTGTGAGCAATACTTCTTCAGCCAAATATTCTTTTCTAAGCTTTTCAACTTCGGTTCGCATGTCTTCAATTTCTTTCTGCCATTTCTGAGATTGAGAACTGATTTCGCCCTGTGCTGCTTTGTACTCAGGCATTTTGCTTAGAATGAATTTGGAATCAATGTAGCCAAATTTTTGCGCAAAAAGGTTGCCTGAAATCATCAACAAACATGCCAGACAAAGGCCAAAATAAAGAATATATTTTTTAATGTTCATGAAAGCCATGTTTATCTCAATTGTTGGCCTATGATAAAGTGAATGCCTGAGCGACTTCTGTTTTGAGGGAACGGAAAGTCTGAACCATTTAGCCTGTCGAAACCATATCCCCAATCGACGCCAAGTAAGCCAAATGCAGGCATGAAAATTCGAATTCCCATTCCCGCAGAACGATAAACGTTGAAAGGATTGTAGTCACGATACCTGCCCCAGTTGTTTCCAGCTTCTGCAAATGTATGCACATAAATGGTGGCGGCCGGGTTTGTGCTTACTGCGTACCTCAATTCTACCACATGTTTATTGAATATAATACCCGCTTCTTGACCTCGAGGTGCTATGGCATTGTTGCCGTAGCCTCGCAGACCAATCACGTCGAAGCCTACAATAAAGTTGAAACCTGTAATGCCGTCGCCACCAACTTTAAACCTTTCGAAAGGTCCGATGCCCATCGCTCTGTTGTAATTTCCAAGGAAACCATAGTGAGAACGTGTGTTAAGCACTAAATTTTTAGCAATAGGGGTGAACCAGGATGCATCGAAATTCCATTTGTGAAATTCTATCCATTTGTATCGGGCAGCATCAGAAGAGAAATTATTGTTGGAGCGGAAAGCCGAATAAGGAGGCGTCAAATTCATAGATAGCGAAATATTTGACCCTGAAGTTGGGAACATTGGGTTGTTTACGCTGTTTCTCGACAAGGTTGTGATGAGGTTTAAACTATTAGCAAATCCATCAGTGAAAGTAGATTCCTGCACGAGTCGGGTGTTTTGCAACTCATATTGCTGCACCGAAACCGAGTAGAGAATACTGAAATAATCATCGGGCCAACGAAGGCGTTTACCCAAGCTCACATTCAAGCCATTGATGGCCAGTTTACTGGTAATTACGTTGTTGGCCGTAAACCCTCGTTGCACAGAACGACTGGCGCCGACGGAAAATGAATTGGGCTTTTTGCCTCCAAACCAAGGTTCGGTAAAGTTGAGACTGTAGGTTTGAAACTGTCTTCCGTTTGCTTGAAAACGCACCGCTAAACGTTGTCCATCGCCTGAAGGCAAAGGAGACCACTCGCTGATTTTGGTAATTCTTCTGGCCGAAAAGTTGTTGAACGAAAGCCCCATGGTGCCTACGAAGCCAAAAAAGCCGCCCCAGCCACCCGAAAGCTCAATCTGATCTGATGGTTTTTCTTCCAAAGAATAGTTGATGTCAACTGTTCCATCATCCATATTTGGAACCGGGTTTATTCCAATTTTTTCCGGATCAAAATAGCCTAGGGTCGAAAGTTCCCGTTGCGTTCGGATCAAATCTGCTCTTGAAAATTTCTGGCCTGGCACCGTGCGAATTTCCCGCAAAATTACATGGTCGTTGGTTTTAGTATTGCCCTGCACATTTACCCTTTTTATGGTTGCTTGAGGTCCTTCGTTCATCCGAAGTACAACATCTATAGAATCTCCTTCTACCGACACTTCGTTGGGCTCAACTTGGAAAAACAAGTAACCGTCGTCCATATACAAAGAGCTGATATCAAAACCGTTAGGGTTAAACGTTAGCTTTTTTTCCAACAAATCCATGTTGTAGACATCACCTTTTTTGATGCCCAAAATACTGGAAAGATACTTGTCGTCGTAAAGGTAATTGCCTTCCCAATCTATTTTGCGGAAATAATATTTGGTGCCCTCACTTATGGTGAGTCTTAAATTAATGGTTTTCTCGTTGTGTTGCCAAACCGAGTCTTCTACCAATTGGGCATCCCTAAAGCCATTTTTGGTATAAAAATTAAGTAGATTTTCTTTGTCTTCATCAAACTTGGTTCTCACAAATTTCGATGCTTTAAATATGCGGAAGAAGTTTTTCTCCTTTGTTTCTTTCAACTTTTTAAGCACGGTTTTGCGCTTAAAGTTATCGTTGCCAAAAACGTAAATCTCATTGATCTTAACCTTACGTTTTTTGTTGATGTCTATTCTGAGCACAACACTGTTGTTGAGTGCACTGTCTGCTACTTGAACAATGGTGACCGAAGTATTCAAAAAACCCTTTTCTGTAAAGTGCTTTTTGATGGTGTTTTGCGTGCCTTTCACCAAAGCATCGGTTACAACACGCCCACGGATCAGTTGTATTTTTTCTCTGATGTCGCTGGCCTCGCCCTTTTTTACTCCCCTTATATTGAACTTGGAGAGCCTGGGTCTTTCTTTCAACTGAAATTCTAAGAAAATGTACTTTCCATCTGTTTTGGTGACATTGATTTGGGCATCACCCAAAATGCCCTGATCCCAAAGTTTTTTCAAGGCATTGGTAATGTCTGGTCCGGGAATATCAATCTCATCCCCAACTTTTAGTCCACTCACTGAAATAAGGGCATTAGGCTCAAGAAACTGTATGCCGGTAACTTCTATGCCACCAATTTCATACTTTTTAGGATTTGCATAGTCGATATTGATACTTGCTTCTTTCGACTTACCCAACCGGATTTGTGCCGAAAGCACGGGCGATATTAAAACAAAAAGAATAAGTAATGTAGCGAAATTAATACGATTCATTCAGCGTTTAGCAGGAGGGTTTTCGGTTTCCAACACTTTTCCAAATCTCCTTTCCCTTGCCTGGAAAGCCAGAATAGCATCATAAAAGCAATCTTTATTAAAGTCAGGCCATAGAACGTCGGTAATGTACAATTCAGTATAAGCGATTTGCCAAAGGAGAAAATTACTTATCCGCATTTCGCCACTAGTTCTTATCAAGAGTTCAGGATCAGGATATTTTGCTGTGGTCATGAGCGAAGAGACCAAGTTTTCCGAAACATCGGCAGCATTCAATTTTCCTTCTTTTGCTAGATCGACAGCTTGTTTTACAGCATTTGTTATTTCCCAGCGGCCACTATAGTTCAAGGCCAAAACCAACGTTAACTTGTTATTTTTTGCCGTAATTTCTTTGGCTTCCACCAGCTCATTTTGACAACTTTGAGGCAATGCATTAATGTCGCCTATGCTTTCAAGTCTGATGTTGTTTTTATTTAATGTTTTGGTTTCTGACCTGATGGTACTCACCAACAATTGCATAAGCGCATCTACTTCTTCTTTTGGTCGTCCCCAGTTTTCGGTTGAAAAAGCATACAGTGTCAATACTTCCACGCCCAATTCTGCGGCAGATTCTGATGCATCCCGAACAGCTTGAATAGCATTGCGATGTCCAAAAATGCGCATGGCGCCTTTGCTTTTGGCCCATCGGCCATTGCCATCCATTATTATGGCTACATGTTTTGGAAGTTTTTTTGGATCGATCTGCTCTTTCTTGCTCATCTGTTCGGGCCTTTACAGCCTCGCACGTTCCGATTGGGGTGCAAAAATAGGGGCATTCATCAAATATTCACGTTTGCAGGCAAAATCAATAGAAACCAGTGTGAAAAAGCCTCTATAAATTAATTGTAGATTAAATTGTTTGAACGGAGAATTTGCTATTTATTCTAGCTCTAATATTAACTAAATTTTTAAAATCAATCATGCTTAAAGTGAAAATTCAATTGGGTGCCTTTCTGTTAATTCTCATGTCAATTACTTCGTGCACTGTTGTGCAGCAAGACGAAGTGGCGGTGAAGCGTAAACTAGGCAGGATCAAGGAAAAAGTGTACACCGCCGGGCCTTTGGTGTTTAATCCATTTTTGGTTAGGGTTATCAGAACACCCATTCGAACGGTGAATCTTTCTGTGAATCAAGGTCTACCTTCCAGAGAAGGATTAACTGTGCAGTCTGAAATTTCGATTTTGTATAGGGTTCAAAGCGATAAACTTAAAATGGTGCTGCAGCAAGTCGGTCTCAACTATGAACAGGTTTTGATATTTCCTGTGTTCAAATCTGCATCGGCCGATGTTTGCGCCAAATTCGATGCTAAGGACATGCATAGTGCTAAAAGATCTGAAATTGAAAGGCAGATTAAGGAACGAATGATGGGTACACTCAGTAGCAAAGGTTTTGAAATAGAAGAAGTACTTATGAAATCAATTTCTCTCCCTCCTGGCCTCACAAGAGCCATTGAGGAGAAACTAAACGCCGAACAGGAAGCACAGCGAATGGAATTTGTGAAAGATCGTGAACACAAAGAAGCTGACAGAAAAATAATTCAGGCTAACGCCGACAAGGAAACTCAAATCATAGCTTCAGAAGCTATTAAACGAAAAATAGAATTGGAATCTGAAGGTAGAGCAAACGCACTGCGCATTGAAGCAGAAGGACAGAAGAAGGCCAACGAGTTATTAAATTCTAATCTGACACCCTTGATATTGAGAATGAAGTCTATTGAAGCATTTGTAGAACTGGCCAAATCAGGCAATAGCAAAGTGATTATCACAGATGGCAAGACTCCATTTTTAAGTTTACCAGACGTTAAATAATGAAATAGAAAACCAAAAGGTGTTGATTTTGGTTAACAGCAAACCATTATTTCGACATTAAAAGGTAGAGATATTGGCATTTTTGTTTTCGATTAATTAACTTTCGGAACGAGTATGCAAATGTTCTGGATTCATTTTCTCCTTTTCACTTCCCTTTTGCTTTTCAGTATTTGGGTGATGGCGAAGTATGCGCACTGGAATCGGCGCTATCCTCCCGATGATGAAGACGATAGTGGAAGCGGAGGTACAGGCGATAATTTGCCTTTAGTCGATTTACCACCAGACTGTTCTATAGATTTTTTGCTTACCGACAGGCCTTCAGGTAAGACACCGGTTAAGTTCAATAAATAAAAAAACCCGACATGAAAAAGTCGGGTTTTTTTGTTCCTACTGTATAAAACTACTCTGCAATTACTTCCTGGATTTGAAGAGTATGCCTGATGGTGTGTGCACCAATAAAAATACAGTATTGATACACATTCAAATCGCCGACTCCTGGAAATGAAGTGAAATGCGCCTTTACAGGTGATTTGCCTTGTTTAATAAATGCCACCATTTCTTTCCGCTTAGCTGCAAACTCAGCAATGATTTTTTCCTTGTCTATATCGAAAGCTTCTTTCCTTTCGGTTGGAGCCCCTTTTATTTTGTGTTCCCTGCTTTCAATCCCAGCTTTGATGGCATTTTCTTTGCCTTCTACAGCAGCCATTTTTTCCGGCTCTGCTTTTGTGGCTAAAAATGAATCGACCTGAGGTTTAAATGCAAGTTCGACTACATAAAGATGATCTGCGCATTCTGCAGGGGTCCAGCCATTATCGCTGGGTACTTTTACCCAATCTTCAGCAGTAAGCCCTTTGAGGGTATGGATAAAAAATTCGCCAGTGCTTGTGAGGTAATCTGCCAGACTGGAGATTTCCTCTTTGCTGAGCAAGCCGGTTTGAGTAATAGTTGTAGTTTCCATTTGTGTATGTTTTGCTTTCACTCACAAAAGTGCGTCATCAATTCCATTTCCAATCTGCTGAAATTTTCAGATTCTCGTCGAAGTGATGTTTTTCGAAAAACTTCTGTGTTTGGCGGTCATTCAATCTTTTTGTCGGAACTTTTGGTTCGTTCGCCATTAGCCAAAGCCACATGGCGGTATGTGCTGCTGAATTTTGCATGTAAGTTTTGTCAATCTCTTCCATATTGTCGCAATCTGAATGATAACAAGACAGTACTTTATCATTCAAATGACCCACTGGAATAGCGACTGGAATCCCTTCTAGCATGAAAGGCTGGTGGTCGCTGTGGAGCCAGGGGTTTGCCTGAACCACACCCGGATATGAAGGAACCGCCTCCAAAATATGCTTATTTAACTTTTTGTACCAAGCTTTCGACCCTGCCCAGTCAAAGCTATTCATGCCTGTTACATTGGCCGTCATATCTAAGTTCATCACCAGTTTTATTTTGTCGAGGCCACCGTTTTGTTTTAGGGTTTGCACATAGGCTTTAGATCCCTTCAAACCTTGTTCTTCGCCCATAAACCAAATAAATTCAATGGTCCTGGCCGGGGCAACTCCCATGTTTTTGATAGCCCTGGCCATGTCGAGAATGGTGAAGCTGCCTAAACCATTGTCAGTAGCTCCATTGCCAAGATCCCAAGAGTCGAGGTGGGCACAAACAATTATCTTTTCATCTGGATAGGCTGAACCGGGAATGGTTGCTTTGATGTTTCGGGCTTCTCCGGGAGCAAATTTATTTTTCACATTAATGAAGGCGACCAATTTTTCTGTTTTCAGCCATGTTCTGATTTGTGCGCTACTTTCTTTGCTGATGTTGATGGCAGGAATGCCTGTTAACTCTCCTTTAAGCGAAGCGGTTCCTGTCATCAGTTTATTGCCTTCGTTTGGATGAAGCATGATGACACCGGTTGCCTTGGCTTTTTCCGCCAGTGCCATTTTTTCTGATCGGTGAAGGTTTTTTGTACCTGCTGGTGCATTTTCGAGGCCAATGTTCAACATCACTATTTTGCCATTACAATCGTCACCCGCTTTTTCAAAATCGGCAGGCAAACCATTGCCAACGTCAATGATGGGTGCAGAAAGGTCTGCCGATGGCGTATTGGCCAAAGACATGGCAGGAAATGTTGAAAAGTTATCGCTTTTCATGGGCGCTATTTCCAATCCACAAGTACTTCGTTCCCAAACATTTAGTTTAAAAGGTATATACTCTACTTGATTGAACCCATACCCTTTCAGTTTGGACATCATAAATTCTTCTCCGTCTCGTCCATGCTGGGTGCCCGAAAGCCGGTGCCCAACTTTTTCTGTGCATTCCATCAGATCGTCGAATCCACGACTTTCTATAGAAAGCCATTGGTAAATTTTTTGAAGGTCTTGTTTGCTTGCTTGTGCAAGGGTTTTTTCAGAATGAGAAACAATAAAAAGTCCTGAAATTAAAACGGAAAGAAGGGACCTGAGAGCAAACTTAGGTTGCATGCGGAAAATTGGTTGAAACTAAATACTTCTGGCATTCAAATAGTAATTCATAAATTGTGCTTTTCCTTTTTAGACATGCCAGGCAGCCCTTGAAATGTAAGCATTATCAAGATAAAAAGTAAATCATGTGCTCGAAATTAAATCCTCAACAAGCCTCTAAAACCTCTACCAGCATAAGTAAGATTCGGCTCCGTTGTGATAAATGAATACTTTGCCATACGGACAGTCGCCAAAAATGGCACCTCCCAACGCCCTAATTTCCTGCGGGGCCTCAATCCAACTGGAAGTTTTGGTGTCAAAGCTTCCAAGCGTCTGCAAAAATTGATATTGATCCTCATCCAACAATTCAAAACCCATTTTAGCTGCCATCCCCACAGCGCTGTTTTTGGGTTTATTTTCTTTTCTTGAGGCAAGCGCTTCCTGGTCATAGCATATACTTCTACGACCAGTGGGGCTTTCAGTTGAGCAATCGAAAAATATGTATTCTAATGTAAGTAAATCATAACCAACTACATCTGGTTCGCCACCTGAAGTATCCATTTCAGCAAGCGACCATAGTTTTTCAGAAACTTCAAGCCTTTCTAAAACATTTGCCCATGTAGTGTCTGCATGCCGATGCATATTTTTCTCAAAGCGGCTTTGCAATACTTCCAAGAGATTTTTCCTTTGTTCTTGGGACAACATTTTATTGCTATTGTTTGCCATAAAGCCTTTCTTGGTATTTGTTCAGTTTGGAATAGCCACAATTGAATTTGACCTCGTCTTTTGTTCTCAACTTATTGGACGAAAATTTTAATAAAGTCATCATTGAGCAAATGTTCAACTTTAGATTTGGAGCAGGATTTCTGGTTTGCTTTTGGCCAAACCAGGCAGTGGTGCATCTATTATTTTAATATCTGACTGTATATTTATCTGAAATAGGTCAAGCAATTCGAAGAACTGAGCACGTACGTCTTTTCGAAATCATACCTTCAAACCTGTTAAAGCTAGCGTACAATCTTTTTCCAAGCTAAAAGGATAAATACTTTCAATAAACTACCTTTACTGCCTCAGATTACACGAAGCGGCTTGTTTTGAAGATTACTTTTTATTTTTCGTCAGCTCTAAACGGGAAAAATCTACCCATTTTGTTTGCAAGCACCATTCGATTGATTGTCCTTTCAGTCTGTTTGTTGGGGTTTCATGCTGCTTTTTCGCAAAGTACCATCATCAAAGGAAAAGTGACAGATGCCGACAATGGCGACCCAGTTCCATTTGCGAATGTGTATTTCAAAGGATCCACCATGGGCACTACTACCAACTTTGATGGAAACTATAAAATTGTGTCGAACCAGGCCCTTGATTCGCTGGCATCCAGCTACATAGGCTATGTGACCAAGGTGAAGAAAGTGCGAAAAGGAGAGGAGCAAACCATCAATTTCCAGTTGAAAGAAAGCTCTGTAAAGTTGGATGAAATCGTAATAACCCCAGGCGAAAATCCGGCTTGGGAGATTTTGAGACGTGTAATGGACAGGAAGTTTATCAACGATAAGAGTAACTTGAAAGCCTACAACTACGAAGCCTATACCAAACTTGAAGTAGACATAGACAATATCTCTGGAAAATTCAAAAAGCGCAAAGCAGCTCAGAAAATACTGGCAGCCATCGACAGCTTGGACAAACTGGCGGGTGAGGACGGAAAACCTATTATTCCCTTGTTTATTTCTGAAACCATTTCAGATGTGTTTTACCGAAGCAGTCCAAAACTCAAAAAAGAAATCATTCGGAAAACAAGGATTCGAGGCGTTGGCGTGGAAGATGGAACCACGGTATCGCAAGTGATTGGAACTACTTTTCAGGAGTATAATTTCTACAACAACTGGCTCAACATCATGAGCAAACAGTTTGCATCGCCGATTTCAAATTTTTGGAACTTACACTATGACTATGAATTGCTCGATAGTGTGGAAATGGGGAGAAATTTTGCTTACAAAATTCGATTTGAACCCAAAAGAAACCAGGATTTGGCCTTTTATGGCACCATGTGGATCAATAAGGATGACTACGCTTTGCTACAAATGGAGGTGAAAACCGGGAAGAAAATTAACCTCAACTTTATTGAGAAAATTGCCATTCAGCAAGAACTTCAACGAACTGAATCCGGGGCCTACTTGCCCAGCAAAAATCGGATTCTGGTCGACTTTGCTGACTTGTCTGATAGTTGGGCAGGTTTGCTGGCCAAGTTTTATACCTCTTACAAAAAGATAGAAGTAAATCGGCCAAAGCTTGTCAAATTCTTCGACCAGGATGTTGAGGTACAGGAATCAGCAGCTTTAAAAGATGAAGACTTTTGGGAAACAAACCGGCACGACACGCTAACCGTGGAAGACAAAAAAGCCTTTAATCTGATCGATACGTTGCGCAATGTGCCAGTGGTGAAAACCTACGTAGAGATTGCCAACATTGTGGTAAATGGCTACCAGCGAGTTGGTTACTTTGACTTTGGGCCATACCTCTACTCGTATGGGTTCAACAATGTGGAAGGTCACCGGATACGGCTCGGGGGCAAAACAAATTACCTTTGGAGTAAGTCGCTCACCATTGGCGGATATGCGGCTTATGGCACGCTGGACAACATCTGGAAATACGACCTGAGTGTAGAGAAAATTCTGTCGAGAAAGCACTGGACCGTTGTTGGATTCGACACCCGGCACGATTTGGAGCAATTGGGCTTAATCGATAATTCCGTTTTTTCGAATCCCCTTTTCATTGCCTTTGCGAGACTAGGCGACCTCACCAATTCCAGACCGTTTTACCAACGATCGACCCAAGTTTACTTTCAAGCAGAGCTCGTGAAGGGACTAAATGTAAAACTCTCAGGTCAATTCAAGAATTTCAATCCGGTAAAGAATATTTTCAATTTTTCATATTTGCCAGATTTAAAACCCTTGTCTGAATCTTCGCCCGGGCTGAAGGAAGATTTTCTGAGTTCTGAGTTTTCTGCTGAAATTCGCTACGGACGAGATGAACTTTACATCCAAAATGAAAATTCCCGGGTAAGTCTTGGGCCCGACAAATACCCTGTTTTGATTTTCCGCTACGACAGGGGTGTGAAAGGTATTTTAGGCTCAGACCTCAACTACCATAAGTTTACAGGCACCGTGATCCAATATGTAAATTATGGCCTGATTGGAAATGCAAGGTTCATTGCCACGGGTGGTTTGGTTCCTACAGTGGTGCCATATCCTGTGCTGCGGGCTCACATGGGCAACCAAACGCCATTTATGAATTTGAGCAACTACAACTTGATGAACTATTTCGAATTTATCAGCGATCGGTTCGTTTCGCTCAACTACCAACATTATTTCGAGGGCTTTTTGCTCAATTCCGTTCCCGCCATTAAAAAACTGCGCTGGCGATTGGTTGCACATGGAAACGTTTTGTATGGCAGTGTGGCACAAAACAAAATTGACATCATTCCGCCCAATCCAGTCACAAATTCAACTCAGTTTCAGTCCTTAGGTCGCAGTCC
The DNA here is from genome assembly GCA_038205175.1 of Cytophagales bacterium. Taxonomy (GTDB): domain Bacteria; phylum Bacteroidota; class Bacteroidia; order Cytophagales; family Flexibacteraceae; genus JBBRCC01. The sequence goes on along the minus strand of JBBRCC010000019.1, from coordinate 6,966 downwards.
ATACATGGAGGTTGGCTATGGTATTGAAAACATCTTCAGGCTTTTACGCATCGATTTTGTGCACAGGCTCACCTATCTAGACAAGCCCAACATCAAGCGTTTTGGCGTAAAAGCTTCAGTACAGTTTAAGTTGTAGAAGTGGATTTGCTTATTTTCTGGAAATCGCCTTTTTGGCTGATTTTACAATAGAAGCAGCATTTAGGCCATATTTTTCCATAAGTGCCGCAGGCGTGCCGCTTTCTCCAAACGAATCTTGCATACCCACCATTTCCAAAGGTTTGGGTGCATATTTAGCCAGCAATTGGGCTATGCTGTCTCCCAGTCCTCCATTTACCTGATGTTCCTCAGCAGATACTCCGCAACCTGTTTTGCCGATGGAAGCCAAAATGGCTATATTGTCCAATGGCTTAATGGTGTGAATATTGATCACTTCTGCCGAAATTCCTTCGTTTTCAAGCTGTTGTGCAGCCAGCAAACTTTCCCAAACCAAATGGCCTGTAGCAAAAATACTCACGTCAGAACCATCATTTAATTTGATCGCCTTGCCTATTTCAAAAGGCATATCGTCGGGAATGAAAACAGGAACAACAGGTCTGCCAAACCTTAAGTACACAGGGCCATCATACTCAGCAATGGCCAAAGTGGCCTGATAAGTTTGGTTGTAGTCGCAAGGATTGATTACTGTCATGCCGGGCAGCATTTTCATCATGCCCATGTCTTCCAGAATCTGATGCGTGGCACCGTCTTCGCCCAAAGTAATGCCTGCATGCGAAGCACAAATTTTTACGTTTTTGCCCGAATAGGCCACACTTTGCCTGATTTGATCGTAAACTCTACCAGTTGAAAAATTGGCAAATGTTCCTGTAAACGGAATTTTGCCACCAATGGTGAGGCCAGCAGCAATACCAATCATATTCGCTTCTGCAATACCTATTTGAAAAAATCGATCAGGAAATTCCTTCACAAAATCATTGAGCTTGAGCGAACCAATAAGGTCGGCGCAGAGTGCTACTACTTTTGGGTTTGTTCGGCCAAGCTCCACCATGGCAACGCCAAAGCCAGAGCGGGTATCTTTTTTTCCCAGAACAGGATATTCAGTCATTTTAAGTGCAATTAAATCAGGTTAAACGAGGTGATTTTTCCGCTTTCGATGCTAAATTTTCGAACTACCGAAAACCTGGAACCCAAAGCTTTTAAGGGTTTAAACACTATGGAATAATTTCCCGGCTGCAAAGGAAGGTCAATCCGGGTATTTTCCAAATGGTGAATCAGTTGGGGCGTTCCTTTGGCAGGTATAAAAAACAAGTCGCCTTGACCCGGTATTTGCTGTGGAATATTGAGAATACCTGGCTCCAAGATGGTTACCGTGATGTTTTTCCCCGCTACAATGTTAATATCCGTCATCACAGTTTTGGGCAAAGTGAGCACTTCCAGGTCGTAGCGCCCACTCAAAAGTCTGGTAGGCTGTCCTTGTATGTTGCTGGTTAAGGTTTCGCCACCCTTTCTGATGAGGGTATTCAGTTTGCCATAGGGCGAAGAAGTTGTGTGTTTTATGGTAAGATATCCGGTTGAAACCACGACTTCGAACTTGTTGACCATGCCTTCTTCCACAAAAATTTCTTTGGTTAACTCGGGAAGGGTACCCACATGCAAGCGGTACTTTCGTTCTCCTGCCAAGTCAAATATGGTGTCGGTTCTGTTCAGGTTGTCCCGAAAGTGCACCATTTGGTGGTCAAGATTTCCGGTTCTTTCATCAAAAAAGCTGAGGCTCAGGTTGGTGATGGGGTTTCCTGCGTGATCTTTCAATTCAACCAAAACCCTGGTTTTGCCAAGTGCCTTGCGCACTATGTTCGACAGTACAGATTTTAAAGTGCTGGTGTTGTTGGCATCGAAATAGAGCCCTAAACATTGAAACGATGAGGCCATTTGTTTGTCTCCGCCCAAGCCAACAATGTATGGCTTCATAAAAACATTGTTGCTTTCCAGCTTTTTGGCAATGGCGCACAGGTCTTTGCCGCAAGATTCAAGCCCGTCTGTAATGAGCAAAAGCAAGTTTCGAACGCCCGCCTCTTTTGGAAAATCGGTTGCAGCTGCTTCAATGCTGTAGCCAATAGGTGTAACGCCTTTGGGTTCAACGGCCAACAAAGTCGCCTTCAATTTAGCGTGGTTGTTTGGGGCAAAAGGAACCATGAGTCGGGTATCTGAACAGTTGTTGTCTTTCACCTCAGCCTGATGCCCATATACCCGCAATGCAAGCTCCAAATTTTTAATACCTGATAGTGAATCAATGAGGCTGCCAAGAATTTTTTTGGCCACAACCATTCTCGATTCATTCCCAAAACCAGCCTTCATGCTGCCCGAGGCATCGAGCACAAACAAAATCCTTACTTTTCTCGATTGCTGTGCTGCCGCTTTTCCAATTGAAAAAAAAAGGAGCCCTGCCATAATAAACAAGCGCCATGCATGCAAAATCGAGCTTCGATTTATCAGAAAATCAAACATGCTGCAATTAAGAAAATTGAAATAAAAAGATGCGTTAAAATGATAAATTAAAGCTTTGACTACAATCCAAAACGAGATATGGGTTGCATCCGTACCTGGGTATTCTCAAATGTATGAACATGAAAGCCAATAATTTTTGGCAGATATTTATCAATTGACATTATTTGCGTTCTCCTTGTAAAACCGGGTTGTTCGCCACACCAAAACGGACACAGCAACCTGGTTAACGGATTCAATGCAACAAAAAAAAGATCACCTGAACAAGGTTACCCCAGCCGGCCTCTTGATCGCTTTGGGTATTATATATGGCGACATAGGCACCTCTCCGCTGTATGTGTTAAAAGCCATTTTAAGCAAAAACATTGTTTCCGAAGATCTTGTGCTTGGCGGGCTTTCCTGCATCTTTTGGACCATCACACTGCAAACAACCTTCAAGTATGTGATTCTCACCTTGCAGGCCGACAACAACGGTGAAGGTGGAATTTTTGCGTTGTATGCCCTTGTTCGCCGCTTTGCCAAATGGCTGGTGGTGCCTGCCATGATAGGAGGGGCCTCATTGCTTGCCGACAGCATCATTACGCCGCCTATTTCGGTAAGTTCTGCAGTGGAAGGTCTCCGCATTATTTACCCCAATTTCGATACCATACCGGTTGTACTTGTCATTCTTACTTTTCTGTTTGTAATGCAAAGGTTTGGCACCAACATTGTTGGCAGCGCATTTGGCCCCATGATGACGGTTTGGTTTGTGATGCTGGGCACATTGGGTATAATAAGTATTTATAGCAATCCTTTCGTGCTCAAGGCTTTAAGCCCATACTATGCCTTTCATTTACTCACCCAATATCCAGGAGGTTTTTGGTTACTTGGGGCTGTATTTTTATGTACCACAGGCGCAGAGGCGCTTTATTCCGATTTGGGGCATTGTGGTCGTGGCAATATTAGAATTAGCTGGATTTTTGTGAAAGCCTGCCTGCTCATCAATTACTTTGGGCAAGGTGCCTGGCTTATGCAACACTTAGGAAAACGTTTGGGAGAAAACGACAATCCGTTTTACCTTATCATGCCCGATTGGTTTTTATTGGCTGGCATTTGCATAGCAACCCTGGCCGCCATCATTGCCAGTCAGGCCATGATTTCTGGTGCTTTCACACTCATATCAGAAGCTATTCGCTTAAACCTGTGGCCAAAAGTAAAACTCATTTATCCGTCCAATGTGAAGGGACAGCTATACGTGCCGAGCGTAAATTGGTTGCTCTGGGCTGGTTGTATCTTGGTGGTGTTGTATTTCAAAGAATCGGCCAATATGGAAGCTGCTTACGGTTTGGCCATCACCCTTACCATGCTCAGCTCTACATTTTTATTGAGCTATTTTCTGGCTGCCAAACACTACAACCGCTTCATTGTTTTCATCATTTTTGTAGTTTACCTGGTTATTGAGAGTAGTTTTCTCATAGCCAACCTCATGAAGTTTACGCATGGAGGCTACATTTCTATGCTCATCAGTTCCCTCTTATTGGCTGTGATGTTTATCTGGTATTTTGCCTTCAGCATCAAAAAGCGACTCACAGAATATGTATCGGTGAGCAAATATGCCCAGGCCATTCGGGAACTAAGCCGGGATGAATCCATTGCCAAATATGCCACACATTTGGTGTACCTGACGGGCGGCAACAGGGTTGACGAAGTAGAGAACAAGATCATCTATTCCATGTTTCAAAAACGGCCAAAGCGAGCCGACATCTATTGGTTTATACACGTAGACACAACCGACGAACCCTACACCATGGATTACAAAGTAGACAGGTTGCACAACCAGGATATTTTTAGGGTAACGTTTAAACTCGGTTTTCGCATCGAACAACGCATCAACCTGTTTTTTAGAAAAGTGGTGGAAGAAATGGTGGAAAACCATGAAGTGGAGATCACCTCACGTTATATTTCTCTCAGAAATATCAACATCACCGGCGATTTCCGTTTTGTGGTGCTCGAAAAATTCCTATCCTACGAAAATCAGCTCAATTGGAAAGAAAGGCTGATTATGGAAGCGTACTTTCTTATAAAAAGCATCACCACCTCCGATGCCAAATGGTATGGCCTTGACACCAGTTCGGTTGAAGTCGAAAAAGTGCCCATCATCATTCGCCGACCAGAAGGAATAAACCTTAAAAGGCTGCAAGAGTAGGTGGCGGAAACACTATGTTGTGTGAGATTTCATTTTTGACCTCACGAGTTGGGGCTTGGCGATAGGGGAGAAGTTGTTTGCAAGCTTTGGTTTTTGCTTCCCAATGCTGAGAAATATAAACGCTGAGAAATGCATTTAGAAAACCAATACAGGCCGCATAAGAAGGAGCGGTGATTTGTGTTCGTAAGAAAGCAACCCTGTTGGAGGTTTTGGTAAATGTGTTTAAATACTAGCAGGCATCTTGTTAAGTTGATTTAGTAATTGGCTGCCGAAAGAACCCTTCAAATTCATAAATTTGTAAAATAGAAATGGAAGCTAAAAAACAAGTCATTTATTTAGATAACAACGCAACAACCCAAATTGATAAAAGGGTCTTGGATGCGATGATGCCTTTTCTTACCGATGAGTTCGCAAATGCAAATAGCACACATCAGTTTGGTGTCCATGCTTATGAAGCTATCAAGGCTGCAAGAATTCAGGTGTCGGAATTAATTGGTGCAGAGTCACACGAAATCGTCTTTACAAGCGGATCAACAGAAGCGATAAACCTTGCCATAAAAGGTGTTGCTGAAAATTACCAGATAAAAGGCAAGCATATTGTAACTGTTTCAACCGAACATAGTGCTGTTTTAGATACCTGTCAATATTTGGAAAACAAAGGTTTTGAGGTTACTTATTTGTCTGTAAAGGCCGATGGTTTGATTGATTTAAAGGAACTCAAAACTGTGTTGCGTGCTGATACTATTTTAGTGTCTGTAATGCTTGCCAACAATGAAACTGGAGTCATACAACCGATAAAGGAAATAGCTGAATTGGCTCATGGTTTTGGCGCATTATTTATGTCTGATGCTACACAAGCTGTTGGCAAAATGCCCGTCAATGTTGATGAATCAGGTATTGATTTATTGTGTCTAAGCGGTCATAAACTTAATGCTACAAAAGGAGTCGGTGCTTTGTTTGTTCGTCAAAGAATGAATCGTGTAAAAATACCTGCCTTACTTCATGGTGGCGGCCATGAAAAAGGCATGCGAAGCGGCACGCTGAATGTGCCGGGCATTGTTGCTTTAGGTGCTGCTTGTTCCATAGCACATAAGGAAATGTTTAAATACCGAGAATCGGTATGTGCTTTGAGAGATTACTTAGAAACCGAATTACTTAAAATTGATGGAACTTCTGTCAATGGAAATATTGAAAACAGACTTTACAATACTTCCAATTTATTATTTCGTGGTGCGGATTCCGATGCTGTCATTATGGGTTTAAGCAACACAGATAATGATTTACCTATAAATGCTGTGAGCAATGGAAGTGCTTGCACATCTGCATCTATTGAACCTTCTCATGTGCTTACTGCAATGGGTTTGGATGAAACTGCCGCTTTTAATTGCATCCGTTTTTCTCTTGGTAAATACAACACGAAAAAAGAAATTGATGTTGTGATTGATTCTGTTAAAGATGTAGTAAGCACTCTCCGTTTAATGGTATTTTAAATTTCTACTTATAAAAATCCTTAAAGGAAAATTTGTTAGACAAATAATATTCGCTTTTCCCTTTTGAAGTTAAATCAATTATAGTTTCCGGATTTGCATCAAACCAATCAAACCATATTATTTTGTAGTTGTCAAGATATTTCCACCTCCAAATATCTCTAAGAAACCTTTGAAGAAATCGTGGGATTCTATACTCAACTAAATCTTTTGAGAAAATTAGAGTAGACCTATTAACTGATAAACTCCTATGCTGTGTCTCATGAAATTCGATGTAGAATTTTTCATTACCGTTTGAAATTACGTAGTCAACACTCATGTTGGCAATACTTTTAGCAATACAAAGTTCTTTCGGCAATAGTTTAAGCTCCTCAATGCAGATTTTTATTTTATTACTAGGAAGTAACGAATCGCTTTCAAGAAGTTCAATTATTTCATTTCGGTTAAGCAATCCGCCAATCAATGAACATGGTAAAGAAAAGTTTTCCTGAATGTGTTTCGCTTCTGGGACTGCTTCCTTAATCGAATTAAAGAATATCTGCTCTTTAATTCTGCTTGAATGGGGTCTGAAATAAATATCCATCAATTTATCTCCTCATTTTCGTCAATTGATTCATCTTCGGTATTAGTATTCAAAATAAATTTCGTTTCCGTTGCTGAAATGGTTTCAAACGATTTCAACTTAGCATTTATCTTTTTCGTTCTTGATCCAACCAATTCATCAATGTCTTCACTGGCTTTGTTTATTTTCTCTTGTGCTTTTTTAAGCACATCGCCAAACTTGCCAAACTCTGT
>JBBRCC010000018.1:0-52867 GCA_038205175.1 Cytophagales bacterium | reverse complement strand
GACAAAAGGTTTTTCATAATCAATTACCTTGAAATTTTGAAAAAAACAGAATGTTTGATTTTGGATTGTAGTACGAAGTTGATTTAATTACGTTTCATTTTCAAATTTTCTATGCTCTTTGATTAGTATATATAAATTGCTCTTCACTTTAATTGTAATCTCTGCTTTTGCCTAACACCTCCAAATCATAAAAACAAGGTAATGAGCTGCTTGGTAAATAAAGACATCGATTGTTGGAAATTCAAGTTTAAAAGCTTGAAAAACAACATTCAAGCAAGCATATTTACACAAGCTTCTTTTTAAGAACAGCCGGAACACCGGCATACATACCTGCTTCAGAAATAGACTGAGTTACAACTGCACCAGCAGCTACCCTCGTGAAGTCACAAATAACCAAATTATCAATAACAGTGCTATTTAAACCTATGATGCAGCATTGGCCTATGTGGGTTTTTCCCGCTACAGCAACTGCAGGTGCGCAAAATGAATGAGAACCCACTGTAGTGTCGTGGGCAATAACTGTGCCTGTGTTGAGCAGCACATTGTCTTCGAGCACGGCATGTGCATCTACAGTACAACCAGGTAAAACAAAGCAACCTTGCCCAACTTTCGCAGCATGGTCTACATAGGCGTTTTGGTGAATTAGCCTGGAAAAGGGGATACTTTTTGCAAACCTTTCGAACGTATCTTTCCTGAAAATCATGTGGTTGTAGCCAATTCCTAACATGAGTTCGTCAAACTTCCCTTCTTTGAAAAAGCGTTCCACATGCTCCAATTTTCCTATTACAGGAATGCCATTCACTACATTTCCTGTCTCGGCAAAATCATCGAAAAAACCAACAACCACAAAATCTCCACATTGTGGTGCATGGTGGGCAATGAGTTGTCCCAAGTCGCCGGAACCAATAATGGCTATTCTTTTCAAGAGAAATTGGTTAGTTCTTTAATGGAAAAAAGCGGCCTCCGTTTGCTCTCTCTATATATTTTTCCAATGTAAATGGCGGCTATGCCAATAAAGAAAAGCTGAAGACCTAAACTAAGCACGATGGCACTGATAATGGATGGCCAACCAGCTGCAAAGTCAAAAACAAAGAATTTGAGCACAGCAATCATAACCAAGGCAAAAATGCCAACGAAAAAGAGTGCAAGACCAAGGTTGACAGCAAGCTGCAAAGGCAGTTCCGAAAAATCGAAAATGGCATCGAAAGCCAACTTCATTTTTCGTTTGAAATTAAATTTGCTCACGCCTGCAAACCGTTGCCGTTGGCTCACTTCTACTTCGGTTCGTTTCATCCCTACATGAATAAAAATACCTTCGATAAACCTATTTTGCTCACTATACTCAAGAAACTTATTGGCAAATTTCCTGTTGAAAATGCGCATCACAGCCAATCCTTTGGGTATCTCCAAACCTGTGAAATTATTGAGCGTTGACCAAAATATTTTGGAGTATTGTTTGTTCAACCAGTTGTCAATTTTTTCTTTTCGAATACCAAACACCAGGTCAAAACCTTCCTGAATTTTATTCACAAACAAAGGGATTTCGTCAGGAGGGTCTTGCAAATCAGGATCCATATAAAGCAAATATTCACCAGAAGCATGCTGAATTCCGGCAGAAACAGCTGCTTGTTTGCCCTGGTTGTAAGAAAACTCAATCAACTTGATACGACTTTCTCTGTTAGCATAGGTCTTGATGATCTCAGCAGTTTTGTCTTTGCTTCCATCGTCCACAAAAACAATTTCCCAATCCATGCCTAAGCCTGCTAGTACAGGCAGTGTTTCGGCCAGGTATTGATCGATACAATCTTCTTCGAAATAAACAGGAACAACAAGTGATAGCTTTTTCATGCCTCAAGCAGATTCTGAACGTGTTGCAATGATACAATCCTTCTTTTGCAAGCCGGGTAAAAATTGTCCCGGTCAATGAGCCAGGCATTCATTCCGGCATTTAATGCAGGTTCGAGATCCAATTTTGGCGAATCGCCAACATAAAAAATGTCAGATGGGGGCACGCCAAATTTATCAACGGCCGCTAAATAAAAATTCAGATCAGGCTTTCGATACTTAGAAGCTTCTGAGATGATCAACTCATTGAACCTGCCTGGAAAAAAACCACCCAGCAGATCGGTAAGGCCATTATGGAAGTTGGATAGAATACCAATTTGGCCATTCCAGTTTGCAATAAAATCAAGGTCGTCGAAAGGCTCCCATGGCAAATAAGAACATGCTATAAAGATTTCTTCCAGCAATTCTTCATTCGGTACGATGCCCAATGTGTAAAGCAGTTCTGCGTTAAAGAAATGGTAAAAATCACGGCTGGTTTTGTCCGGGAAAATAATGGCCTCACTCAAAAGCTTGTGGTGGTATCTGAAGGTTTTGATGTCAACCAAATACCCGTGTTTTGCCAATGTTTCAACAAATTTCACCGCCAATTGTGGCTTGTGAATGAGTGTATTGGCGGCGTCGAACAATAATATCATCAGAATAAAATAAAGTTGTCGTTGGCAGTACCCTTCAACTGGCTATCGTGTTCTGCTTCAGGGTAAATCACATCCATCAAAATCCGATGGGCAATGCCGTAGGTAATCTTAGGAATTGAAATTTGTTGTCCGTAAAGTAACTCACGAGCTGTGTATTCTACATCGGCAAAGCCAAAATGGGTTCGAATGGAATTGGTACCAGAGATTCGGCAATTCACTTCAAAAGGAAGTATATCACCATTGGCAGTCACGATGGACTGAATGTTGAACGAACCATGCAAATCACTATTTTGGGTCATTCTCTTTGCCATTTCAAGCATACGCTCATCGTATTGCTTCACTACTTTGCTGTAGGTGGTGGCTCCGTTCTCGAGCGACCTTACCATGGTGATTAAGCCCAGAATTTCTCCATTAAGGTAGCTTCGGTAAATTGCAGTTGTAATTTCATCGCCTTCGTGCATTTCCTGCACCATATACTCCTCGTCTGTTAAAACAGAAGTGTCGAACTTTAACTTCAGCAAGCCCCTAGAGCCTCGGCCTTTTCTAGGTTTGGCAATGGCTTTTTCAAACTGTCCGTTGTACTCTGAAGGCAAAAAACTTTCGGAAAATGCAATGCCGAACTTTTGGTGGTGGAGAAACGTAAGATATTTATCTAAATAAGCCTCTGCGGCTGCTGGCCCTGAAGTTGCAGCAGGACAAGCAAGCTGGGCTGCATTCAAGGATAAATAATATACTTCATAATCGGTTGAAGGTATAACCAAATCTACCTTTTCTTGCCTCACCAGATCTGAAATAGCTTGGGTGTAACCTTCATCGTAAGCAAATGGCACTTTAAAAAAAGAGTCGACCAAATGATTGCCGGGTGAAAATTCGGTAACGTTTGTGCCAATAATATGGAGTGGAAGTCCCGAGTGTCTGAGATTTCTGACTATACCCTGCCCTACGTTTCCTCCTATGCCCGTTACGACAACTGTCTTTTTTTCCATTCAATATATTGGCCTATGCCTGCTTCAAAACTAATGGCTGGTTTCCAATTTAACATAGTTCTGGTTTTCGAATTTTCGTAAGATACTGAAAATGAGCCATCTGAGTTTACAAATTTTATTTTCACACCGATTTTTGATGCTATTATTTCAGCCAATTCCAAATTTGTGTACGCTTGGGCACCTACTCCAAGAAAAAGTCCGGATTCTGAACTTTTGGCAGCTGCGAGCATGATATGGGCGGCATCTGAAACATGAATGTAGTTCTGCCTTCTGCTTCCGGTCCCCCATACTTCAATTTCTCCTTTGTCCAAAGCTTGATTCACATAATTGGGAATTATGGTGTTTTCACGCATCCCTTCGCCATAGATGGATGAAAACCTAACAATGGCATGCGATGGTTGCCGGCGTATTAAATCTTCGCCCCAAAGTTTTGAAACAGCATAGTTGTTGGGCGGATTAATCAAACTGCTTTCTGAAATAGGCTGACTTTGAAAGCCTGCAATAGAAGCAGTAGAGGCGAGAACAAAGCGTCTGGCATCGATATACTGAAGGATGGTTTCGGTAAATGCTACATTGCCTTTAAAAAGAGTAAACTCTGATAAAGCATCTTTTCCGGATGCTACTGCACCATGGCAGAGTAATGCCGCCTCAAATCTGTCTGCAGATGGTAAATCTTGCTCTCTGTTTAAAGAAATCAGATCAAATTCTGGGCTTGAGGTCCTGACTATTTGTCTACCTAAAAAGCCCGAGGAGCCAGATAAGGCAAAATGCTTTTGAATGTCAACCATTACTTAAAATTCCTTCACGCTTCCGACATTTTAACCTTTCCTTCATTCCAATCAAAAATCAACTTTTTATCGAATTCGCTATTTCCTGCAAATGTCAGTAATTTTTCCTGGTGAATTTTTAAATGGCCTTTTGTTATGAATGAAGCACTTCAATTTGCTGCTTAAATACCTCAGGCTGAATTCTAAAGTTATTCGCTTGAAGGAAAAATTTCGCCATTTTACTCCACACCATTTCCGCTACCATGACTTCTGCTCCTACATGAAGCTAAAATCAAAAGTACAAACCAAAATAAATCTCTATAAACTGAATTGATAGTCAAAAATAGTTGATCAAAAAGCCATCATGGATCTCAGTTTGTTAAAAAACTAGGGACTATAAGGATCTTTTTTCTCCTTTTCCAGAATGTCAATCATGTTTTGGTTCCAATCAAAAATCAATTGGTCGCCTTCGAAATGGCATTGACCTACACTAAACCAAGGAGCTTCCATGTTCTTTTTGAGCATATCATATTCCCATTCTTTTGCTACCTTAATATTCTTGCCATAAAGTCTAAAATATCCTTCTCGATTTTTAGGCCTGTATTCATAAAAATATTGAAGTAAAAATAGCTTTATGTTTGGCTCAAATATGTCTTGGCGGACAAATTGAGTAATGGTTTCAAAAGCAATATTTCTCCATGTTTGTTCTATTACCAAATCATCTACCAAACCATTTTTATCTAAAATGGGAACATGATAAACATCACCTTTATTATCAACAAATTCTGCCCTGAAAATATGATTAAAACCTTTAAAGTGATGGTCTACAAATACCCCATGATGAGTAATCCCAAGGTATTTAGTTGACAAACCTCTCAAAGATAAATAAAGAGGCTCCATTATTCTGTGTGTCACAACAGTTATGAGCTTATAAGGGTTTTCATGCCTTAAAGTTTTGGTATAAGGAGAAAACCAACTGATGATAATTTGGAGGCCGATAACAATCAGAAAAATGGATTTCCATTGCCATCTGTAAAAGGTTTCTGCAGGCAAGGATGGTAGCACATGCAAGGCATTGGGGTCATTATTCGAAAACCGTCTTGGGCCCAAAAAATGGTCATATATAATTGCTTTATTCAAACTTGCCTTATCTCCAACTTGAAATTGAGGAGTTTTAAATGGCCAAAATTTTTCGAAGAAAGAGCCTAATTTTTTCCAAACCCAAAGCGGCAAAAGCAGCAAGTACATGGATATATAAGCAGCTGCAAAATATGGAATAGGATAAGTGATGCCGATTCCAATATGAAAGCCAATCCCAATTAACGCTAATGGCAATCTGAAAGGCTTACTCCACATCAAGATGATAAAAAGTGCCTCAAAAACCAAAACAAAGTAATTTAAGAACTTAACCAAATACTCTTGGTTTAGAATAAAAGATGTATCAACCCAAGTGGCCGCAGGAATAGTGGCAGGCATCCACATACCGATGGAATGGGTCCACATATAAGTATCTAATTTAAAGAAGACTGAATCAAAATACATGAAGCCGATTCCGATAAAAATCGGGGCAATATAGTTAACTGCAGAAACCAGATAATTAGGCTCGTAAAGCTTGTTTGAGCTACTATATTTAAATTTATCGATGAGGTTGTCGAGCGAAAAGCGTTTGCCTAAGGGCAAAAACATCATCAAAAAACTAATGCCTACATAAGAGTAGAAAACGTGCACCTCCCATTGTTTATTACTGCTTAAAACCAACACAGCGAAGCAATAATTAACCACTGATGCAGGTTTAGTGAACAACCCTAAAAAAAGACACACCACACTGGCCATCCAAAAGCCAAGCATTAAATTCGGCTCAATTTCCCCCACATACACAAAGGGAACCCGATCGAAAATCATGTGCTTGAAACGAAAAAACATGGCTACCTGCAAAATAAGAACGAAAGAAAAGCAGATTCTAAAAACGGCTAACCCTGTAGCATCAACCTTTTGAAAAAGGACATGGTTTAGACGATTATTAAACTTAGAAAACCAGTTCATAAATGTTTTGATTCAAATGAAGAATGACCAATTTTGATCGCCAAAATTGAGACTGCAATTTTTGAAAACCTAATTTCAATTGAAATTCATAGTTAAAGTCATTTTCATTATAAAGACAATTTATTGTAAAGTCACGAGTAATTCATACTCAAACCATTATGAAATATTTTCCTGCTATGATGAACATGTTATTGAGTTAATTAGCCCAAACCATTGGATCTTCCATTGTCAAAACTTAAAGGTAGCATTCATTGCCCCCTTGTAGTTTCATACGAATGCATGTTTGGCATGCCCAAACTTTCGGTCTTTTATGAGACAAGCTCTTCTCATAAAATAGGTCAAAGTGTTAACCTTGAAAATCATGATTGGATTGGGGTTTGTCTAAAAACCTTAGAATGGTTTACTAAAAAAGCAATAGACTGAATCCTGTAAATGGAATCCATGATTTTTGCGGGTACCATTGCTTATTGATGAAAAAGAGCTCTTATTTTTCGTTCGCTTTGGTGCAGTGATTGGGGAGGGGTTCAATAAATGCCAAAAAAAATCCGGCCTGCAATAAAATCACAAGCCGGAAAAACAAACACAAAGAGACAGTTGACTGTAGCAGCAGCTACAAAGATTTTTGTTTAGGCCTTATACTTGTTCCAAGCACTAGATCTTGTGTGCAATGAATGTCGGATTTTCAAAAAATGAATCAACCAATTATCATTCGGTCAAAATAGTTATCATCCGGTCGTTTTTTGGCATATTTCTACCTGCACAGTATTTTATTTACCTGATTTTGGTTTTAGAAAATGGTTGGGGTCTATGTCGCTCATGCCTTTGGCTTTTTCTCTAGCGACGGGAATTCTAGTCCCATCTTTGAGTTCAATTTGTCTAAGTTTTTTATTAAAAGCAGCAATAAATCTGGGGTTGAGCAGGTGCGACTGGTGCACACGCAAAAAACCAAATGGCATTACCACAGTCTCTAGTCTTGAAATATTTTTGCTCACTAAAAAAGCCGGTAAATTTTCCCGGTGTATCCATGTATAATTTCGGCTTGCTTGCATGCGAATTATTTGCGCAACCTGCACTTGTATTTCTTCAGATCCCGAAGGATATGAAATTATATTCCTATATAATCCATCTACCTGAAGTGCTTTCTTTTTTAATGTAAGTTGCTCTAAAACCCGGCTTGTGGCTCTTTTAAGCTGGCTTGGACTAATGGGTTTTATGAGATAATCTGTTACTGCAAACTGATATGCTGGCAATGCATACTCTGAATAGGCAGTAGTAATAATTACCTCAAAGGCTTTGGTTTCAAAAGCTTTGAGCAAGTCTAAACCATTTTCTCCTTTCAAGTCCATGTCCAGAAAAACCAAATCTGGTTCATTCCTATTAAGGCTGATTATGGCATCTTTTACATTTTTCACATGTTCAACTACTTCAATTTCAGGGGCATACATTGCAATAAGACTTAACAATGCGTTAGCAGCACCTTGTTCATCTTCAACCACTATAGCTTTGATTTTCATATTTTGTTCCAATGAATCGGCAGTTCCAATTCAATTCTAGTTCCCGGGTATTTTGCTTCTACAAATGCCGGACTCCTTACTTGAAGATAGGCTGTAGTATTATATTTTTTATTGAGAAGTTCCAACTTATGTTGAAGTGATTTAAGTCCGAACGAGGTTTTCGACCCAACTTTATCGGCCTTTGGCTTCATGCCTACTCCATCATCGGTAATAGAAATCAACAACTTAGCCATTGATTGTCCTTTTGAAACACAGCTGGTTTTTATCTGAATCAGAATTTCTCCTTCGGGCAGTTCCTTTTTCCCAATACCATGCCAAATGGCGTTTTCAACAATGGGCTGAATCATCATGGTTGGAACTTCGAGTTTCATTTTATCTATGTTTTGCTCTATGTCAAAACTTACTTTCAAGCCAAGTCCAATACGCTCCTTTTCTATGCTCAAGTAATGTTCAATTAGATTAATTTCGGCCTCCAAGGAATGAAACTGCTTTTCAGAGCCCTCCAAAATACGTCTTATCAAATGGCTGAATTTACTTAAAAATTCGAGCCCATCTTCATGCCTATTATTCAGAAAAAAGTATTGCACTGCATTGATGGCGTTGAAAATAAAATGAGGCTTAATTTGAGCCCGAAGGGCTTTAAGGTTGGCCTCTATCAGGTTCATGTCGAGCAATTCTTTTTCATGCTTTTCTTTCAAAATAGCAGCTACTATACCCACTGCCAAGAAAAGACCTGAAATAAAAACTAACAGCAAAAACCAGGTTCTTTTCCACCATACAGGCAGAATTTCAAAGGCTGGAAACTGCACTACTGAGCCCCACTTTTCACCCTCAATTTTGGCTTGAAGTTCGGGACTATAAGACCCAGCAGCCAAATTGCTAAAAGTTGCTTTAAACTGTGAAGTTTTCGTCCATTCTCTGCCATTTAGGCGATATCTGAATGCATGAAGACCATAACTTTCAAAATCCAGGCAGCCCCAACTCAGTTCAATTTTTGTAGCATTTTCAATCAGATTGGCTATGCGAACTTCAACCTTAGAAACTTGTTGACCATTGATGGTCAAAGTTGGATTAAATGGCACCAATGCATGATCTGATTTTTTGAAAGCCAGGTGGGTTGGAAGATAGGTGAGACCAAGGTCTGATGCTACAACAATTTCATCTGCATCGGCCCAAACATCGTTCACGGCATTAGAAATGAGCCCATTCTGTGTGGTGATTTTACCAATTTGAAACTTCAAATGACCTTCGATAGGTCTGAGATAAAAAAGGCCATTTGCAGTGCAAAGCCAAATCAGTGAATCGTTGTAAATTCTGATTCTCTGTATATCTGCTCCCTGAAAATACTTCATAAATGGCAAGGTGAACACCTTGTTTTCAGACAAGAAAGACAAGCCAATACCTTTTGAGGCAAAAACTACAATATTTCCTTTCCAAATTTTTAACGCTGAGGCATGTCTGAAACAAATATCTGAACCATTCATTGCGGGTAAACTCCTGCCTTCTTTTTCGTGAAACTTAAAAATGCCACGGTTGGTGGCAAACCAAATATTGCCTTGCAAGTCTGAGTCCATATCAAAAATTCTTTTTCCCGGCAAGACACTTCGTTGCCCAATGAATTGTAAAAACGCATTCTCCGGAACACTAAAACCTTTTGGAACAGGCATTTTAAATTTGCTCAAACCCAATTTAGGAAGTCTGAATGCAGTAGTTGACGAACCTATCCACAACATCGAGTCAGTTTCCACCAGAGCCTTCACACCAAATGGAAAGTAGCCTGTTATCGTTCCATCATTCATCGTAAACAATCCATTTTCACCTCCGAAGAATATTTGGCCAGGAATTCTTGACGGGTACACCTTCATTTTAGACCTGCCTCGCAAGTTTACTAAAAATCGATTGTCGGGTTTTGGTGATTTATTTTTTGAAAAGTAGGCGACCTTAGCTCCTAATCCTGAACAAACTATTGAGCCATCTGATTTGCGAAGCATCGATATAACACCCTCATTTTCAGGCATAAGTTCAGTGTATGATAAAATCTGCAGGTTTGGGTAATAAAATAAACCCCTGGAAAGGCTGGTAGTCCAAATCCTATTTTGTTTGTCGAAATAAAAACCTCCTGTTTTGTGCCCTATCTGCATCGGTTTTAGTTTTGCTTTAACATTCAAAAGGAGATTTTCAACAAAATAAACCGAGTCTAAATCACTTGCCCACAAATTTCCCTGTAGGTCGAAATCGAGCTTGATAAACTCTTTTGAAGTAGATTTTGAAATTGAAAAGACTTCTTTCCCTCCTGGTAAAAGCACACCTTTAAGTTGGTTGTCTTTTAAATAAATGAGGTGATTTTTAAAATAAGTGGCAATACCTAAGGCAGCGTTATCGAATTGAAACGGAAATTTTACCTTCAAGGGATTTTCTGAAAGACAAACCAACCCAAGTTTTGCAATAATCCACGCTTTACCTTGCTCATCGATTAGAATTTCAGACCGAATCTGTCCGGAAATTAACCCACTGTCAAGTAGTGAAATCGAGTCCCTCTGATCAATCCTAAACTTCTTGAAGTATCCAGTTTGGTTCACCATCCAATAATTTCCGCTGGCATCCATTCCAAATCCTCTTTGCCAAGTTTTTTCTTCATTATTCAACCGAAGTAAACCTTGGTTGATTCGTTCTGAAACAATCTTTCCATGATGAAAAAACGAAATTTTGCCATTTGAGCCCAACATCCAAATCCGGTCTTCCTTATCAACATGCAGATTGAAAATTTCTGCGTCGGGCAAACCATCATCTACAGTGTAGTTTCTAAAAATATCACCATCAAAATAGGACACACCATTATCTGTAGCTACCCAGATTCTGCCTTCTTTATCTTGTGTAACATCGTATGTTGTGTTGCTTGAAAGCCCATGCTCAGTAGTGAAATTCCGATGAAAATAAACCTGAGAGTTAGCTTGAAAACACACCAATATTACAATGAAACATGCAGAGACAAACTTTTGCAAAAGCATTTTTTTTTCAGCTGAGAGAATATGAAGAAAGCCGTGCACGCAGATTAGATTGAAGCGAATGGAATAAACATCAAATGAAGTAGATTAAAATCTGCTTTCACAATTCTCAATTGGAATTTTTTTCTAAGTAGCAGCCAAATGATATATTCTAAATCTAAATCTTTGGTTAAACTTGCAATCTCAAGCTTACAACCCTTGGAACGAAATATACTCCACTATTGCTGCAAATTGTTGATTGAAAAGTTTGGTCAAGGATCGGCGGAAACTTGGACAGAGGCCAACTATACAGCCTTGGAAGATGCAATTTTCAAAAAGGCCAAAATCAAGGTTAGCAAAGAAGAATTAAAGCAATTGCTCAGTGAGAGGAACAACGAATCGCCTCAAAAATCAACTAAAACAGCCCTGGCCCGGTATTTAGCTTTCGATTCTTGGGCTGAATTTGTAGAATCAGCAGAAGGTGATTTAGGTATTCAACACCGGCCTGATTTGGACAACGAAGAAAAATACTATTGGATGGTGTATGCCGGAGGAGCTTTAATATTGATTTTGGCATTAGCTTTTGTACTTTATCACTACGGGCGTTAAATGCAAAACCAAGCAAACACAGGTAACCAAACAAAATAGGATTGCCGTTGATATTATCCCGCTTTCGCCACTACTTCTTTCAGGTATTCTAAAAAAGGCTTGGCAAATTCTTTTCTCTTCAATGCAAAGTCGACTGTTGTTTTCAGGAAGTCTAGCTTATTGCCGATATCGTAGCGAACGCCTTCGAACGTAAAAGAATATACACTTTCACTCTTGAGTAAAATATTCAAAGCATCGGTGAGTTGCAATTCATTGTTTTTGCCTTTGGGCGTTTTTTCAAGGGCTTTATAAATCTCGGGAGTAAGAATGTATCTGCCGGCTATTGCCAAATCAGATGGAGCTTGGCCAAGAGAAGGCTTTTCCACCAATTGATTAAGTTCCATCACAGTATCTTTAAGCAAAGTTCCCCCTACAATTCCATAACGATTCACCTTGTCAGCAGGCACTTGCTCTACAGCCACCACCGTAGATTGGTACTGATCATAAATATCCATCAGCTGTTGGGTCACTGGAATCACAGAGTCTACAATGGTGTCGCCAAGCAGAACCGCAAAGGGTTCATTTCCGGTGTGGTGACGGGCATAATAAATAGCATCGCCTAAACCTGAAATTTCCTTTTGCCTGATGAAATGAATGTTGGCCATATCGGCCAAATGCCGTACCTCTTCATATAAAGACTCCTCCTTTTCCTTCAAACGGTCTTCAAGTTCGTAGTTGCGGTCGAAATGATCTTCAATGGCTCGCTTACCCTTGCCTGAAATGATGAGAATATCTTCAATACCCGAATCGACTGCTTCTTGAACCACATATTGTATGGTTGGTGTGTCGATGATAGGCAACATTTCTTTAGGAGATGCCTTTGTTGCGGGCAAAAACCGGGTTCCAAATCCGGCTGCCGGAATTACTGCTTTTCTTACCATAGTTTTAGAGTACAATTGGTTTTATGACCCTGGCCTGAATCTTTTTCATGGCAAACACCAACCGCTTCAAGGTTTCCTCGTCCGGATAAGTGCCAATTATTGATCCGCCAGAGCCTGTAAATTTGGCGGATACTCCGCAAGCACGGGCAGTATTCACCAGTTCCATGTTACTGTCGGATATGTTCATGATTTTACATCGGCTATCGAAATTCTCATCGATTAATTCTCCAAGTCGTTTTGTCTTTTCTTTCAAAATGGCCTGTTTTCCTTGTTCAGCCAAAGAAGCGATGTGAGCTAATGTATCTATTACATGCTTTTCTTCCTGCTCATATCGGGTTTTGATGTCGTTAAGCACTTTTCCAGAAACCTTGCTCAAATCGGTTTTGTAGGCGAGGTACAATTTTGGAAGCAAAGCGGGATTCAGAACGTCATACCTACCATACCCATTTTTTTGCATGTGGGCTTTTTCAAAATCCATATACACACAACCTTCATAGGCTTGTATTACTCTATCCTGTAAACCTGCAGTTATGCCAAGCTCTTTGGTTTCAGCTTCCAGAGCCAAGGTAGCCAAAAGGTGTGGCGGAATATCAACTTCGTAAAACTGAATCAATGCTTTTAAGGTGGCAATTACAATGGCACTACTTCCCGCCAAGCCAACCTGCCGTGGAATATTTGAACTATACCTGATGGTAAAATTTCGGTTTGGAAGCCTGAGACTTTCCTGATCTGCAAACTCGCAAAACTTCTTGATGGCCGCTTTTATCAACGGAATGCCCCCACTGTAGCCTGTGGCTTTTGCGGCATCTCTTAACGCATAGATATTTCTGAATTGATGCAGATCTGAGGCATTTGGCTCAATAACTAATTCCGGAGATTGGTACAACTGCACGTGAGCACCAAAATTCTTAACAATGATGGAAATGGTTTTTCCAAAATAACCGTCAGATGGATTGCCTAGTAAGCCGGCACGGGCAAAGGTTCTTGAGTCGATGATCATTCAGACCCTGTTTGGTATTGTCGGGACAAAGAAACAAGCAAATTAGAAATAACCTAAAAAGGCAGTGTTATTTCTAACCTACTCCAAGCCTTTTTGTGCAAAAGCTGCCTTCTTCTTGGCTTTTGCGTTCTTATACCAGAAAAAAGCCAGCACCACACCTGCAATGTAAGGAACAGACATGAGGTATAGAATACCCGTATTTAACCCAGCACCAAATGTTCCTTTTTGTCCTCCTCCAGCTTCCAATGTTGCTTTACACATGGCACATTGAGCCAAAACACCAGTTTGCGTGGCAACCAGAACAAACAAGATAAGCAATACTAAAACAGCTTTATTTACCATGGGTAATACGGTTTAATGAGTAAATATACCAAAACGCCGGTTGAGGTCACATACAACCAGACAGGGAAAGTGTAACGCACCATTTTCTTGTGCCTGAACACCTGATTGGTTAATCCTAAAAACAATGCCGTTAGAATAAAAGGCAAAATAACAACAGCCAGCAAGATGTGAGAAATGAGGATTATGAAATAAAAGCCTCTTAAACCACCAGATGCCTCCAATTCCAACGCAGATAAAACTCCATCATGGTTTGCATCGCCAAAACGAACAGTAGGTGAATTAAGATGATACAGCACATAAGAAACCAAAAATACAGACGACAAAGCAAAAGCAGACATCATGCTATTTCGGTGTGCTTTGATGTTCTTTTGTTTAATGAAAAACAATGCGAGCAAAAGCAACAAAGAAGTGATGAAATTAAGGCTCGCATGAAAAGCAGGGAAAAAGGATAGATGATCTTTCAGAAATGTAAATTTCACTGGTGAGAAAAACATTCCTGCAACAGCTACCGGAATCACGATTGAAACAATCAAAATGATGCGCTTCACCTTCTCTTCAGGCAAAAACAATGTGGCCTGGTTTTCTATCTTCATGGCTTGAGTAATACTTTAGAATCAACTATAAGCGTGTCGAAATACACCGTATTGAACGGATATTCCTTAGCAAACCCGTCTTTGTTTACCAAATACAGAGCAGGTTTTTGTTCGCATAAATTTGAGTCTGACACAGTAATAAAACCGCAGGGGTTGCCGCTTTGTTCAGAAGAATGATTCGAAAAAAAAGATATTTTATCCTCATAAGGCAAAGCATCACAAATCCTGGTTAAAAACTGCGCATCAGAGCTTACAGCTTCTTTACTAAAAATGAGAAATACACCCAATGGCTTTTCCTTCAATTGATCCTGCAGCAATTTGGCGCATTCCTGAGTTACATTCTGGGAATTACGAACCTTGTAGGTATTCTTCCCAAAAAAATATAGTAGCACCAAAATAAAAATAGGGATTACCAAGGCAATCCCTAAAATAAGTTTTTTCACTTTAATAGATTAGTGACTTCCGCCTTCCATGAGTAAGGCTACGATCAACCAAATGATAAATACAGTAGGAATTACTACACTCCAGATCAAAACTTTCATTTCGTGCTTTAAGTGCATAAACTCCGCTACAATGTAAAATGCTTTTACAATAGTGAGCGATATGAACATGGTAAGCACCAGGATATGAGGAATGTTGAGCGGACCTTTGGTAAAAGCTACCAAAAATTCAAATGATGTGATCGCAAAAAGGATCCAGAATACAGTCCAGATTCTACTTCTCTGTTTCACCGATTCCGGGTTGGTATCCGGAATAAATTGTCCTGTTAATTCAGTTGCCATAGATTTTTTAGCTAATGCTTAAACCAGATAAAAGAAAGTAAATACAAACACCCAAACAAGGTCTACAAAGTGCCAGTAAAGGCCAACTTTTTCAACCATCTCATAGTGACCACGCCGCTCATACAAGCCAGTTACCACGTTGAAGAAAATGAGGATGTTCAAAAGCACCCCACTCAGCACGTGGGTGCCGTGAAAACCTGTGATGAAGAAAAACAAATCTGCGAATGCAGGTGGCCCGTATTCATTTTCAGTGAGGGTGGCGCCGAATATTGTTTTTCCGGTTTCTGATAAAGTAAGGCCGTTTTCAGAACCAACAATAAAAATTGACCACTCCCACGCCTGAGAACCCAAAAATGCAAAACCTCCTAAGATTGTCCAAAGCATCCACTTGGCCACAGCATCTTTGTGCATTCTGTGCCCTGCTTCAACAGCCAAAACCATGGTCACAGAACTCATAATCAAGATAAAAGTCATCAAACCGACGAACGCCAATGGCAAATGGGCATGCGTGAATGGAAAGTGGGTAAATACTGCTTCAGGAATTGGCCAGTACTCATGTGAGAAAATAAATTTATGAGCGCCATCTACCACAACATTGGCTGCTGCGGGTGCGGCTTCATGGCTGAAACGGATTAGACCGTAAGTGATAAGTAAAGCAGAAAAGGTAAACGCATCTGACATGAGAAAGAACCACATCATCAGCTTGCCATAGCTCGCTTTAAGGGGTTCAGCTCCTCCCGCCCAGAGTTGCTTTTGAGATTGTTCAACGGTAGCTACTGTCGCCATTTTTGATTTTTAAATTAAATGTTGCCGTGATTGAACAACAAAAAAACGAAAAGATAAATCCAAAGTACATCTAAGAAGTGCCAATATGTGGCGCAAAGTTCAATTCCCAGCAAATTTTTACTGTGAATTTTGAAGGTAAAGCCTTTCCAAGTCATCACAAACAGGTATAAAATGGCACTCACCAAGTGTGCAGCATGGAGACCTGTTAACACGTAAACAAATGACCCTGAGGGATTTCCAACGAAATAAACATTGATTTTTACTAAATAAACCCAGGCGTAATATTGAGTAAACAAAAATATTAAACCAAGCACAGTTGTTACAAGCAAAAAAAGTCTCATTTGAACTAACTCGTCCTTTTTTGCGCTGAGATAAGCAATGTGCATAGTAACGCTGCTCAACAGTAAAATGCCGGAAGTAACCCAAAAAATTGGTGGTAGTTCAAAATCCAACCAATTGCCATCACCTTTACGAACTATGTAGGCACTTGTGAGCGACGCAAAGATCATTACGACGCTTACCAAAAACAACCACATACCGAATTTCTTCGGCTCCATGCTCAGTGTAGGCTTGATTTCCTCGTAAACAGGAGGAGAAGTAGCGAATTGCTTTTCCATCATACTTTATCTAACAAAAAAGCAATTTGAACAATTGGTAAATAGAAGAATGAACCAAACATGATTCGAAGAGCCGACTTATCTGTACCAACCCGCATGTGTTGAAAGGTTTGAATTAAAAACAATGTTCCGCAGAGCGTTGCAATAACAGCTGAATTAACACCAGCAAAACCCATGTGAAGTGGCAGCAATCCCAATGGCAACAACAGCAAGGTGTAGATCATTATCTGGAAAGCGGTGTTAAAATCTTTTCTTCCACCAGAGGGCAGCAGTTTAATTCCGGCCTTTTGATAATCTTCATCCAAAACCCAGGCGATGGCCCAAAAATGTGGAAATTGCCAGATGAACTGAATGCTGAACAAAATGATAGGCTCGTAGCTGATACTTCCTGTGTAAGCCACCCAACCAATCAATGGAGGCATAGCACCTGGAATCGCACCAACAACCACAGCCAATGGCGATTTGGTTTTGAGAGGAGTGTAGAAAAATGCGTATAAAATAATGGATGCAAAACTCAACACAACTGTAAGCGAATTAGTAGCATACGCCATGAGACCTAGACCGGCAACACCAGACACAATTGCAACCATCGTAGCAGTAGAAACAAGCATTCGACCACTTGGCAATGGACGATCGCAGGTTCTCTTCATGAATAGGTCTAAATCACGCT
The DNA here is from genome assembly GCA_038205175.1 of Cytophagales bacterium. Lineage (GTDB taxonomy): Bacteria > Bacteroidota > Bacteroidia > Cytophagales > Flexibacteraceae > JBBRCC01. The sequence goes on along the minus strand of JBBRCC010000018.1, from coordinate 35,774 downwards.
CAAAGATTTGATTAAGTGTGTTTGCACAACCTGTAACCAAAAAACCAGCAAGCAGAAAAATTGAAAACTTAAAAACATCCAAAGTACCCTGATTGGCCATGAGATAAACCATGGCAGAAGAAAACAAAACCAACAGGTTGAGCCTCAACTTAAAAAGTTGTGCCAAATCTTTAAAAAAGTTTTGCTGAACAGCGGCTATACTCATGAAACAGTCGAAAAACGTTGAATAAAATAAATTCTTTGAATCAGAAATACCATCAAACCCAAAAGCAAAACTGCCGTTAAAAGGTGCAGTGGCTGTGCAAAGGTAGGAAGTTCGAAATAATACAAAATGATCCCTATCAAAGTTGCCAAAATTGTTGTTGCAAAAATCGAAGCCGCAGTTGTGCGTAAAGCAGGTTTTAGAGCTTCTTCATAAATAATTACCCTCAAAAACCATCCACTTAACATTAAAACCAATAAGGAAAAAGACCTGTGAATATAAAAAACAAGACCAAACTGCTCGGTGAAACCTGACCGTTCAACGTAACCAAAAGTTGCAAACAAATGATCTACGAATTGCCGAACCTGAACACCAAGCATAAATTGAATCAGAACAGCAACAAAAAGAACGATGGAAAGTGTTCGTACAAAACTAAATCTGTTCACACTTTTCAAGGAATTCCAACCAGTAGAATAAGAAACAATTCCAAGTTGAAGTGTTAACAAGGAAACGATCACAGAAGCAAGAATTAAATGCGCCGAAACTATTACCGGTTTCAAATTCAAATCAACGACTACTGCACCCAGCCAACCTTGAAACATGGTAATTAAAAGAACTAAAACTCCTGCAATGGCAACAAAAACTGATTTTTTCCGCAGACGAAAGGCCAAAATAGCGTTTACCAAAACAAAAAAACCAATTAAAACGCCTACCAATCTATTGACGTACTCTGTCCATGTTTTAAACACATCAAAGTTAGAATCGGCATACCCATGAGATGCATACTTTTCATGATAATCTTTGGGCAATTCGATTTCACTTGTGGGAGGCACCCACAAACCGAAACACTTAGGCCAGTCAGGACAACCCATACCAGAACCAGTGCTTCGTACAAGTGAACCTATGAAAATCAGCAAATAAACGGCAACGATGGTGATGAAAAGAAATCGTCTGTAATAATCAGGAAACAGACTTTTCATTGATTTCAATTACATCGGGAATTTCACCCACTTCTTCAATGTCATCGGCTTCATGAGGCAAATTCGACTCAGGTGTGTGAGCGTAAGGTACAGTCTGAGGAATGAAATCATCAGGTGCCCCAGGCTTACTATAGTCATAAGGCCAACGGTATACAGTAGGGATTTCGCCTACCCAGTTGCCGTGACTTGGATGTAATGGAGTAGTCCACTCCAATGTATTCGCTTTCCAAGGATTAAGTGTCGCACGTCGCCCTCTGAAAATACTATAGAAGAAGTTGAATGCAAAAAGTAATTGAGCTGAAAAGGTAATCATTGCAGCCACAGAAATGAACATATTCAAATCAGTGAAAGTTTTGAATGCATCGAAACTAGTAAAAGAATAATACCGTCTTGGAAAACCGGCAATACCAGTGTAGTGCATAGGGAAGAAAACAAGATAAACACCAATAAAAGTCATCCAGAAATGTACATAACCCATTTTATCGTTCATCATTCTACCGAACATTTTGGGGAACCAATGGTAAACACCAGCCATCATTCCAAAAAAGGAAGCAGAACCCATCACAAGGTGGAAGTGAGCAACTACAAAATAGGTGTCATGTAATTGAATATCAATTGCTGCATTTCCAAGTACAATTCCTGTGAGTCCACCGGAGATGAACAAAGAAACCAGGCCAATTGAGAACATCATACCTGTTGTAAAGATCAAATTACCACGCCACAACGTGGCAATGTAGTTGAAAGCTTTTACCGCTGAAGGAACTGCAATGATCAAAGTTAGGAACATGAAAATAGATCCAAGAAATGGGTTCATGCCGGTAACGAACATGTGGTGAGCCCATACAATGAAGGAGATCAACCCAATAAACAAGATGGATCCGATCATGGCTTTATACCCAAAAATTGGCTTTCTAGAATTTACTGCAATCACTTCAGATGTTATACCCAAGGCTGGCAATAAAACGATATACACTTCTGGATGACCTAAAAACCAAAATAAGTGCTGAAATAAAATCGGACTTCCACCCATGTTTGGTAGGGCTTCACCATTGATATATATTTCAGACAAGAAGAAACTTGTACCAAAACTCCTATCAAAAATCAGAAGTAAGGCAGCAGAAAACAATACCGGAAATGACAATACGCCAATGATGGCCGTTACAAGAAAAGCCCAAATAGATAGTGGCAAACGAGAAAAAGTCATGCCCTTGGTTCGCATGTTTATCACTGTGGTAATGTAATTTATAGAGCCCAGTAAACTACTAATAATGAAAATAGCCATACTACTCAACCATAGCGTCATACCAAGACCGGAGCCAGGCATAGCTTGAGGTAAGGCACTCAATGGAGGATAAATTACCCAACCACCAGATGCAGGACCTGTTTCTATAAAAAGCGAAGTAAACATCAAAACACTGGAAACAAAGAAGAACCAATAAGAAAGCATGTTCAAAAACCCGGAAGCCATATCCCGGGCTCCAATTTGAAGGGGAATCAGAAAATTGCTAAAGGTTCCACTAAGACCAGCAGTAAGCACGAAAAACACCATAATAGTACCATGCATAGTGACCATGGCAAGGTAAAATTCGGGATTTAACTTTCCTTCTTCAATCCATCCACCCAGAATAGGCTTCAAGAAAGACATATCCATGTTTGGAAAACCCAACTGAAGGCGGAATATTATAGATAATCCTCCTCCTAAAAACGCCCACATTAGTCCGGTTATAAGAAACTGTTTTGCAATAACCTTATGATCCTGGCTAAAAATATAGTTTGTCCAAAAATTACCATGATGATCGTGTTCATCGTGGTGCTCATCGTGATGAGCATGACCGTGATCGAGAATTTTAGATTCTGTTGCTTCCATGTTATTTCTACTATAAGCTTGCTTGAGTTTTTACAACTTCTCCTTCTTCAACTTGTTTTACAGCTTGCGGATTTTTTATCTGCAAAGCCGCTAATTTTTTTAATCCTTCCGGAACACTTTTTAAATAATCTGGATTTTTAGCTAGAAATGACTCCTGTTCTCTCAACCATTTCTGAAAATCTTCAGGTTCATGTACAATGATGAGTTTACGCATTCCGAAGTGTCCCCGGCCACAAACCTCGGTACAGGCCAGTTCGAAGTTAAAATCAGGGTTGCCCAATTCAGTGCGCATGTCCTCAGTTGATTTGGTTGGCGTGAACCAAAACTGTGTTGGCATGCCTGGAACAGCATCCATTTTAACCCTAAAATGAGGCATGAAAACACTATGAAGAACATCTCGGGCTCTGATTCGCAAATGAACCGGAACACCTTTTGGCAAATGAACCTCATTTGAAATAAAGTCATCGAAACCATTTCGATCTGCAAAATCAATTCCCGCATCATTGGTGGCATCAATTTTTCTGTAGTTGTGTTTTCCCAATTTTGAATCAATTCCCGGATATCGCACAATCCAGTTAAACTGCTTTCCAACCAATTCAACAACAGTCGAATTTGAAGGTGCGGTAGTTGTAATGTCAGTCCAGGCTTTTAAACCAGTAAATACCAAAATAGACAAAACTACAGCCGGAATTAAAGTCCAAATTAGTTCTAACTTATGATTGTCAGGATAATAGTATGCTTTTCGATTCTCTTTGTATTGGTAAGTGAAAGGGAAGGTAAAAAGTAGCACGTGAGTTGCAAAAAACACAACACCTATCACTGCCATGGTAATCCAGAACAATTTGTCGGTTATAATGCCATGTTCTGAAGCAGCCTCAGGGAGAAAATATTGACTGGCATGAATAGCAGTCCAAATAGCAGCTCCAAAGCCAAAAACCAAAAATGCCGGGAACATCAAAGCATTAAAACTATTAGAAAAGCCAGCCCTTTTTTGGGCGGAACCAGTAACAATATCAATCAAAGATTGGGCACGAACAATCAACCCAATGATGATGATGACAAGGACAACGGATGTGATAATTAACAGTGTCATAATGATTGTAGTAAACGATTAAATATCGTGATGCAAACTTTCCTGAAGCATTGGATGGTTCTTAGCTACCAGATTGGCCTTTGTAAGTGAACTTGAGATAACCCAAATAAAACCACTCATAAATACAAGTACTGATCCAATTTCCATAAAACCAAAACCGCTTGTTCCTTTTGTAACCCCTGGCATAATCATCAGGTAAAAATCGAGCCAGTGACCAATGATGATAGCGATTGACACGATCTTGAGGAAAATTGGTTGCCTTTTAGCATCACGAGTCATTAAAACCAGAAATGGAAATAAAAAGTTTATGAAAACATTAAAATAGAAAAGACCAGCGTAATGTCCGTCATATCCATACATTCTTTCCTTGAAATAAACGATTTCTTCAGGAATGTTGGCATAATAAAGCAATAGAAATTGAGAGGTCCAGAGGTAGGTCCAAAATATACTGAAGGCAAACATGAACTTGCCTAAATCGTGCAAATGATTGCTGGTTACGTTTACCAAATAACCTTTGTCTTTGAGAAACAAAATGGTTAAGGTGATTGTGGCCAAACCTGCAACAAAATAGCTTGCAAAATTGTACCAACCAAAAAGTGTGCTGTACCAGTGAGGGTCTATAGACATCACCCAATCCCAGGCACCCATAGAGGTCCCAATCCCAAAGCTTAGAAGGAAAACCGCAGAAATATTGATACTTTTATTGTAAAACTCTTTGCCTCCAATCTTGTCTTCACTTAGTGAGTATTTTCTCAAAATACGAAATAAAAAGTACCAGATTCCAAAGAATATCACCATTCTGGCTATAAAGAAAGGTATATTCAAATAGCCTTTTTTTCCATCTAGAATTTTGTCAAAATTTTCGCTTTTAGGGTCATATAGATCATGGTGCGTCCAGTGAAACAAATCATGATGTCCAAAAATAAAAGTAACTAACATCACTGCGAATGCAAATGGCAGGAAATTACCAAAAGATTCGGGAATTCTCTTGATGACGGCCGACCAGCCAGACCAGGCGACATAATTAAAGGCTATAAAAAATACACCTACGAGAGAGATACCTGTGAAAAATACACTGTTGTGCCAAATGACTGCAAAAAGGCGAGCAGTCCAGGCAACTTGATGACCTGCAGCATGCCCACTGTGAGCTTCTGCATGTCCATGAGACATATTAGCATAATGCAGATATGCACCCAAACCAAAAAGCACAACACCTGCAATCATTGCATAGGTGAGCTTTTTTCGGGCTTCAGCCGAAAACTCGAACGTCTCGTCTAGTTTAAATTCTTTGTGTGAATGAGCTCCCATTGTTAATGCAATATTATTTAAGCAGGTTTTCTTTGAAGTGTTTTCACGAAATGTACAATTTTCCATCGCTCGTCAGGATTAACCTGAGAACCATGTGGCCACATCCGACCTTTACCGTGTGTGATGGTGTGAAAAATATGACCTTCAGAAACTGTGGCGACTCTGCCCGCATTGTAGGCAGGAACTCCTTTATATAAATCTGCAACTTTACCAGCACCATCACCTTCAGCACCATGACAGGCCGAACAGTAACGTCCATAAAGCGCCTCACCTTCTTTCAAAACATCGTCGTTTAAAGGAATTGGATTAATCAAATTTTTGGCAGACCACCCAATACTGTCAGGGTGCATATCGTACACCATGATATCAGAAGCCAATTGAGTTTTTGGAACACCCGCAAAATGCTTTCTATGAATAGTTCCTGAAACTGGTTTGCGCATGTTCATGCGGTGCGGATTGTATGTGTTGGAATTAAAGTCTTCGCTGTTGCTATCCAAAATCTGCGTGTACGGCTCATAAGCTATGGAATGGTACATTTGGGAAGCATATTCCAAACCAGTGTCATTGGAATCGTTGCTGCAAGACAATAGGCCAAGCGTAGCGACAACCAATGTAAAATGAAGTATTGTTCTGATGCGCATGTTTTATCCTATTATCTCTTTGTCGTTAACTTCAGATGCTCCGGATTCCTTTAGGAATAAAGAAAGTTGTTCCTGAGAAAATTTGCTGTTCTTTTCAAGATCAAGTACCAGCACGAACTTATCGTCTGAGCTTCTCGGATCAAAAACAGTTTTTTGGGCACCAGGACCAAGGCCACTAGCCACCAGAAAAGTTCCAACCATTCCTAAGGCAGCAAAAAGAACCGTTGCCTCAAATGAAACTGGGATAAAGGCAGGATAAGCCAAATTTGGTTTTCCACCGATGTTCATCGGCCAATCAATGCCCAAGGTTAAAACTTGCAAACAAATTGCACAAGTGGTGCCTGTTGCCCCAAACATGAATGCAGCTATGGGCAAACGGCTACGTTTGTAACCCAAGGCATCGTCGATACCATGAACAGGAAAAGGGGTAAAGGCTTCGAGCACTTTCACTCCTTTTGTTCTAATAGCATAAATGGCCTCCAACAACACTGTGTCGTCGTCGTAAACCCCAATTAAATATTTCTTTGAATCAGACATGATAGTTTGATGAAGTCGAATTCTTAGTGATTTGAGTCGGTTACTTCTACTTCTTTACCACCCAGTTTGGAAGCTTTGCTACCAGCATGAGGATCAGGTTCTGAGGCAGATTTTATAATAGCCTTTACTTCAGCCATGTTTATAACAGGCAAGAATTTGGCAAACAAGAGGAACAAGGTAAAGAAGAGTCCAAAAGAGAAAATGTAATCCCCAATGTCGTATCGTGTGGGAGCGAACATAGCCCAACTTGATGGCACATAATCTCTGTGCAGAGAAGTTACAATAATTACGAAACGTTCGAACCACATGCCAATGTTCACAATTACCGAAATCACAAAAGTGGCCAATAAGCTTCTGCGAACAGAACGGATCCAAAAAAGCTGCGGCGAAACGACGTTGCAAGTCATCATGGCCCAATAAGCCCACCAATAAGGTCCAGAAGCACGGTTGATAAATGCGTAACCTTCATATTCCACACCACTATACCAGGCAATGAAAAATTCAGTAATATAAGCAATACCCACTATGCTACCTGTAAGGGTGATGATTTTATTCATCGACTCGATGTGGGCGTAAGTAATGTAGTCTTCCAAATGAAACACATAGCGTGTAATCAACATCAAAGACAACACCATGGCGAAACCAGAGAAAATTGCACCTGCCACGAAATAAGGTGGGAAAATGGTTGTATGCCAACCAGGAATGATAGACGTTGCAAAATCCATACTTACAATGGTATGAACTGAAAGCACTAAAGGCGTCGATAAACCAGCTAAAATGAGCGAAACGGATTCAAATCTTGACCAGTCTTTTGCTGCCCCGTTCCAACCAAAAGCTAGTGTGCCATAAACAAGGCGGGAAACTTTATTGGTGGCACGGTCTCGGATAGTAGCAAGATCAGGAATAAGTCCAATGTACCAAAACACAACAGAAACGGTTAAATATGTACTAATGGCAAATACGTCCCAAACAAGAGGAGAGTTGAAATTAACCCAAAGGGAACCATACGTGTTGCCTAAAGGAAGTGTCCAATATGCCAACCAGGGACGGCCCATGTGCATAAGGATAAAACTTGCTGCACATAATACTGCAAAAATGGTCATCGCTTCAGCTGCACGGTTGATGGAAGTTCTCCATTTCTGTCTAAACAGTAGTAGAATAGCTGAAATCAAAGTACCAGCGTGTCCAATACCTACCCACCACACGAAGTTGGTGATGTCCCATGCCCAACCAACGGTTTTATTCAAGCCCCAAAGCCCAAGACCTACAAACCAGGTCATCATAAGGCAATAGGTACCATAAGCAAGCGTAATAAGCGCCAGAACAAAGGCAATTATCCAAGACCTGGAAGGACGACCTTCGACTTGTCTGCAAATATCGTTAGTAACGTCTTTGAGGGTTTTCCCTCCGGTTACTAACGGCTCACGTACATCGGATGTAACTTGCATATCTTTTAGGCTTTGTTTCTAATTTTTGTTAAATAACCCACTCCCGGTTTTGTATTAATTTCCTCGAGCATGTAGTATAGACGCTCGTCTTTCTGTTCAGCAATCACTTTGGAAATACTGCTTTGCGCATCACCCATATCGCCAAATGTGATGGCTTCTGAAGGGCAAACCTGGGCACAAGCTGTCTTAATTTCCCCGTCAACGGGTCTGCGAGCTTCTTTTTTTGCATTCAACTTGCCTTCTTGAATTCGTTGAATACACATAGAGCATTTTTCCATTACGCCACGAGCTCTCACCGTTACGTCAGGATTCAGCACCATTCTACCCAAGTCGTTGTTTACGTTGTAGTCGTAATCATTGTTTTTAGGATAGCTAAACCAGTTAAATCTCCTCACTTTATAAGGACAGTTGTTGGCGCAATACCGTGTACCGATACAACGGTTATAAGTCATCTGGTTTAGTCCTTCTGTGCTGTGAGTAGTAGCCAAAACCGGACAAACTGTTTCACAAGGAGCATTGTTGCAATGCTGACACATCATGGGCTGGAATACTACTTCCGGCTCATCCGAAGGGTCTTCCATGGCCGAAAAATCACCATGTTTAGCATCGGAACTGTAATAGCGGTCAATGCGAATCCAATGCATTTCACGTCGGTTCAGCACTTCCTGCTTACCAACTACAGGTACATTATTTTCAGAAGAACAAGCAATCACACAGGCACCACAACCAAAACAAGAATTTAGATCTATAACCATACCCCATGAGTGGTTTGGCCGATCGTTTACACTCCCAGCCTTCCAAAGGCTAAGGGTTGAAGCAGGTACTTCTCCTTCAGCTGTTTGAACAACTGGATAGTAGCGTCCTGCATTTGGCTTTTTGAGATATTCGTTGAATTTCGCTTCTTGAATAACGGGACGACCCATTACCGTATGATGCGTTTGGACATGAGCAATATCGTAGCTTTCTGATTTTCCATCAATTTTAGCTCCGGTGCGAAAATATTGAAGTCTATTGTCCTTTTTGGCAAGCAGGGCAAAAGCATTTTTGCCAATTTTGGTGGCAGCTTTCCCTGTTACTTCACGTCCCCAACCCAAAGCAAGACCTACTACCTGAGCATGCTGACCAGGCTGAACCAAGGCAGGAATTTCAATAGTTTGGTTTCCCAGAGTGAGGGTTACGAGACCTGTTTTACCTTCTTTTACCTTTAAGCCAAGCTTTTCGGCAAGGGCTTTCGGCAAAGTGAGATAGTTTTCCCAACATGCTCGGGTGATAGGATCGGGCATTTCAAGCAACCATGGGTTGTTTGCTTGACTTCCAGTTCCCATCGCTACAGATTCATAGATAACAAGATCGAAACCATCGCCACCTTTACCATATTCTGCAGTAACTGCCGATGTAGCAGAAGGTATATCGCCTGCGAAATTGAAAGTCTTATTGCCTGCAACTGCATCAACGATAGCTGCACCAACAGAGGCAACTAAAGTTTCATCGGCAGGCTTACGTGGATTGTTGCCACTTGGCTCAAAAACACCATCATGCAAACTATAGTTCCAGAAATCCTGGAAGTTGTTGTACCAATTTTGGGTTGAATACAAGGTTGACTTCCAATTGGCTTTCAAATACTCGTAGTAAGAAATATCTCTACCAACCCATTTCATCAGCGACTCCTGCGCCTGACGTGTAGAGAAAATAGGAGAAATAGTAGGTTGGGTTAAACTGTAAACTCCTTTCTTAGGACTTGCATCGCCCCAAGCTTCCAAATAGTGATGGTCGGGAGCTACAAATTTTGAAAGAACCGCTGTTTCATCCGGCCGATCGGCAAAAGAAACCGAAAGCGGTACAGATTTCAGTCCTTTTGAAATGGCATCTGCATCGGGGTGATTGTAAACAGGATTGGCTCCATAGAAAATAACAGCACCAACGCTTCCACCTGAGAGATCATTTATAAAACTGGCAAATTTTGCATCGTCGCCTTGTTTAGTCAATAAAGGCCGACCTAAATCGATGGTTGAAGCATAATTTCCAAGGAAATTGTTGATGGCATTCACCAACAATTGAATATTTTTGTCATTGGAGCCCGAAACAACAATGGATCGGCCTCTTGCGTCGAGAAGGTCTTTAGCTGCTTGTTCAATCAACTTGGCGTCTTTCACACCGGCTACTGCTCCTCCACCTGTTAAAGCATTGTAAAGAGCCAGCACATATAAACCTTCGTCTGATTTTCTAATGGCTTTACGATAATCGGCATTGGCACCCGTCAAGGTCATGATGGATTCGAAAGCAAAAAGCCTCGACATTTCCTTTTTGCCATTAATAAGTTTTCTTGTTTGGGCAAATTGACGGGAAAAAGCTGTGGAAGAAATCCAGGTACCTAAAAAATCGGCCTCAAAAGAAACTACCACTTTAGCTTTACTGAAATCGTATGCAGGAACTGCCCTCACCCCAAAACTTTCGAGGTTAGCAGACAGTATTCCATCTACAGAAGCTGGATCATATTGAACATGTGTAGCACCAGATGCAGTTGCAAATTCTGCAATTGCTTTCTGGGTGGTTGGACTTACTATGGTTTCAGAAACCAAATACACTTTCTGACCAGCAGCTTTTGCATTACTCAAACCTTCAGAAACAGCTTTGTCTAAAACATCCCATGTGGAAGGCTTTCCGCTCGCCTGAGGGCCAGTATATCTTTCTTTGTCGTACAAGCTTAATACAGAAGCCTGTACTTTCGCACTTGTGGCTCCTTTATTAATAGAAGAAAGCGTATTTCCTTCAATTTTTATTGGTCGACCCTCACGGGTTTTAACCAAAACACTACAATACTCTCCTTCATTAAAGTAAGTAGAGGCATAGTAATTAGCAATGGTTGGATCGTATTCTTCCGGCTTGTTCAAAAACGGAATAGCCTTGCGAACTGGTGTTTCACAAGCTGCTAATGAAACTGCAGCTGCACCGAAGCCAAGCATTTTAAGAAAATCCCGTCTGTTGTTCGACAGGTTTTCGAGGGAAGAACTAGGATTTGAGGGATCGTACTCGGCAGGCAAGTTAAATTCCTTGTCTGCATTTTTAACAAACTCTACATCGTTTGTTAACTCTTCGTAACCTCTCCAGTAAACTTTGTTACTCATGTCAGGCGTTAATCTCTGAATTCAAATGAATTTTAATAATGGCATTTAGAACATTCCAAGCCACCAATATCGACTACTTTCATAGCCTTAGTGCCTTTTTCACCATGAAAAGAAACCAGCTTGTCATAGTAGGCATTGCCTTCTGCTTTTACCACGGTTTCCCGATGGCAATTAATACACCATCCCATAGTTAAGGATGAATATTGTTCAATCACTTCCATCTCTTGAACGGCTCCGTGACACTTTTGACATTCAATACCTCCAACTTTTACATGTTGAGCGTGATTGAAATAGGCCAAATCGGGTAAATTGTGAACCCGCACCCATTCAATAGGTTTGTTATTTTCGATGGCTCTGTAAATCTTTTTAATTTCAGGAGACTCTGTCTTAATGGCATTATGACAATTCATACAGATGTTCACCGAAGGAATGGTAGCCGACTTACCCTTATTAACACCGGTGTGGCAATAATTACAATCGATTTCGTACATGCCAGCATGCAGTTTATGCGAAAAGGCAATTGGCTGTTTTGGAGCATATCCTTGTTGGATTCCCACCGCATAAACTTTGTCCCAGCCTGCTTTGGCCAACACGATTACGAATAAGAAGGAAACTCCTGCTTTCACCGGGGCGCTTGATAAAAAGCCCCAAACATTGATTTTGCCTTCCAGCACTTCTTCATCTACTTCGTTGAGTTGGGTGTTTTGACGGAGATAGCGAGCAATCAGATTGATGAAAATAATGAGAATTAAAACCATCAACAATAGCACCACCATCAGGACTGCCAAAACAACATTCAAGGTTGAATTGTCTTCTGGAGCGACTTGACCTGCAGTTGCAGCAGATGCGCCTGCTAAAGCAGCTGTGGCTACAACGGTTGGATTTTCACTTTCATTAACAATCCAGGTAATTACGTTATCAATATCGCTATCCGATAAGAAATCATGATTCGGCATGTATTGCTTGTACTTGTCGTACAAACCTTTTGCATAAACATTTCCGCCATCAATTACTTTTTGGGGATACTTAATAAAGTAGGCCAAAGCAGACCGAGTCGGCCAACGCTTGTAGGAATCTTTTAACGCAGGACCAACAACTACTTCATTTATAGCATGACATTGCTTGCAATTTGCCTTAAAAATTGCGGCACCACTTGCCAATACTTCAGGGCTCGCCGCAGCTGAACTTGCAGCTGGAGCAGCTGCTGTTGGAGCGGTAGTATCCTGGGCTACTGAGGGCGTGGTGAGAAAAAGAAAGGCTACAAAACAAGCTGATAACAGCTGGGAGAATTTACTTTTGCCTCTATTCAACTTCATTGATGTGGTTTGCTCTTTAAAAACCTTGCCTTTTGAAGGCGGGTGCAAAAGTAAGTGCGGAAGGTTTCAATTCAAATTAAAAGGAGGTGAGAAAATACATGCAAGCAGGTTGCGTATTGAATAACCTATTTATCTTGGAACTTCAGCACTGATTTAGAGTTAGTTAGCATATTATTTTTTATAATTTTTTTACTATTTAGAACGTTTCTAAATTATAAAGGGTCGTTAAAAGCGTATTTTCTTAAACCTTTGCAGCAAAACTGGCAAAAGATGCTAAAATCCAAACTTAAGATTTCGATCACCGTTATGGCGATCTTGTATACGGTAGGGGCCTTGGGGTTTTCGATTTTGGATGGCCAACTAAGACTAATCTTGTTGTGGCTGACACCTTTAAATTTATTAATTTCTTTTGGTTTGTTAATTTGGAACCAACCCGAAAAAGCAATGCGATTTTGGCTTGGGTGTGTGGTTGTATTTTTGCTTTGTTTCGGCACAGAAGCTGTAGGAGTGGCAACAGGTTGGCCTTTTGGAAACTACACGTATGGGAAAACACTTGGTGTAAAAATGTTTGAAGTGCCTTTAGTAATTGGCATAAACTGGGTAATGCTCACTATTTCTGCCTGTTCTTCAGCAACTATATTCACACAGAATAAGGTAAAAACCATTTTGTTGGCAAGTTTGGCTTTAACGACACTTGATTTTCTAATGGAACCTGTTGCCATTCAACTCGATTTCTGGAACTGGGATAATGGGCAAATTCCAATAGAAAACTATGTCAGTTGGTTTGTTCTGGCTCTTTTAGCTTCTACAACTAGTACTTATTTTCAAAAAAGGGCGAACCCATTTGGAGTTTGGCTTTTGGGGATTCAGTTTTTATTCTTTTTCATGTTAAAGTTCATACTTTGAAAAGCACCTAGAAACTAACAACTTTTTTAAAATTGCCCAAATTCGAAAATGATAAAATTATGATTTGCAAGCATTTAATTAAACTTTAGAACATTAAGAGACCTTTTAGGTTCTACTATTCAATTAAATTACAAATCTTTTGTGGGTATTTGCCAATGCATTTGATTAAGAGTTATTAACATTAACATAATGTGTGATAACTTTTAATGATACATAATTCATCTATGCAAATACTTTTCTCGAAAATCTGAAAGCAGTATATGATTAAGCAAATGAGTGGATCGTACTCCATAAAAGATCTTGAACAACTTTCAGGTATAAAGGCACATACCCTCAGAATTTGGGAGCAACGTTACAATATTCTACAGCCGAAGCGTACAGACACCAATATTAGGCTTTACACCAGCGAAGAGTTGAGGATGCTTTTGAACATTTCGGTGTTGAATTCCAATGGTTACAAGATTTCGAAGATTGCAAACATGACAGAAGAAGTTTTGTGTCAGGAAGTGCGTAAACTCACCGATGCCTGCCACAAATACAGCGATCAGGTTCAGTCTTTGACCTTAAGTATGCTGGATCTGGATGAAGATAGATTCGAAAAATTAATCAATACCAATCTGCTGCATTTCGGTCTTGAAAAAACCATGATCGATATCATTCACCCTTTTCTGTTGCACATTGGGATTCTGTGGCAAACAGGCAGCATAAATCCTGCTCATGAACACTTTATCACCAATCTGATCAGACAAAAGCTGCATGTAGCTATAGACGGACAAAAGTTGGTGCGAAATCCAGAAGCCAAAAAGTTTATACTTTATTTACCCGAAGGTGAATTGCATGACATTTCTTTACTTTTTGCCAATTTCATTCTTCGCTCCAAAGGGCATATAGTCACTTACCTGGGTCAAAGTCTTCCTTTCGCCGATCTGGTTACTATCAATAAAGTTAAAAATCCAGATTATATTTTTACCATCATAACTTCTTCACCGCACCAAGAAGATGCAATTGCTTACATCAGAAAACTGAGTAAAACCATGCCTGGTCAAAAATTCTTAGTAACAGGTTATCAGGTAACAAGCCAATCCTTTGAGGTGCCTAACAATGTACAGATATTAAATAGAATGAATGATTTGGACGTTTTTTAACGAAAGCATCATTCACTGTAAATTGAAAATCGGGCTTTTGTAAATACCTTTGTACAAATTACACCAAATTTAAAACTTAGCTATGGAAGCTATCTTGACAGAATCAACCATCAATTTTGACTTGGGCGAAAATGAAAAAATGATTGCCCAAATGGTCCGAGACTTTGCCCAACGTGAGATCCAAAACAACATCATGGATTGGGATGAAGCTCAGGCTTTTCCTTTCGAAATCTTTGAAAAAATGGGAAGCCTTGGCCTAATGGGCGTTTTGGTTCCTGAAATCTATGGTGGTAGCGGAATGGGTTACTTTGAATATGTGACCGCCATTGTGGAATTAGCCAAAGTGGATCCATCTGTAGCTTTGTCAATGGCAGCACATAATTCGTTGTGCACTAACCATATTCTTACTTTTGGAAACGAAGAACAAAGATTAAAATATATACCTCAGCTTGCTTCAGGCAAGGTAGTTGGAGCATGGGGTCTCACTGAACCAAACACAGGTTCGGATGCAGGCAACATGCGCACAGTAGCAGTGAAAGACGGAGATTATTGGGTAATCGACGGTGCTAAAAACTTCATCACCAACGGGAAGTGCGGAAATATTGCCACTGTTATCGTAAGAACTGGCGAAGTAGGCGATTCGCATGGCATGACTGCCTTTGTGATTGAAAAAGGCACCCCTGGTTTTACTTCAGGCAGAAAAGAAAATAAACTGGGCATGCGCTCTTCGGAAACAACTGAGTTGATTTTCGACAATTGTAGGGTACACAAAAGCCAGGTACTTGGCGAAGAAGGCGATGGGTTTATCCAGTCGATGAAAATATTGGACGGGGGTAGAATCTCAATTGCCGCCTTAAGCTTAGGCATAGCCATTGGTGCTTTTGAAGCAGCACTGCAATACGCCAAAGAAAGGCATCAGTTCAACAAGCCTATTGCCTCATTTCAAGCCATTTCGTTTAAACTGGCCGATATGGCAACAGAAATTGAAGCAGCTAAGCTCTTAACATTTAGGGCGGCTGACTTGAAAAATAAAGGTCAGAAAGTAACTACAGAATCGGCCATGGCTAAATATTATGCTTCTGAAATTGCCTGTAAAGCAGCCAATGAAGCACTTCAAATATTTGGGGGCTATGGTTTTACGAAAGATTTTCCGGTCGAAAAGTTTTATAGAGATGTGAAACTTTGCACCATTGGAGAAGGAACTTCAGAAATTCAGAAACTGGTGATTTCTAAGAACTTGCTTAAGGGCTAAATCCACGCTCCTTTTCATAAAAAAACAGCGGCAAGCAAAATACGAAGGGCTTTCCGCTGTTTTTTTATGCCCTTATTGCCTCAAGCTCAGGAATAAAATTCCAATATCGAGTCTAAAAATACCCAGACCACTCATTTTCAGCCTCATCCAGGCAAAAAGAAATTAGGGTGAATAAAGTGGGTAAACTGATCCCAAAGCTCCAAAAAGGTTCGATCCGGATTTGGTAACTATTACAGTAAATTACCCATAAAGCCAAAGGCTTTGAAAACCGGGACTCTTATTATCTTAGTCAGGCACCGAAATTGGTGATTGAGAAATAGGAGCTTAAGGCAACCACAAGATGATATTCTTAATTAATATTGTGTTTCTGTTCTAATTTGTTTACATAATATTTCGGGTTTAGTTTAATTCAAATAGGCTTCAACAATACCGAACACTGGGGTATTCCATTACAACCATTCGACAGCACTACATTCGACAAAATTCTAATGGCAAAGGTTGTATGTCGAATTTTTCAACATATTTGACCAACAAACAAGCCATTTTCACTTTTCACTTCAACACTCATTATAGGTTTTTCTACTATGAAGATACTGGAAATCAGGGCAATGCGAGGCCCAAACTACTGGTCTATCCGAAGACATAAACTCATTATGATGCGCCTTGACCTGGAGGAGATGGAAGAATTCCCATCAGATAAAATCCCGGAATTTGCAGATAGGATGGAAGCCATGTTTCCGACCATGTTCGTCCATCATTGCTCAGAAGGCCACGAGGGTGGTTTTTTTAAACGGGTGAGAGAAGGCACCTGGATGGGCCATATTGTGGAACACATCGCCTTGGAAATTCAGACCCTTGCAGGAATGGATGTTGGCTTTGGACGGACCCGTGAAACAGCTATTCCAGGTATATATAATGTCGTGTTTACATATATGGAAGAAAAGGCAGGAATTTTTGCTGCCAACGCTGCTGTAGCTATTGTGGAAGCCTTGATAAAAAGTGAAGCGTATGAACTTGAAGAAGACATTCAGACCTTGCGTGAAATGCGTGAAGATGAGCGACTCGGACCAAGCACAGGCTCCATTGTAGACGAAGCAGCTGCCCGAGGGATTCCATTTATAAGGCTCAACCGTCGTTCGCTGGTGCAGTTGGGTTTTGGTGTAAACCAAAAGCGAATTCAGGCCACCATTGCCAGCACTACCGGCAGCATAGCCGTTGAAATTGCTTGCGACAAAGAGGAAACCAAAAACCTGCTGGGTGCAGCCAATATTCCGGTGGCCCGAGGCAAGGTGGTTTACGATGAAGAAGATTTAAAAGAATTGCTTGACAAAATCGGATTCCCGATTGTAACAAAACCTGTAAATGGCAACCATGGTAAAGGAGCTACCATTAACATAAAAACCTGGGAAGATGCACAGGAAGCTTTGATTGCAGCTCAACGGTACGGCAGGGCCGTGATGGTTGAACGTTTTATTGTGGGTCACGATTACAGATTACTGGTTATCAACCACCGTTTTGTTTCGGCAGCAAAGCGTACCCCAGCAATGGTGACTGGCGATGGAAAAAGCACCATTCAGCAACTTATCGATTTGGTAAACAGCGATCCCCGAAGAGGCTATGGGCACGAAAAAGTGCTCACCGCTATCAAAGTGGACGATATGACCAACATTATTCTCAAAGAAAACAACCTCACTTTGGAGTCCGTGTTGAAAGCCGGACAAGAGCTACACCTCAAAAGCACAGCCAACCTAAGCACCGGTGGAACTGCAACAGACGTAACAGACTTAGTCCATCCCAGCAATGTATTTATGGCCGAAAGGATTTCCCGCATCATTGGCTTGGACATTTGCGGTATTGATGTGATGAGTCCCGAAATCAGTGTCCCACTGGCAGAAGCTGGTGGCGTGATATTGGAAGTAAATGCAGCGCCTGGCTTCCGCATGCATATTGCACCTACAGAAGGTTTGCCTCGCAATGTGGCCGAGCCAGTTGTTGATATGCTGTTCCCACCGGGAGCATCAAGCCGTATTCCAATCATAGCCATAACTGGCACAAATGGGAAAACCACCACAACCCGACTTATTGCTCACATGGTGAAAGCTGTGGGGCACCGGGTTGGATATACCACCACCGACGGAATCTACATTCAAAACGAAATGGTAGAAAAAGGGGATTGCACCGGACCGGTGAGTGCAGAGTTTATTCTCAAAGACCCAACTGTTGAGTTTGCGGTGTTGGAAACAGCTAGAGGCGGCATTTTGCGTGCAGGTCTAGGTTTTTCACAGTGCGACATTGCCGTAGTAACCAACATTGCTCCCGATCATTTGGGACTAAAAGACATCAACACAGTTGAAGAATTGGCAAGGGTAAAGGCCGTGCTTCCTGAAAGTGTTCACCCTGAAGGATATGCCATATTGAATGCCGATGACGACTTGGTCTATGCCATGCATGAAGGCCTTGCCTGCAAAGTGGCACTCTTTAGTATGGACGAAAAAAACCCAAGGTTACTACGCCACTGCGAACAAGGCGGCTATGGAGCCACTGTTGAAAACGGCTACATTACCATTTGCAAAGGCATGTGGAAAATGCGAGTGGCTAAAGTCGTAAATATTCCGCTCACATTTGGCGGCAAGGCCATTTTCATGATTCAAAACATTTTGCCTGCCGCTTTGGCCGGATTCATTCGAAATTTTAAACTGGAAGATATACGCTCAGCGCTCGAAACATTCATTCCGGGACATGCCACCACGCCTGGCCGCATGAACATGTTCGATTTTGGCAACTTCAATGTGCTTATTGACTATGCCCATAATCCTGCAGGGTTGCAGGCGTTGGGACGATTCCTTGATAAAGTAGAAGCCAGCCCGAAAGTCGGCATCATAACTGGTGTGGGCGATAGGAGGGACGACGATATTGTTCAATTGGGTCAAGTAGCTGCGGGCATTTTCGATGAAATCATTGTACGGCAAGACAGGCACCTGCGTGGACGAACTGAAAATGAAATAGTAGAATTGTTGCTCAAAGGTATTCGTAGTGTGAAACCCGATATGAAGGTAGATGTGATTCTCAACGAGATGAAAGCCATTCAACACGCTATTACCAATGCTTCTCCAAACAGCTACGTTGTCATTTGCTCAGATGTGATTCAACAAGCAGTGGATGGTGTGCTAAAGTTGCGGGAAGAGATGACGAAGTTTAAAATTAAAAAAGAAGATATTCCGAATATGTAAGCAGGCTGACTTTTCTAACCATTTACTGTTTATAATACTATCAAATTGCCAGAGAAACATGAACGTGTTTCTCTGGATAAATTTCATTTTGCAAGCCTGACGTACCGGGGTTTATTTGATTAAATCACTTCGAAGTAAAAACAACTAACTAAAGCGTGCAAACACCCTGAAATCTGTCTCCTTTTCCCCTACAAAAAATCCCTCTTAAAACCGGAAAAGAGGCGCAAATGGGATTGTACTAGAAAGATGAACGAATTTTGGGCATTTACTTTTAACAACTTTTTTTTCTCACTCCCCATCATGGCTTATACTTCGCCATGTTGAATATCTTCCTGGCATTGGTTTCTGCCATAAGTTGAGGTAGCGGAACCAATTCTTTCTCCATATACTTTTTCACGATTTGCCAACCCAACCAGCGGCCAATTCTACCAGGGCATTTGTCACCGATTTCCAGCACATTGGGACGTTCATCGCAGTACTTTTTAATCAGAAAATGATCAGTTTCGAAAAAGAGTTTTCGCTCTACAAAGTGGGACCAGATTTCTTTTTTATGATCAGCTATTTCCTGCATTTCAGCACCTGAATACCCTGCAATGATTGAATCTTCGAGACACGGCATGGTTTGTTGTAGAAAATAATAAATTTTCCCCCACTTGATCATTTCCTGCAGCATGGAGTTATCAAGCATTTCGCTCTTGTTGAATTTATCTGATATTAAGGTTGCAATAGCAGGTACCATGGTCTCAGGCCTCAATCGGTTGAGGATGTAGTTGGGCACCTGAGGAGGTCGATATCTTGCTTTCGGCCCGGTAAAAAACTCAAGACCTACCACGGCTACACTGTCAGTCACAAACAAGTCTCCACTAAACCCTGAAATACATGTCATAACCTGAGGTACGTGAAAATCAGGATAGTGGAATTTTACATATTTAAAAAAACTGACCAGATCGGCCTTTTGTGAAGCCATGTTGCCAAATATTTTTTGGGCATCTACGAGCATAGTATCTATGTATGGATCGTTAGCAAGTTTTAGCACATCATTTACCATAATGCTATCATGCGGAAGGCGACTTCTTTGCAAATATGTTTCGCTGAAAAGTGGGTATTTGTCCAAAAAAGCCAATGTTTGTTCTTCATTTTGCAGTTGATCAACTTCGCTTTCTAATCGGGTAAGAACTACCTCAACTGGTATTTTGTCCACATTTTCAGGCAATCCACATTCTTTGTCAGATTTACATCCCAGAAAAAATATTGATAAACAACAGGCTATTAATGCAATTGCAAACCTGTTTTTTTTACCTTCGACCCGATTTAAACCTTTGAAAAACATGAAACTGAAATCAGTTATACACTTCATCGTACTTTTCTATGTTGCTTTTTCTTGCACAAATTTGGCAATTGCGCAGAAGAAAACGAAAATTGGTTTGCGATTTGCGCCAAGCTTGAGCACAACCCGGGTAAAAATGGTTTCCGATGAAGAGCCTGCCCAATATTCTAGCTATCAGTCAGGGCTAAACTTTAGTGCTGGTATCAATGCCGATTTTTACTTTGGCCAAAATTATGCCTTCGCAACTGGACTTTGGTACACCGGAAAACGACTTGGTGTAAAAGAAATTATAACAAGACGAGTTGACGGAGTTCTTGAAAATTCAGAAACTATTTCTGTCAACAACAACCAGTATTTACAAATTCCGGTCACATTAAAGCTCTTCACAAACGAGGTAGCCAGCGATATGAGAGTTTTTTTTCAACTCGGCGGCTTGCTCGACTTTAAACTTTCTGAAAACCTGAAAACGTGGAATAGCACGGTGGGTGAGCGCAAACCTAAAGACAATGCCTATAACCCTTTAGGCATATCGCTGTATCTTGGCTCTGGGGTAGAATACCAAATGGGTGAAAATACAGTGTTATTTGGTGGCCTGTCATACCAAAGAAAACTCACCAATTCACTGAGTAAAAGTGGCCCATTCCCCAAAGCAGCATTAAACGAAGACACGCAAGCGGTAACCAATATTCGGAATGAAAGAGATGGAAATGCCATAAAAGCATATAGTGTTTTTGGAGACCTGGTATCACTTGAGATTGGCATCAAATTTTAACACCTAACCCACCAGAATAAAAAAAACCCGGATTTCATAAAAGTCCGGGTTTTTTGTTTGAAAATCTGAAATCAATTTATTTTTAGAAAAGTGAGCCATTAAAATCAGGATTCCAAATCATAGCACAGCAACAAATCAGAAATTGATAGGCTAATATTGAAACGAAAATAGGCTGTCAATTCAAAGATGTTTGATTCTAATAGGAATAATGAACATAAATCCACCGTTTGGTGCATAGTTTTTTACATTTGCCGCTGTATATGAAATTGCCTTTCATGATGGGTATCCGCATTTTGTTTTTGGTTTGGGTTTTGGCTGCATCTACAGCCTGGGCTCAAAAAACACAAGGTCAACTAACGGCCAATGACCTGTACAGGTCAGGTGTCGATTTGTTGTTGAAAAAGAAATACGAAGCTTCCCGAAAAGCTTTTCAAGGATTTTTAACACTTGAGTCGACAGGTTCAAGAGCCGCAGAAGCCCAATATTATTTGGCATTTACTGCTTTGCAATTGTTTCATCCTGACGCAGAGCAACAATACCTGGTTTTCAGGCAAACATTTCCTGAATCACCACTCAATAAACGTTCAGCCTATGATCTGGGCAATTTTTATTTCCAGCAAAAACGTTTCGACAAAGCCATCAGGTATTACAGCCGAATAGAACCCGGCGACCTTCGGGAAGATGAAGACCAGGAAGCGCAGTTCAAAAAAGGGTATAGCTATTTTACCAACAAGACTTTCGACGAATCTGCTGTCATTTTTAACCGACTAAAATCTTTTCCTGGAGATTACCAAGCTCAAAGTTGCTACTATGCTGCATACCTGAATTTAAGAAATGGGAAACTCAGCGACGCCTTGGCTGACGTGAACTGTGCAGAAAAAGATTCGAGCCTTGCATCAACTGCTACTTTGCTCAAGGCCAATATTTTGTTCAAGCAAAAAGACTACGATCAGGTTATTTCCCTTGGCGAAAAATCGGTGCGAAAAGGCACAAAAGTGGAAGGTTTGGAAGATTTCTCGATGCTTCTGGGTCAATGCTATTATCATAAAAAAGACTTTAAAACTGCAGGTCAATATTTCGATCAATATACCCGAAGCTCTAAGGGAATTCAACCTGTTGGTTTGCAGTACCAAATTTCGTTTGCACACCTAAAAAACGGTCAACCCGCCAAAGCCCTTGATGGTTTCAGAGCTATTGCTGCCAAGCCCGATACAACAAAAGGAAAAGTAGATAGTTTAGCTCAGTCTGCTGCTTATTATCTGGGAGTTTGCTATCTCGAAACGGATAAGAAAGCCTTTTCTTTGATGGCGTTTCAACAAGCTGCACAAATGGAAGGTGACCAAAAAATAAGTGAAGCAGCTTGGTTTTACTATGGCAAAATTGCCTACGATCTACAACGATATGCAGAGGCAATTGACGAACTGAAAGACTTTTTAGATAGCTACCCAAAAACAGAATTTGCACAGGAAGCTTCGGAGCTCATCACTGAAAGCCTGCTCAACAGCAACAATCCGGATGGCGCCTTAGACTACATTGAAAAAGCTAAAGTAAAAACTCCCAGGTTGAACGCAGCCTTGCAGCGTGTGGCTTACACAAAAGGTGTTCAGGCATTTAACAAAGAAGACTATTCTGGTGCTGCGGCATACCTGGCTCGTTCATTGAATGCAAATGTTGATCCGGAAGTTACCATGCAAACCCGATTTTGGCATGGTGAAGCTTTGAGTGGATTGAAAAACTATCCAGGAGCAATAGCCCAATATCAAAAAGCACTTGCTATGCCAGAAGCAGCCAAACATCCAGATGGCATCAAGGCTTATTATGGCCTTGGTTATGCTTATTTTAACAACAAAGAATATGAAAAGGCCATTTCGCCTTTTGAAAAATATATTAGAAAATTAGATGAAAACAAAGTGAATTGGAACTATGCAGATGCGTTGCTCCGATTGGCAGACAGCCACTATGCTATGAAGCGTTACAATGAAGCACTGACCTATTACGACAATGCCATTAACAAAAGAACATTTGACACTGACTATGCCTTATACCAAAAAGGGGTGGTTCAGGCATTGAGCAATGATGTTGCCACAGCGAGGGTGAGTTTTTCTGGTGTCATAGAGAAATTTCCTCAAAGCAAATACTACGATCAGTCTTTGTTTCAGCGAGCCCAATTGGATTTTAATGCCGGAAACTATGAGCGAGCCGTAGAAGCATTTAGTTTTATCATCAACAATGTGCCGAAAGGTTCCATTACTCCTTTTTGCTATTTGAAGAGGGCAGTGGCGCAAAGCAACCTCAAAAACTATGAAGGTGCAGTGAAAGACTACAAATTCCTGCTCAATGAATATCCTTCTCACAAAACATCGAATAGTGCCCTGCTAGGTCTTCAGGAAGCTTTGGTGAACACTGGTAATGTGGAAGAATTTTCAGAGTACATCGTGAAATTCAAAAAAGCCAATCCGGAAAGCGATGCCCTGGAAAGCGTTGAATTTGAGACAAATAAGAATCTCTATTTTAGTCAGAAATACCAAAAAGCAATTAAAGGATTTGAAGAGTACCTCAAAAACTACCCAGACAATCCATTTGTGTTGGACGTCAAATATTATTTAGGCGATTCGTACCACAGGATTGGGGATAAGGCGCAGGCCATCACTATTTTAAAGGAAGTGGTAGGTGCAGGAAAAGGGAACAATTGGGTGAAAGCAATTGCAAGACTAGCCGATTTGGAATATGCAGGCGCAAACTACCAAGTCGCCATGCGACATTACAGAACATTATTTGCTACAACCAGAAGCAAGAAAGATCAGGCTACTGCCCTCACAGGCATCATGAACTGCTACTACCAGTCAGGTAAAGCAGATTCTGCTAATTTTTATGCTAACGAAATATTGAAAAAGGAAGGCATGCAACAAGACGCTCTGAACCAGGCATCGCTGGTGCAGGCAAAAATTTCATTAGCGACAAACGACAATGAAAAAGCTTTGGAAATGTTGCTCAATGTGGTGAATGAGGCCAAAGATGTAAATGGCGCCGAAGCACAGTTTCTGATAGCCGACATGCTGCACAAACAAGGTAAATTCAATGAATCGCTGGCCGCATGCCATGCTTTCAACAACCAGTTTGCACAATATAGCAAATGGTACAACAAGATATTTCTGTTATTAGCCGACAATTATCTAGGCTTGAAGCAAACATACCAAGCGCAGGCGACATTGAAATCAATTATTGACAACGCCAAAGACAACGAAACCAAGGAACAAGCCAAACAAAAACTTGCTGCCATAAAAGGAAGCAACAAAGACGCTCAGGAAGTTTCGCCATAACCTAAAACTTCAACTGAAAAAAGAAAAAAAGATGCCAGTAGACATACTCCTCGGCCTGCAATGGGGCGACGAAGGAAAAGGTAAAATTGTAGATTTCATAGCACCAACTTATCAAGTTGTGGCCAGGTTTCAGGGTGGCCCAAATGCGGGTCACACCTTAGTGATTTACGATGTAAAGCATGTGTTGCATCAAATTCCTTCTGGAATTTTTAATCCAGAAGCCATCAACGTGATTGGAAATGGCGTTGTGCTAGATGTGGCCACGTTGCAAAAAGAAGCCGCAGCTTTGTTGGCTAAAGGGTTGCAGGTGCAAGACAACCTCTATGTTTCTTCCCGGGCTCAGTTGATTTTGCCTACGCATAGGCTTCTCGATGCTGCCATTGAACTGCACAAAGGCGAACGAAAAATAGGATCAACATTAAAAGGCATCGGGCCTACCTATCAGGACAAATATGCTCGAAATGGGTTGCGGGTAGGCGATATTTTGGAAGCAGATTTTCCGACCAGATACAAAGAACTTAAAAATGTCCATTTAAAATTGCTCGATCAATTCGACTTTTTGTTTCTCGACAAGCTTCCTGCTTTGGAAGAAGAATTTTTCAAAGGCATTGAGTTTCTAAAGACTCTGCACATTACCGAAACAGAATACTTACTGGCAGAACATTTAGACAAAGGCCACCGCATTTTGGCAGAAGGAGCACAGGGTAGCTTGCTTGATGTAGATTTTGGCTCATACCCGTTTGTAACTTCAAGCAACACTATTGCGTCGGGAGCCTCATCTGGTTTAGGCATTGGGCCCAAGCATATTGGCGAGGTGTTTGGGCTTTTTAAGGCTTATTGTACCCGTGTCGGTGAAGGTCCTTTTCCAACTGAATTGCACGATGAATCAGGTGAAAAACTCAGAAAAGAAGGAAATGAGTTTGGCGCAACTACAGGACGCCCACGCCGATGTGGCTGGTTGGATTTGCCTGCACTCAAATATGCGGTGATGCTCAACAGTGCCACACAACTCTTCATGATGAAAGCCGATGTGTTGAGCATATTCGAAGAAATAAAAGTATGTACACACTATAGATTAAAGAACGGAGAAATTACCGATAAACTACCATTCAGCCTTCAAAAAAGAAATCCTGAGCCAGTGTATACTGTATTGCCTGGCTGGGGCAATGAACTCGATAATGCAAAAACATGGGACACCATGCCAGGAAATTTATTGAACTACATTGGTTTTATTGAAGAACATATTGGTGTGCCCATTACCATTGTTTCAACAGGGCCAGAACGAAGTCAAACCATTCTCAAAAACTAAACAATTGGCTGAAGACATGGTGCAACAACCTGTAATCACCATCATTACACCGGTATTTAACGGAGCTAAATACATCAGAAATTGTATCGACAATTTTCTGGCCCAAGATTGTGCTCAGGCTGAACATTTAATTATGGATGGAGCCAGCAAAGATGGGACTGTGGAAATTCTTGAAGAATATGCCTCAAAACACCCAAATATTCGTTTCATTTCTGAAAAAGACAGTGGGCAGTCAAATGCTATGAACAAAGGCATTGAGGCAGCAAAAGGGAAAATTATTAGTTTTCTGAATGTAGATGACACCTATGAGCCAGGTGTTTTTAGCCGGGTTTTAGATGTTTTCTCAAGTTTACCTGAACCTTCGTTTGTGAGCGCCAATCTCAACATTTGGAATACTGACGGTAGTTTTAAACACCTCAACAAACCTGAACATTGCTCTGCAATTCAGATTATCAGTAACCTGTATGAGTGGCCATACAACCCTACTGCTTATTTTTACCATAAAAACCTGCACGATAAAATAGGTTCATACAACGAGAAAGAGCATTTTGCCATGGACTATGATTTCATCATTAGGGCGGCTATGTACATCCCTTTTATTCACATCAACGAAACATGGGGTAATTTTTTCTTGGTAGAAACCTCCAAAACAGTTTCAGAGCTTGAAAAAGGGCCTCAACAAGTGCATCTCAGATCGGAAGCACTCAGAAAAAAATACTACCAGCAGTTGTCGCTCAAAGATCAGATAAAAGTGAACTGGCTAAGGAAAAAGTGGGCTTTTGATTTGCATTTCAACAGATTGATTAAACGTTTGCACTTGCGTTAGCCGATTCATGCTTCAGATTTCCATTGTAATATGTACCTACAATCCGGACGAAACAATGTTCGAACGAGTTTTAACAGCCATTGAAAGTCTTAAGAACCCAACTGACTGTTTGCTTGAGTACATATTGGTAGATAATAACAGCACCAATGAACTCAAAGAATTTGGATGTGTGAAAAGGTTTTTAGCCTTGCCAAATGCCCGATATGAATTGGAAGTTCGTCAAGGGCATGCCTATGCCCGCATGCAAGGCATTGAAAAAGCAAAAGCTCCTTGGGTTGTGTTTTTCGACGACGACAATGAACCTGAATCAAATTATCTACTTGAATTGTGGCCACTTACAGCTCAATATCCTAATGTAGGTGTTTGGGGTCCAGGTAAAGTAGAGGTTGAGTTTTTAGGCGAAGTGTCTCCATGGTTACTTTATAATAAAGGTGAATTTCAGCAAAAAAATATTGGGCTTCGCCAATTTGGTTGCGTAAAAGACTGGATTGCATGCTACCCACCGGGAACAGGTTTTGCAGTTAGAAAGCTTATTCTCGATAGTTACCTGAATAAAGCAAAAGCAGGAATTTATTCAGATTCCGGCAGAACGGGAAAAGCAACAGCAAGCGCAGAAGATGTTCAAATAATTTTCGAGGGAGTTACACTTGGGTTTGCGGCAGGAGTAGAACCAAAAATGGCACTTCGCCATTTGATTGTAGCCAGAAAAGCCAACTTAAATTATATTAAAAGGTTGCGATTTGGGATGAGCTCCTCCTTTGCCAAAGCGTATTGTGAATGCTTTCCTGAAGATGCCAATGTGATAAAAGTTTTGCGCTTTTCGGAGCTAATTACCCTTGTATGGAGTGCTATGTATGTTTCGCTTTACAAGCGTAAATCGCTAAAATATTTCAACTTTGAAATGGCAACTGTGGCCGGAAAAGCTGCTGGAAGGTATATTAAATGTAAAATAGCTTTTCCACTCTGGCTTCGTTGGTGGCTGTTTACTTTGAACCTGAATTAATTGACCAAGTTTTATGAATGTAGCCATACTAGCAGACAATGCCGACAATTTTGTAAAACCTAGGGCTGAAGGGCTTCAACGCATGCTCACACACCTCGGTATCAACAGCAAAGTTTGGTACGATGGCCTTCATTTTCTGGATCACAAACTCAAAGAAACAAAGCTCTCTTTTTCTTCGCCAAAAGAACTAGCCAGAGGGGTGTATCAACTTATCAATCCTTCTCAAAAGGCATTTATATCCACAAAATGGAAAGAGTTGGAAGCCTGTGATTTGATTGTGGTGGTAGAAACTATTCCCACGGCTTACCTCAATTATCACCTCAACAGGATTGAAGAAATCAGGCAAAGACTTCCGCATATTCCCATAGTTCTGTACAGTTCAATCTACCTGGGTACTTGTGGCGAATGGATCGGTTTTCTAAAACGTGGCAACGACTATCACGGGTTTATAAAAGGTGCTGGGCACTATGGATTAGAGCGCTACGATTGGCATTTAATCGCCTCGGCTTCCACTGATTTTCCTTTGCCCAAAGGTTTTCAGCCACTTACCGAAATGGGTTGCAACCTGAACGATGGCACACTTTTTCCAGAACAAGATGGCAAATTCAAAGCACTGCTCGACTTTGAACGACCCAACCACATGCAGGAACGTGCCATTCAGATATTGGCTCTGGAGAAAACAAATACGCCATATAAAGTACTGAATGGCCGTTACCCTATGGCCGAAATCAGAAAAATTTACCGGCAAAGCGCCATCTATTTTCTGGCACATTTAGAAGCATTTGGTTTACCTATTGTCGAACTTCAGGCTAGTGGCAGTTTGGTTTTTAGCCCATATTCCAGGTGGGCATGGGCACATTATCACAAACCTGACCTGAAGGAGCCAGGTGAGGGTTCGCTTTCACCCAACTTTGTGGTCTACAACAACGATTTGGAAACGCTTTGTGAAAAAATAGAAGAGGCCAAGGCCAATTTTGATCCTAGCAAAGTGCTTGAAACTTTCAAAAAACACGACAACCGCTTTTGGGATGGAGACTACGTTGCTTTAGCTGCTTTCATTGCTAAAGTGAAGGCAGGCACAATACACAGCCAATTACATAAAGAGTTGGCGCCCCTCAACGATTTGATTGTTGAAAGCCTTTAGGCTTCATAAAAAGCATTGAACTTAGGATTTTTGTTCATTACGCCCAATGTTCCGCTAAGTCGCTGAGGAGAAATACCTGCAGCAGTTCCCCAGTTTTGCAAAATTTCCCATTCAGAATCCCTGTTCACGTCATCCAGAAACAAACACCACGATTCGCCTAAATTTGGCTGCAAAAATGGGTATGCCGGAAACCGGGAGTACTTTAATTCTTGGGAATAGGCCGATGGACCATCCACCAATATTAAATCAGGTTTTGGCACCTCTGCCAATATCTTTTTCAAAGGTGCTTCAGCGTACCAAGGGACAGGATTTTTATACGCCATACTTGATGTTTCCAAAGGCGCATATACTTGCATCACCAAATGGCCGAGCCCTTCTTCTTTTAGATAATGTTCAATAAATGCCGACCAGTTTTTGTCAGACTCAACCGATACTAAAACGATGTCGAGCTGGTTCAGTTGCTTCAACCTTGCCATAATCAGAGTGGAAAGCCCAGCACCAAATTCCACATAACATGTTCGCTGATTGACCACGGCTTCGTTTACCACTTGCAGCATGGAAAACAAATTAAGGGTTGGCGATGTAACCGGAAAATACTGACCGGGCTTTATCAGTTTGTCCAGCAAAGTCGCAGCCAACTGGGTTCTGCTCAACTCATGGTGGATGTATGTATTGAGGTTAATTTCGTTTGCCCTATGGTAAATTTCGTCTACCCAGGCGTAGAGCTGGCGGAGTTTGCTAAGCATGGCTGAAAGAAGTTGGCAAGGGCAATAATAGGCTAATCTCGGAAAATAATGCTTGATGAATAGCTTTCAGCATGTTTAATTTCTAAGATACCACAATGCCTAAAACTAATTATTGCTTCATTCAACTGCTATTTTACAATTTTCCCTAAGTAAGAAGTGAACGCATGAGTTATTGCATTGATGCTAAAGTGCTGATTATCCTAAACGTCAACCAAGTCCACCAGCACTACCTCAACTCAAACTCTGCACTTTGAGTAACATCGGAACGGGATCCTATTTTCACCTTAAACAACCCTTTTTCAGCAGCAAACTTCAAATCTGGTTGATAAAAACGTAAGTCATTTGCAGTCAGCTTAAACGAGATATTGGCTGTTTGACCTGCTGTAATCATTACTTTTCGATAGCCTTTCAATTCGCTCACAGGTCGGGTTACAGAACCTACCAAATCTTGCACATACAACTGCACCACTTCTTCCCCATCCAGATTCGATACATTTTGCACAGTAACGCTCACCACCAACGTATCTTTCATGCCAATAGCTTTGGCAGAAAGCTGGGGAACGCCAAATAAAAAATTGCTGTAGCTCAACCCAAATCCAAAAGCAAAAAGTGGTGTATTGGGCACATCAAGGTATTTACTTGTATATTTCTGATTGGCGTCGAAAGGGCGACCTGTGTTTTTCATATTGTAATGGATGGGAATCTGGCCTGCATTTCGAGGAAAAGTAAGGGTAAGTTTGCCCGATGGATTGTAGGCACCGGTAAGTACGTCTGAAACTGCCAGTCCGGCCATAGTACCCGGAAACCATGCTTCTAAGATGGCATCTGCTTGTGGCATCACGGCAGTCAAATCAAGTGGTCGGCCATTGAACAAAACCACAACCACAGGTTTTCCCAACTTTTTCACTTCCTTCAAAAATGCCTCTTGTACTCCTGGGAGCCGAATATCTGAACGACTGGCTGCTTCACCGGATTGGTCTGCACCTTCGCCCAAAGCACAAATGATAATATCGGCAGCAGCGCAGGCATCAAGTGCTTCTTTAAATCCTGCTTTAGCTGTATCTGAGACTCCACAGCCTTTTTTATAGTTGATTTGGCTACTCAATGTTTGTTGGAGACCTTTCAACAAACTGATGTTCTTCTCCCATTCTCCCGCTGCAGACCAAGCGCCCATCATGTCTTTGGTTGCATCGGCCAAAGGACCAACCAATGCTATTTTTTGACCGTTGGTTTTGATGGGTAAGGCTTTGTTGTCGTTTTTCAACAATACCATAGAGCGGGCGGCAATTTCTCTGGCTGCTTTCAAATGTTCAGGGGCGTATACATTTTTAGCTTCTCTGGCTTCGTTGCAACGGATGAAAGGGTTAGCAAACAATCCCAATTCAAATTTTTTCCGCAAAATTCTTCGCACTGAGGTATTTATAACCGCCAGCGGAACTTGACCATTTTTCACCAGACCTGCCAGCCGTTGATCATACAAACTGCCTTGCATGTCCATGTCTGCGCCTGCCAAAATACTTTTGCGAACGGCATCTATGGAGTCTTTAGCATAGCCATGCAAAAGCAATTCCCAAATGGCGGTGTAGTCTGTGACAACAAAACCTTCAAAACCCCACTCTTTCCGCAAAATTTGGTCTAGTAAAAATGAGTTGGCGGTAGCAGGAATACCATTCAACTCGTTAAAACTAGTCATGAATGTGGCTGCGCCTGCGTCTAAGGCTGCTTTGAAAGGTGGCAAATAAGTTTCCCTCAGCAGAATTTCAGACATATCTACCGTGTTGTAATCTCGTCCGCCTTGGGCTGCACCGTAAGCGGCAAAGTGTTTAGCGCATGCCATGATACTCAATGGATCGCTTAAACTGTTTCCCTGAAATCCTTTTACCCTTGCTTTGGCAATAAGACTTCCTAAATAGGTGTCTTCGCCTGCGCCTTCCATCACCCTGCCCCAACGTGGATCTCTGGCTATGTCTACCATGGGAGCAAATGTCCAGTCGAGACCCATGCTGCTGGCTTCAATGGCGGCTATTCTTGCCGATTTTTCCATCAGCTCTAAATCCCATGAGCACGATTCGGCCAAAGGCATTGGGAAAATGGTGCGGTGCCCATGAATAACATCATAGCCAAATAGTAAGGGAATTTTAAGTCTTGTTTCTTCTACAGCTATTTTCTGAAGTTGGCGCACATAGTTGGCACCATAAGCGTTGAAAATGGCTCCAACTCTTCCTGCTTTTACATCTTCTTTATACTGCGGTCTGATGAAGGCTCCGGTTTGATCCAGGTCGCTGGTGAGTAAATTGAGCTGCCCTATTTTTTCTTCCAAGGTCATCAACTTCAAAACTGAATCGACTTTCATGTCAAGCGATGACAGGGAGGATTTTGAAACCGGCTTTTTTGGAACTTGCCCATAAACCTTATGCAGGCAAATGGAAAATAGAAAGGAAATGGCCAGTGAAAGCAGAATATGTTTCATGATGATTGGTTATTGGGGTGGTTAAGAAAGCGTGCGTTTATAGGAGTTTACCTGAATGATACAAAGAAAGCTTATTTTGCTATGCGGCCAAAAAGCCATTTCCATAGCCTTTTGACCTAAAAAATAGTCTTCTTAAGGCCTATATCATTCCTGCAGAAAATAGAAATGAAGAATGAGACACTTCAAATTTCAGGCAAACCTTTAAACTCCTTTTCTTAGAACAATTGACCAGGCACTAATAACTAAAACCGAGCTTAGTTAA
This sequence comes from Cytophagales bacterium, assembly GCA_038205175.1. Lineage (GTDB taxonomy): Bacteria > Bacteroidota > Bacteroidia > Cytophagales > Flexibacteraceae > JBBRCC01. Next base: position 3,545 of record JBBRCC010000018.1, on the reverse strand, counting down.
GCCTTGTTGCACTTCAGGGGCCGACATAAAAAGGTTCCAAAGCAAACCTGTTCTATAGTTTTCAAGCATCACCACAATAGGACCCTGGTCAATAGCCAAATAGGTTCGACCATACCAATCCTCGGTAGGATTGAAAGCGTCATAGAATCCGTAATTTCCCCAGGTTCTGTCGCCAAGTTTGTAATAAAAATGCTTCAATGCCCTCATAGATTCGACCGGAGTGTATGGAAATGAAGACAATGCTGCCGTTGGGGTTATTACGCCTAGATCGTTGGTCGGCGAATGGGCGCTGTACCCGCTTTGATTATCACTTGCAGTTAATCCCCAGCAATCAGCAGAGTAACCTACATAGTTTTTCGGGTTTGCCACACAGTAAGCATGGTTGATTTTGGTATGATTTACATTTTGAGTCCAGTAGTTGGCAAATGGATCTCGCAATTGGGTAGGGTTTAAACCCAATTGTGAATAATGGGCAAAAAATAGCGGACCTCCCAGAGGCTCACCAAGTGGTAATGGAAATCCAAAATAAGATTGTCCGTTCAAAAACCTATTACCTGTGCAATGGCCATTTGTATAAACTTCTTTAGGAATGGTGTGCGTGGTAGAAGTGGCTGCCAGCACATAAGGAATCAAAGTTTCGTTCCAACCACGAAGTGGAAAATTCATTCTCCAGCCTACTCTTGGCGACCAGTGCCAATACAGCACATTTTGATTGTCTCGACGGTACCAATCCCATTCCACTTCATTGCACAAAGAATCAATCTTTCCAACCAATCTGTTTTCATTTGAGTTGGAGCGGTTCAGGTATTGTTTGAGTGTAATGAGACCCTGAATCATGAAAGCAGTTTCTACCAAGTCGCCTCCATCATCGTCGGGACTAAATGCCACAGTTTTGCCAGTGGTGCCGTTGAGCCAATGTGGCCAAACCCCATGAAACCGATCTGCCCTTTTCAAAAAATCTACTATTTTAAACCATTGGTCCACCCCTTGGCTTCTGGTGATAAATCCTCGTTCTACACCAACAATCAATGCCATAACGCCAAAACCAGAACCTCCGATTGTTACAATATTTGGGGTTGCATTTCGCTCAGGAGCCAGACCGCTAATGGGGTGCGAAAAATCATAGAAGTATTTCAGTGTCTGCCTTTGCACCAAAGTCAACAGCTCTTCGTCGCCCAACAAGGGAAACTTGTCGCTCCTGTCCAGCTCGGTGTAAAAGAACTGAGATAGGGCAGTGAATGGTTCGTTTTGAGCACCTGAAAGCGTGTTGTTGATTTCAAATCTGTAACGGGTTAAACTATTCAGATCCGCTGTTGGCAAAAGTGTGAGTACTTTTTTGTCTGTGCTTAAGCTTTGGGTAAAAGGTACATTTCCTAATTTGGAATTAAGCACCAAAGTATTACTCAAAAGACTGGCTTCTTTTATAGGAACTGAGAACCAAACTTTGATTTCGGGTCTGTAGTTCACATTGGTAATTCTCCTACCTGGTCCAACTTTTTGTACTCCTATTTTTAAAGAGTCAATGGCTACCGGATCAATCTTGACAGTGAAACCAACCGAAGTTCCTCCGAAGATGAATCCATTTTTACCTTTTAAGCTACTTGCAATTTGAATCTTGTGTTTTTTCCCAACTGCCAGGTCTGCAGTTGATTTCATAGAAACCGATCTGTTTTCATCGGGAAAAGTATATGAAACAGCTACAGGTGCAGCACTAGCATCTACCAGTTGAACTGCCTGCTGGGCTAAAGCTGTATCAAGAGGCGTTGAAAATTCTACAACCACTGCTTTATCGGCAGGTGCATTCAGGTTTGCATTTTCATTTGTTTTGTCCAGAAGGTATGACCCAACCCTTGCTGTTATGAGTTGAATTTTGCCAGGTTCGGCCAAGTTAGATTCTCTAGCCTTGCAGGCTGACAAACCTAAAACGAGAAGGCCAATGGAAATGACACTTTTCAATACTTTCATATTATAAAAAAGCCTGGCACGTGTTTAAGGTGCCAGGCTGTTAAGTTGTTTTAAAACCTATTTCTCTGCGTTGTACAAGGTACTTATTTCTGCAGAAGTTAATGCCACATCAAAGAAGCGCACATCATCCAAACGACCTTTGAAGTGATTCGCTCCCGGATTGTTGTAATCGCCCCAAGGCTCAGCAGACCAAAGTCCGGCAGAACGATCTTTTGCGAATCCAAAAGCAAATTTGGTAGAGAATTCCGGAGAAGGGGCTGTGAATACTTTTTGCCCGGTAATCGCTCTTTTGGCATCGCCATCTGGCCAAAGATTAAAGTCAGCTTGCATCATTCGAGTGCCGTTCACATAAACTGTTCTTAATTTTGATCCGGCGTCGTAGGTGTAAACCACATGTGCCCATTTCATGGCCATTACATTTTTAACACCACCAGTAGGCCTAAGGTCTGTATTGAAATTCCATCCTTGCCATCCACCGTTTCCGTTAAAAGTACCATCGCCGTTGAAAAATAAATCCTCAGCTAATTCAAGGTTATCAGGGTTGGTGAAACTAGCTGCATTTTTAATCCAGTTCGCCTTGCCGTCAATTTCTACCTGGCTGCCTTTGAAGCCGTTGATCCCCATAGTGAACAAACCATGGCCTGAGGTAGTATCTGTCCAAACCCAGAAAGATAAAGTCGAAGAAGAACCAAAAAGAGCTGCACCGTTTGCCACTTCAATGATATCGGTAGTGCCATTGAAAGCTACTGATGAATTTGCGAAACCTCCTCTGTCTTCAGCGTAACTTGAGCTTACGTTTTCAACCGTCCAAGTACCTACATTGGAGTTTACATTGTTGTTGAAATTAAAATAAGCCAATTGTCTTGATGCTTGAGGAGGAACTACATTGGCCAAACCATCTGTTTTGAAAGAAATGGTAAGTCCGTCGAACTTACCGCCATCAGTGGCAGTAATAGAGTTTGCAATGGCAAGTGAGTAATTGGTTCCTGTTAATAAATCAGCGTCAGGGTTTAAAGTGATTACTGTGCCAGTACCTGTTACTGTTAAGGGTGAAGCAGTACCTCCTGCAGGAGTCAAAGTGAAATTAACTGCTGAAACAGCGTTCACTCCTTTGCTGAATGTTACTGTAATGTTAGAAGAAACTGCAATTTTATCTGCTGCCACGAGGCCAGATAATTGTTTGCCATCGGCCATTACGGATGTGACTGTTACCTTAGCTGTTTCGTCGTCTTTTTTACAAGAGAGAGATAAAGGCCATGGTTCCTGCGAGCAAAATCATCGCAAATGAGTATTTACTCAAAGTTGGTGTGTTCATAGAATTGGATTGGTTAATTTGTTCAAATTTAGCTCTTATTTTGATTACATTGTTACATAATTCTGATCACCATCCCGGATTTTGGGTAATAGTGCCTTCAGTAATATCTATTTCCACTTGAGGAATCGGAAGCAGTTCATTTTTGCCAGCTCTGAAACCCAATGGTCCTAGTACTGTAGCGGCTCTTCCTGTTCTTATAAGGTCAAAAAAGCGATGACTTTCCAAAGCAAGTTCAACCCTACGCTCCTGCCAAATAGCCGTTTTA
>JBBRCC010000017.1:0-52938 GCA_038205175.1 Cytophagales bacterium | reverse complement strand
GGAATGGGCGGTAATTAACGAAATAAGCAATGAGCGTTTCCCATTGTTTTGTAGTTGTCTTATCTGTGAGTAGTATAAATTTGCTTTCTCGTTTTTGAAAATCCTGCTGCAAGGCGGGATTTTAGTATTTTGACATTTTGGGAGCTTAAAATATTTCAAGCTTTTATTTCATGTGCTTGACAGGAGTTGAGGTACTGGCTTTAAAATTATGATGGGTTTAAACAGGACCCCCTTTTCGTCGGGATAAATATAAAAAAGAAACAAATGGCGGGGAATTTAAACTTTGTGCTCTTTGTGCCTTAGTGAGCCACTATTTCCAACGAAGACAGAATAATTCTTTTCGTTGCGTCTTTGCGCCGTTGCGTGCAAAAATTTGTGCTTTTATCTTATACCTGTTTTTTTGCCACATAAGGCACATTAGATTACTTGAGGCTCAAACTTCTTTCCTTCAATTCCGCTGAATCACCAATACCTCGCCTGCTCCCATATTCATTTGGATCATTTTTCCTGATTTGGCATGGCCATTTACGGTATATCGATTGAAAGGCAAATGAAGCCGAAGAAATTGCGAACGCAGGCTTTTAATTCTTATTTGTTGCACCTGTTTTTCAGCCACAGTTGCCCCAACCAAAAAACCTCCTTCTGCTAGCAAACCATCAAACTCCAGGTTTTCCCACCTGGAAGGTAGTGTTGGCAAAACGTACAAACCTGCATTGGTGTTTCTGATAAATAGGTCATACAAGGCTTGCAAAGCACCAAAACCTGCATCAAGTTGCATTTTCTCTTTGTCCTGAGAAGTAGAAACATGGTTCGAAGTGCGAGTAGAAGTGGTGTTCACGTACGGAAAAGCAATATCGTGCAAGGTACCACGGCCTTCATTGGTAAAGTTAAGTTTCCACCAATGCAGCAAGCTGATGGCAGCATCGGGTTGATCTACTTTCGCATATATGGATGCAGCCCATGGAACTGACCAACCCGCCCAAGCGCCAAAACCCAACCTACTCCAATGATAAATACTGTTGCTAATCAATGATTTGTTGGCAGAATCTTCCCAAGCTACAGAGCGAAACGGTGCAATGCCTGCCAGATGTGAATGGTGCCGGTGGCTTTCTACCAAATCCTGTTCTTCCCACAAGCCAATCCGCATAGAAGTATATTGAGGAAACTCAAGTGTTTTGGGCCCTACCACAGTTAAGTATGCAGGCAGAAACCTGATGACAGAATCAATCAGGGCATCTTCAGGTTCAGCAAGTGTTTTGCATGCCTCCCGAATGGCAAGCGCAAGAGCTCTGCAAGCTGCCAACTGGTAAGATGCATTTTTGCCCCAGGCATCTGTAGCATTGCCCTTAAATTCAGGACTCACCGAAGCCGGCAAACAAAACGCAAAACCGCTTTTGGCAGTGTCTGCCACCATCATGGCCCGGAAACCTTGCAGATTTTTAAGCATAAATGGATGGGCAAATTGCCGCAACAAAGCCATGTCGCCAGTATACTTATATTGTCGCCAGGCCATCAAAGCCATCCATGCTCCACAACCCTGATCGATGGTGCCTGACCAAAAACTCGATGGTATTTGGCCTCTGTTGTCCACCGCATGAGGCAACAAGATTGATGGCCGTTGAAAGAATTTTTGTCCATTTTCTTCTAATCCGGGTTGAAGCTTTTTCAAAAAATCCCACAAAGGTTTTTGATAAGCCGAAAGATTTGAGGCCGCAAATGGCTCATAAATCATTTGGGCATTTACGTTGAAATGATAATCGTTGCTCCAGGGAGCCAGCTTATAATCTTCCATAAATGGCCCTTGCAAAGTTACAGCAGGCGCTTGAGGCGAAGCAACACAAGCCATTTTGTAAAGTCCATATTCTCCGATTTCCTGAATATCAGGATCTGGAACCGAGAACGCAGGTACTGTCCTCCAAAAGTCGGACCACCAACGTTTATTTTTTGTGGGTATGCTTATCTCATTAAACTTAGCCCAAGCAGATGCAATAGTCTTTTTGTTCAACACCTGCTGAAAATCAGCAGCAAGAAAAATAGCCTTGCCTTTTTGTTCACAAGCTGCTACCATGCCCACATCCTCGGGCAAACTTTGCCAAAACCCGATGCTATTTCCTTCTTTCCAGTTGGTAGGTTTGGGCAAGTTTCGTTCGTGCCAGGCATCCTTTGCCAATTCACCCATGGGGATTAATCGAAGCTCAAATTTGTCTTTTGGTTCATAAAATGGCCTCAGAATATACACCAAGTTAGTATTTCGCTCCATCCTGATGGTCAATTTTTCAGTTCGAATAGCAGACTTGAACCAGACTTCAATTTCGCCTTCTGCCAGTTTGAGCACTGCCCTTTCAAGCTTATGGCTTTTGGGAAATTTCAACACCATTCTACCACCTCCCAATTGCTGTGGACGCATGGTATTTTTATTTTTTTCGCCAAAAGCTAGTCTCAAACTATCTTCCTGCGCAAGTTGAAGCCAGTTTTTTAAGCGATTGTAGGTGAGATTTTCAGGAAAAGGTTTTCCTCCCCTGTGATCCCAAAATCCAGCCAACGAAAAGGTAATATTGAGTGTAGAATCTCCCCAAACCATAATGCCCATGTTGCCATTTCCCAATATTGGACCGGCATGAGGCCGTGAAATGGGAAAAGTCCACTCAAGGTCTAAAGTGGGAAAGCGTTGTTTTGCAAAGGGTTTTGCATCAACCATTTGATAGGTGAACAAAACGAGAATTGCTGCCAGAAAAGAAAAAATATTTAGCTTCATGCCCAACATTACAAATTAACAAAGACAGTCGCAAATGAGCGGAATTTATAGCAAAATAACCGGAGTAGGTCACTTTGTTCCAGAAAACATCATCACCAACCAGGATCTTTCTGAGTGGATGGACACCAGCGATGCGTGGATTACCGAGCGAACAGGCATCAAAGAACGAAGATTTATTACCAAAGGCAAGGACACCGTTGCCAATATGTCGGCCAGGGCGGCGCAGTTGGCCTTGCAAAGAGCTGGCGTTTCCAAAGATGATGTCGATTTTATCATTTTGGCTACCATAACTCCAGATTATTTTTTTCCTGGTTCTGGGGTGTTGCTTCAGCGGGAATTAGGCCTGGAAAGAATTGGAGCTCTTGACATTAGAAACCAATGTGCGGGTTTTGTGTACGCACTTTCTGTAGCAGATCAGTTTATCAAAACAGGCATGTATAAATGTATTTTGGTGGCCGGAGCCGAAATTCAATCTACAGCTATGGAACTTTCGGATGCAGGTCGGGCAACAGCCATTATTTTTGGCGATGGAGCCGGAGCAGCTGTGGTACAAGCATCGAACCAACCGGGCATTTACTCCACACATTTGCATGCAGATGGTCGTTTTGCAGAAGAATTAATTATGATGGACCCGGGCAGCAGCAGACCTACCCGAAAGTATGCCGAAATAAACGACATAACAGGTTCGCTGGCTTACATGAACGGAAATACTGTTTTCAAACATGCAATAACGCTTTTTCCTGAAGTTGTAGAAGAGGCACTTGCTGCCAACGGATTCGCTACCACAGACCTTGATTTGCTAGTTCCACATCAGGCCAATTTGCGCATTACCCAGGCGGTGGGGCAAAAACTAGGACTTGAACCGCATCAGGTATTCAGCAACATACACAAATATGGCAATACCACGGCAGCTTCTATTCCCATTGCACTTAGCGAAGCCTGGGAAGAAGGTAGACTCAAAGATGGATCATTGGTCTGCCTCGCTTCTTTTGGAAGTGGCTTTGCCTGGGCATCTGCTCTGATGAAGTGGTAAAGCTCAACATTTTATTTTTGGTTGAACCGAGGCCATGCATGGTACATCAAATTCGTGATGGGGAATTTAAAGTGAAAACAAATTGGATTGCTTGAAACGAAAAAATCATCATGTTTGCTCAACCACAACAACCAATAATCCAGCTATTTGAAAAAGGCATTCCTATTTCTTCCCTTGCAGATTCTGGTAGTTCATGCCAGAAAAAATCTATTGTTGTTGCTTTTTTGGTTGCTGCTGTATGCCGTTACTTTTTTCGACTTCATGAAAATTCTCGGCATTCCACTTCTTTTCTACGACCCGGAATACCTGGGCGAAGTGGGGCCAATCAGTTTGTTGTTGCTAGGCATTTCCCTGGGCATTTTCACCATGTCGTTTCACATTGCCGCTTTTATTCTCGATGGTGAACGGTACAGGTTTTTAGCCCACGAGAAAAATCCATTTTTGCAGTTCATGTGGAACAACAGCCTCATTCCACTTATCTATACAATCTCATACCTTGTTTTTTTTATCGCCTTTCAGTCCGACAAAATCACAAAATCTACAGGTTCCATTGTTTGGGAATCAACCACATTTTTAATTGGTTTTTTGTTCATCCATAGCATAACGGTTTTCTACTTTCAGCAAATGGGTCGAGGTGCAATCAGGCAAGCCGCCCGAATTATTGATCACTATTTTGCCAAGAAACCCCTACTCCGGGCTATGTCCATAAGCTGGGTGAGGCAATTGAAAAACAATCCTTATCGGGTCGATTATTTCATTCAGTTTCCTTTTTTATTCAGCAAAACAGTTCATGGCCAAACTGGAGACCCAGATCATGTAAGACGGGTTTTTAACAGATATCATCTGATGGCGCTAAACCTCATTGTGCTCATTATTGTGGCATTATTTTGCATGGGTCAGTTTTCGGAAATCCGGTATTTTCAAATTCCTGCAGGTGCCAGCATGCTGTTGTTCTTTGCCATCATTCTCATGTTTGCTGGCGCTATCGGTTACTGGCTTCGGAGTTGGTCTATCGGCTTCATTATCTTACTGTTGCTGGGTTTCAACTATATTTTTACAGAAGGTTGGCTAAAAAATGATTACCAAGCCTTTGGCCTAGATTACAAACAGGCGTCAACATATTCCATTGAAAGACTTGACAAACTTTCGAGCGACAGCTTGTTTAAGCAAGACCATGAGCACGGAGTTTCAATTTTAAACAATTGGAGGTTGAAATTTCCAGCAGAAACCAAACCTAAAATGATTTTCATCTGCACAAGTGGAGGTGGCATTAGGTCAGCAGTTTGGAGTATGCGCACCATGCAATATGTAGATAGCGTGTTTGAGTCTAACCTTTTCAAACATACCATGCTCATAACCGGGGCTTCAGGTGGTTTAATTGGGGCGAGCTACTACCGTGAGCTTTTTCACCAAAACCGGATTGATTGCAACTTCGACTATCATTCGCCCAAATGGGTCGATAAAATCTCGCAAGATTTACTCAATCCTTTGGTGTTCAATCTGGTTGCACATGATTTTTTGATTCGGATCAATAAAAAGAAAGACCCTGTTAAAGATTACAAATATCTGAAGGACAGAGGAATGGCTCTTGAAAACCAACTTCATTCAAATACTGATAGTTTACTTTATAAAAAACTGAGACACTACAGCAATGCCGAAAGATTTGCCGAAATTCCTATGGTTATCATTGGGCCAACTGTGGTAAACGATGGCCGAAGACTGTACATTTCTTCGCAACCCATCAGCTACATGACCCATAGTTATAGCCCACTTTCTCAACTACCGCAGGAGAGTAAAATGATACAGGGAATTGAATTTAGCCGTTTTTTCGCAGACAATGACCCCTTGAACCTGGACTTTTCTACGGCCTTGAGAATGAATGCTACGTTCCCTTATATTACACCGAATGTAGTGCTTCCTTCACAACCAAAAATGGAAATCATGGACGCAGGCCTGAGCGATAATTTTGGCATTGGCGACGCTGTAAAATTCATCAATGTGTTTCATAATTGGATCGAAGCAAATACTTCGGGCATCATCATCTTGTCCATAAGAGATACGCCAAAACAGCCTGCGATTCAACCATATCAAAAAATGACAATTTTTTCCCGCTTGCTAAATCCTATTGGCTCACTCTACAAAATATGGGCTAGAAAACAAGACAACAACAACGATATGCAGATTGAAACACTCAATAAAAACGCAGGTTTTCCTGTTGATTACCTTGTGTTTCAATATTTGTCGAAAAAGGATTTGGCGCAGTTACATGGTGATTTCAACACCAACAAATTAAATCCTCAGGAGGAACGAGCTTCATTGAGTTGGCACCTCACAGAACAAGAAAAACTCAGTGTAGAAACTGCTATTCATAGCGAGCCAAACATGCGGGAACTAGATAAGCTGAGAAACCTTCTTGCAACGCCTGAACAACTGCCCTGAGTATGCTGCAAATTCGCTGGACTAAAAACCTTATTGAAGCAGGCGTAGACGAAGCTGGCCGAGGAGCTTTGGCGGGGCCGGTTGTTGCAGCAGCTGTGATTTTGCCCGACGACTTTTACCACCCGCTGCTCAACGATTCAAAACAAATGAGCAAAAAAGAACGAGAAGCTTTACGAAGTTTCATTGAAGCAAACGCAATCCATTTTGCAGTAGCTGAAGTTTCTCCTATTGAAATTGACAAAATGAACATTCTGCAGGCCAGTATAAAAGCCATGCACTTAGCTCTCGGTACATTAAAAGCTGAACCTGAACTCATTCTGGTAGACGGCAACCGATTTATACCTTATAAATTCATACCACACCAGTGCATTGTAAAAGGCGATTCAAAAATGACTTCGATAGCCGCAGCTTCTGTTTTGGCAAAAACACACCGGGATGAACTGATGAAAGGGCTGGCAGTTGAATACCCTGAATTTGGCTGGGACAAAAATGCCGCTTACCCTACTTTGTTTCATAGAAAAGCCATTGCAGAATTTGGTTCCACCCCTTATCACCGATTGTCCTTTTCACTTCAAAAAAGGCCTCCAAAGTGATCTTAAACTGCGTTTTTGTAAAAAAATAAAGCTATTGTTGCAACAAGCATAATACCACAAAAAACGTTGATAAGCATGCGGTAAGAGTCTGACTTCTGAAAGGTCAGAAATGAATAATCGCTGTTGTCTATTATATCCCAAAAACCATCCTGATAAAATGCCTTTGTTTGTGCTTCTATCACTTTACCTGTCACAATAAGTTGTATATCAGGCGATAGCGTGTCGTACACCTTTCGATAAGGATCGAAATAAATCCAATTGAAAACCTCTTTTAACTTCAACTTTTCAGGTTGATGGGGCACCATTTTGTAGGAGAAGGTTTTATTGCCAATCACAATGTCACCGCTGTACTGGGTATTTTCTTTTGAGTCAGGTGGGTAAACATCTAAACCTGGGTATTCAGCCACAATCGGTGGCTTGATTTCCCCAAAATTGCCCTCTCCTTGTATGCCAAAGCTTAATGTGGCAATTTCGCCTGTCTTCAGAAACTTTTTATCCGTCTTAGCCAGCAACTTAAAATTTCCAGTCGAAACCTTATCTCTTAATGGATGTGGAGGAAGTTCTTTCACTTTCATTGTTTTTGCCTTCGACTTAAACTCTTTGATATCAAGCGGATTAGCACCTGTCATAGAATTGAACAAACTAGTTCCTTTCAAAAACTTCATACCTACCGAAGGGATTTGGATGGCATTGGAGTTGAAGGGATAAAAAGTAGATTGAAAAATCTTGTATTCTGTATAGATTTTATTTTTTACTTTCACCTCATGGGGCACAATTTCTCTTATGAGTAGGTTTTCTTCCCAACAGTTTGTGGGTTTCACTTTTTTCAGCAATACAGCCAATTGCTCTTCCAGTTTATAAAAGTCAAAAGGAACTGTGTTGTCAACAGCTACATAAAAAGCGACTTGCATTGCAAATGGCTCACCTACATACACTTCGTTTTTGTTCACCGAAACCTCTAAAAATGCATCCTCATTCTCAGGTAAGTTCCTTTCTGTTTCTAAATCTGCAAATGGATTTTCTTTGAATGGGTCGAAAGCAGCAAATGGATCGTTGTTGGTGTTGCTCGATTTTTTGGTCACCACAATACTAGCTCCTTTAGATTTCAATTTGTTTCCGTTGATGGTAATGTCGAACGGAGCCAACCGAAATGTGCCCAACTTGGTCGGCCTGTAGTTTTGGGTAATGCTATTGGTGCTGGAAATATCTCCAAATGTAATGCTGGTTGAAGAAGAAGAAGATGTGCCTGACTTCATCAATCCGGGAATGTCAGGAAATCGGGTATAAGTTGTAATGTCTTCACCTTCAGCTATTATAGCGATGGTATACATCTCGTTAACTGCAATCTTGTCTTTGCCCAACCTGATTTCATGCTTTTGAGCTTCAACCATTTGGGTTGAAAGCATGCTAAAACCCAAAAACAGGACAACTACCTGAATGAATCTGAAACACAACACAGCATTTGACAATTCCTTCACAGCGGCAAAAGTACGCATTTAGGCAGTTTTACCGCTACAGAGCTTGTCAACAAAAAATCCTGATCGTTGGCTTAGTTCTCAAATAAACATACTTTAGCATCTTTAAAATTCCAAAATATGAAAAAGACAACCAACTTTCTCCTGCTCATTCTATTCGTTTTTAGTGTCGGATTGACCACTTCTTGCAAAAAAGATGAAGAAAAACCTAAATCAAAAGAAGAGCTGCTTACAGGCAAAAAATGGCAAGTAAAAACAGCTACAATAGACCCAAGCATACCAGTTTTAGCTGGTGGAACTACCACTAATTTATACAATCAAATTGGACCCTGCTTTAAAGATGATTACTCAGTATTTAATGCAAACGGAACATTTATTGATGATGCAGGAGGCGTAAAATGCGATGTAGGAGATCCACAAACTACTTCTGGAACTTGGTTATTCAATGGTGACAAAACCATAGTTACCCAAAACTATCCTGCTTCAGGTGGGGACGCAGCATTTAGTATAAGCTTCAAAATTCTTGAATTGAGCGATTCGAAATTAATGTATGAAATTCAGGATGATTATTTAAACAATGGTACCATTTATACTATCACCTTCACTATGCAACCAATCTGATCATTCATCGTTTCAAAACAAAAAGCCCGGCTCATCGCCGGGCTTTTTGTTTTTCTGCACAACCCAGCCTTGCCCTCAATTAGCCAACATACTTTACAAGACTTTTACTTGAAAACTCTGCTTTTGCAAAAAAGCAGCAATTTTTTGGCGGTTATCTCCCTGGATAATAATTTCATAATCTTTAGCCGAACCACCAGTTCCGCAATGGTTTTTTAGCTTTTTACCGAGATCTTCCAAAGCAGCAAAAGTACCAACAAAGCCTGTAATCAAGGTCACCTGCTTGCCACCACGGTTGCGTTTGTCCAACTGAACTGTTACTTTTTGTTTGCTTGTTTGCACTGTTTCAGGCTCAGGCAAATCGCCCAGTGTTTGATATTCAAATCCAGGATCGGTACTGTAAACCACCCCCTCTCTGTTCTTATGATTTTTTGCCATATATTTGATTTCCCGCAATATAAAGTGCACCAATTATACCACTCAACAACAAAAGTCCAGCCAATTCAAACGACAGCCAATGATTTTGCACGAGCAAAAAGCCAATGTTTTCAAGGGAGCTTTTCTTTGCAGAAATGGGTTGTTCGGCAAGTTGTTTTGCAGGTAATTTAAGAAGGTTGAACTGAACCATGACCATGCCCAAGGTCAACAATATTCCACCAGGAATGGCCAACCAAACCTGGTAGCTTCTGGCAGATGGCTTGCCAACTTTATTTCTATCAAGCACCATAATACCCATAGCCATCAACACCAATATTCCGCCAATATAAACTATGAGTTGAAAAACCGCCAACAGTTCGGCAGCCAAAAAAAGATATAAAACTGCCACACCAACCATAGACAAAACCATCAATAAAAGTGCATGCACTGCATTTCTTGAGAATGGAATAATCAAAGCCGGTATAGCAGTGAGCAGCAATACAAAATAAAAAACCCATGCAACTCCAGAACTCATGCTGTAAAATTAAAGATTTTCAGGGTCAATCTTTTCAGAAGGACCGGGCGGCTTTACAATCGGCTTCATTTTCGGCTTAAAAACAGGCATCGCAGGTTTCAATCCTTCATTTTCAACGTGATCCTTCGAATCAGCTCCTTCACTTAATGTGCTTTCCGTCTCCGATTTTGGTGAAACATCGGCTTCTTTTGGTGCATCAAATGTAGGCTTTGCAGGCATTCCAGGTTTGAAAACAGGCTTAAAAACCGGCGTTTCAGTAGTTGATGACTCAGCAGATTCTACTGCCGGCTTTGCAACTATTTTTGGTCGAAAAACTGGTTTTGCCTGACTTCCTTCCAATACCTTGGCGTCTGACGTTGGTTTATTTGTTGCAGAAGCTACTTCTTTAGAAGCTTCAAGTTCTTTTCGTTTCTCTTCAGCAAATACAGGCGTCATGTTGCCAAAGTGATAGTTCATGTTTCTAATATCAAACTCAGGAAAATCGTACACCTTGCTCATGGTTAGGGATTCCGTAGGACAAACCGTAGTACAAAGCCCGCAAAAACAGCATTTTGCCATGTCGATGTCAAACACAGCTGCGTACAGCCGCTTAGGAGTTCCATCTGAGGTTTTACCAAAAGTTTCGGTAGCCTTAATTGGCTCAATGTCAATACAGTTAACCGGACAAACTTTGGCGCATTTGTCGCAAACAATGCAGTCATCCATTTCATTGTGCAGGCGATACCGGCCATTGTCAGGCACGGCCATACTGTTGAATGGATATTGCAAAGTTTGAATCCCGCCATTTCCTTCAAAATAACTATCTTCGCTCACATCATTATTGACACGGGTAGCTACGGCAGCTTTCAGGTGTTGAAGCGTGAGTTTCATACCTTTCACAGTTGAGCTAAAGCCCAAACGCAACTGTTCAAAATAGGTAAAACTGTTCCTTTTCAAGTTTCAGATAAATTATTTTATAGCTAAATTCATGCTTTCATGAATTTAGCTTCGCAAAAATACAAACAGAGAAATGAAGTAGCATGTTTGAAATTCAAAATTCAAAAACGACCGTGAGATTTTTATTCTTCTCTCATGTCTTTTGGGTTTTCGATTGGCTCCTCACTTCGGTTTCTGTTTATTAATGCAAACCCAATAAAACTGGCGAAAACGGAGGCTGTTAGAATCCCTAGTTTAGCTTGTTGTACCAGCATTGGGTCTTTGAAGGCCAAACCCGAAACAAACAACGACATGGTAAAGCCAATGGCTGCAAGAAAACCAATTCCGAAAACATCACGAAAATTGAATTCCGTTGGCAATCGTGCCAATCCAAGTCGACAAAAAATAAATACCATTCCCACTACACCTACAACTTTACCTGCCAACAAACCAACTATTACGCCCATTGCAACTGGACTGGTCAATTCATTTATAGCACTATTTTCAAATGAAATCCCAGCATTTGATAGTGCAAAAATAGGCATCACAATAAATGCTACCAAGGGGTGCATGTATTGTTCCAGGCTTTGCAAAGGAGTAGTCGCTTTGTAAGTCAGCCTTCTAATGTGTCCTATAATATGAAGTTGCTCCTCCGTTACGGTAGATTTATTGTTTGGTTTTGCGAGATTAAAACGCTGAATAAGTTGATTGATTTTCTTTGAAAAATAAGACTCGTCCACTTCTGTGTAGGCAGGAATAGTAAATGCAGCCAATACAGCCGCAATAGTTGGATGAATTCCAGACATGAGAAATGCTGTCCACAGCCCACCAATGCCTACTATTCCATAAAACAAAGTATTTCGAATGCCAAGAAAATTTGCAGTTACCAGCACTGCCATAAAAGCAATACCAGTTCCTAAACTCACTATATCTATACTGGATGTGTAAAAAAGAGCAATCACCAGCACAGCTCCGATGTCATCTGCAATGGCAAGTACAGTCAGAAAAATTTTAATAGATGTAGGCACCCGATCGCCCAATAAATACAAAACACCCAATGCAAAAGCAATATCGGTTGCCATGGGAATACCCCAACCGTTTGAGGCTTCTTCCGAAGGATTTATTAAATAATAAAACAATGCAGGCACAACCATGCCCCCAAAAGCAGCGGCAACAGGTAAAATGGCGTTTCTCGGATTGCTAAGTTGCCCTGAGATAATTTCCCGCTTCAGCTCCAAACCTACAACAAAGAAGAAAATGGCCATCAAACCATCGTTGATCCAGTGATGCAGGCTTTTGGCAATTTTAAATCCTTCGAATCCTACGGTAAATTCATACTCCCACAAGTGGTGATATATATCCTGAAATGGGGAGTTTGACCAAACCAATGCAATGAGTGCTGAGCTAAACAAAACAATTCCACTTGCAGAAGACCGGTTAATAAATCGCTCAAACGGCTTCACGATCCACTTCTCAATTACTTCGGTATTGATTTTATGCTTATTCATTCGGCGGTAAAGGTAAACCTACTTTCATGCGTATGGCCCAAGATTATTGCCTTTTAACTTCCACTCATATCAACAACGAATTTGAAACCGGGAGTTTGACCTTGGATTTAAAAAAGCATGACACGCATAGGTTTCATAAAGCCATAACCTGACTCGGTGCAACTGTTTAGCCAACATTGAATACCTATAAATTAATCGAAAAAATGATGTGGTGGCATAAAACTTTGGAAGCATTTATCGCATTAAAACTTGATTTTCTTGCACAAACGCCATCGTTTCGACAAGCCGAATTGCGCCATATTGGCATTTAAAATTTCAATGTTTATTAGAAAAAATGCCATTATGGCGCAATAATTCTACATTTTCAAAGAAATAGGGTATCGGCACTCAAATTGAAAAACAAGTCTTATCAAAACAAAAAGTGTTTAACTCAAAATCAATATCCGATGACTATCGTAAAATCAAGAAAAAACCAGGAATATTATCCAGCATTTGCAAATTTGGTAGACAATTTATTTGGAAAAGAATTAGCTGTGACCAATGAGCGCTACAATTTCCCTTTACCTGCGGTAAACATCAAAGAATCTGAAGAAGGCTTCAAACTTCAGGTGTCTGCACCAGGTTTTTCTAAAGAAAGTATTTCCATCAGTATGAAAAACAATCTTCTTACACTGCAGGGACATGTAGCCTCAGAAGACGAGGTGTCTGAAGAAAAATTTACCCGTAGGGAATTTACAACAAGATCTTTCGAGCGTTCATTCACTTTGCCAGCCATTGTAGACTCAGAAAAAATTGAGGCCAAGTATGAAAACGGCATTTTGCATGTGGATTTGCCAAAAAAAGAAGAAGCTAAAGTAAAACCAGAGCGACTAATTACCATTGCTTAAGTACAATTAACTACTCAACTCCCAAAAGCCTTGCCTTCACCGGTAAGGCTTTTTTTGCAAATGATTGAAGTTGAAACAAATCAAAACCCGGCGATATGGTCAATCTGTTACCTTTGCCACCAGCAAAAATATACACCTACACGCATGATAAATAAAGTAATTGCCTCTGCCGACGAGGTTATTCACCTGGTAAAAGACGGCGCCACATTGATGTTAGGGGGTTTTGGCCTTTGTGGCATTCCTGAAAACAGCATCAATGCCTTATTGAAATCAGGCGTTAAAAACCTAACCTGCATTAGCAACAACGCTGGCGTTGATGATTTTGGAATTGGATTGCTGCTAAAAACCAGGCAAGTAAAAAAAATGATTTCTAGCTATGTAGGCGAAAATGCAGAGTTTGAAAGGCAGTTGTTGAGCGGAGAACTTGAAGTTGAACTGATACCTCAAGGCACTTTGGC
Organism: Cytophagales bacterium; assembly: GCA_038205175.1. Classification (GTDB taxonomy): domain Bacteria; phylum Bacteroidota; class Bacteroidia; order Cytophagales; family Flexibacteraceae; genus JBBRCC01. The sequence goes on along the minus strand of JBBRCC010000017.1, from coordinate 39,305 downwards.
CGAACGTATCAGAGCCGGAGGAGCAGGCATTCCCGCCTTTTTTACACCAGCAGGTGTTGGCACTGAAGTAGCTCGAGGTAAAGAGATAAGAGATTTTCATGGCAAAAAATACCTGATGGAAAATTGGCTCAAGGCTGATGTCAGTTTTGTAAAAGCCTGGAAAGGAGACACCAAAGGAAATCTACTATTTAAAGGTACGGCAAGAAATTTTAACCCTATGATGGCATCCGCAGGCAAAATCACTATTGCAGAAGTAGAAGAGCTAGTGCAGCCCGGGCAGCTGGACCCAAACAACATTCACACACCCGGCATTTATGTGAATTATATTTTTGAAGGAAAAGATTATCAAAAACGAATTGAGCAAGAAACAGTCAGCTTACGTTAATTAGAAATCTACCAGGCAAGTTTGCCAGAAACTGCTCAAATAAAGGTTTCACCAATTTTTAACAAATCAAGGGCAATTCGAGTTAATTTTGCACCCGTTTTAAAGCCACACATGCACTATTTCATTGGCAACTTAGGCCACCTGTTCATTATCATTTCTTTCATTTCGTCGTTACTTGGTTGTTATGCCTGGTTTCAAAGTGAAAAAGCAGAGTTTAGAGAAAAAGAACATTGGCTAAAATTTGCCAAAGCTACATTTTGGCTACATGCTTTTTCTGTGGTATCAGTGGTTGCCACCCTTTTTGTCATCATTTATAATGGCTATTATGAATACCACTATGCATGGAGCCATTCAAGCAAGCACCTTCCGGCCTATTATATGATATCTTGTTTTTGGGAAGGTCAGGAAGGCAGTTTTCTGCTTTGGATATTTTGGCATGTGGTGTTGGGGCTTTTTCTTGTTTTTAAAAACGATCGCTGGCAGTCCCTTACGCTTTCAATTTTTATGTTGGTACAGGCCTTTCTAACTTCCATGATATTGGGGGTAGTTATACCTTATCTAAATTTAAAAATAGGAAGCTCTCCATTTATATTGATGAGGGATGCATTGGGCGCAACTGCACCTATTTTTCAAATGAATCCAAACTATATTCCGGAAGACGGCAGAGGTTTGAACCCTTTGCTCCAAAACTATTGGATGGTTATTCATCCTCCTACTCTTTTTCTTGGCTTTGCCGGCACTATGATTCCATTTTCCTATGCCATGGCAGGCTTATGGAAAAAAGATTTTGAAGGATGGTTGAAACCTGCTCTGCCTTGGACTTTGTTTACATCGGCCGTTCTCGGGCTAGGCATATTGATGGGCGCTTATTGGGCTTACGAAACCCTTAATTTTGGAGGATATTGGAACTGGGATCCAGTGGAAAATGCAGTGTACATTCCTTGGCTTATGCTCGTGGCCAGCCTTCATGGAATGGTGAGTCACCGCAAATCTGCGCCATCTCTTCGAACTTCAATCATCCTGGTAATACTTACATTTGTGTTAATCTTATATGCCACTTTCTTAACAAGAAGTGGAATTTTGGGCAACGCATCCGTTCACTCTTTCACAGATCTTGGCCTTTCAGGACAACTCCTCATCGGACTTTTGGCATTTTTCGCCCTCGCTTTGAGTTTGCTTGTGGTCCGATGGAAATCGATCCCAACCACCAAGCAGGAAATGAAATTCTATAGCCGTGAATTTTGGATTTTTATGGGAATAATGATTTTAGGACTTTCCTCATTTCAGGTTTTGGTTTCCACTTCAATTCCTGTTTATAATGCTGTCTTCAAAGCATTTGGCTTCAAATTAGAAATGGCTCCGCCTGCCGATCCAATTGCACACTATACGGCATGGCAAATGTGGTTCACAGTCGGTATTGCTACTGTTTCTGCCATTGGGCAATATTTCTGGTGGACCAAAATGGAAAAACCTTCAGATTGGAATAAATTTTCTGCTCCACTTATTCTGGCTTTGCTGGCCACTACTTTGATTATTTTATTTGCCAAGATTGACACAGCTTCATACATTGTGGTACTGCTTGCTGGCTTATTTTCAGTGATCGCCAATGGGTTTATCATATTGAGACTTATCAAACAAAATACAAAACTTTCTGGCGGAGCCATAGCTCATGCAGGTGTAGCGCTCATGCTCATTGGTGTGCTGTTCTCATCCGGTTATTCGAAGGTAATTTCACTCAATCAATCAGGACTGATTTATAGAAAAGATTTTCCGGAAGACATGAATCGGGACAATATTTTATTGTGGTACAACAAACCCATGCAAATGGGAGAATACGCATTGACATATAAAGGAAGCCGATCAGAGCTTAAAAACTTCCCGGGTTATGTAGACAAAACATGGCTTCAACCTACAGAAGATCCATACCAATCTATTTTAACAAACTCAATTGTAGACAAAGACAAAACGGTGTTTAAAAAAGGAGATACGGTCGAGGTATTTCCCGAAAACACTTATTACGAAATTGAATACAGAAACAAAGAGGGCAAAACCTTTACACTTTTCCCAAGAGCACAGGTCAATCCAAACATGGGCCTTATTGCTTCGCCAGACATAAAAAGAAATCCATTCGGCGACATGTACACACATGTTTCTTCCATTCCCCCGCCAGACCAAGAACCTGAATGGTCGAAACCTGAAGAACAAGTTTTGGCCGTAGGCGACACCTTTTTTATAAACGATATGGTGGCCGTACTTACCGAAGTGCAGCGTATCAATGAAATAGATGGAATAGTTTTGGATGCAAATGATGCTGCTGTGAAAGCCATTATTAGAATCTTTGATCAAAACCAAAGCTACCTGGCACAACCCATATTTGTAATTAAAAACCGAATGGTTGGCAAAATACCTTATGAAGTGGCTGGGATGGGCATTTGGGTTAATCTGGTCAATATTAATCCCGAATCAGGCAAATTTACCCTGGAAATTAAAACCAGTCAAAGAGAATGGGTCATAATGAAGGCTATGGAAAAGCCTCATATTAATTTACTTTGGGGTGGTTCGTTTGTAATGCTGTTAGGAATGGGCATAGCATTTGTGAAACGAAGTAAATCAAATTGATAATTTAAGGAATACACAAAGACTTCAGTTGTTATTATAAAGATAATAACAAGAATTTTAAAGAAAATATCAATACATTGAAAGAAAAGTTTAGGCTCTATTAGCAAACCTGCCGTTCTACCGCTATCTTTCAATTCAAATCAAAAACGTCATGAAATCTTCAACTTACATCCGCACCTTGGTTTTTGTATTAGGTTTAGGTTTAATCTTTTACATCGCCAAAGACACCCAATTAGCCTCATCTTTCCTTGGAGAAGATGGTAGAGCAAAACCCGCTAGACAATACAAGCCAAGCTCAATGGAAACTACCCCAGCTGTAGATCGCAACAGAATGACCAAAGAAACCCGAGAAGAAACCAATGGCTACATCGTTAGGGTAATTTTCAACGGAACTGTTATCAAAGAAGAGCCTACTACCGACCCTTCATTTGAAGGTATCTCTCGCACCCTTCGCAACAAGATGTACAAAAAAGGTGATTACAGAGTAGAATTGGTTACTAACAGTGGCCGTTTGGTTAAAGAAACCAAAATCTCCAAAAAGTAAGTTAATAGCCCTCCATAAAAATCCTGCTAAGAAATTGGCGGGATTTTTTTTGCCCAACATGTCCAAAGGAATTCAGTTTTGGGTACGCCGCTGCGAATCGTTTACTTCGTACCCAAAATAGCCAGCTTTGAAAGAAATAAAGGAAACACCGCTTATGAAGCAATACAATGCTATCAAGGGTAAACACCCTGGTGCATTGTTGCTTTTTAGAGTCGGCGATTTTTATGAAACTTTTGGCGAGGATGCCGTTACCGCCAGTAAAATCCTAAACATCACGCTAACAAAAAGAGCAAATGGCTCTGCTTCTGAAGTCGCCCTTGCTGGTTTTCCTCATCATGCACTCGATACATATTTGCCAAAATTGGTGCGGGCAGGTCAAAGAGTAGCCATTTGCGACCAACTTGAAGATCCTAAAACTGCCATAGGTATTGTGAAACGGGGCGTCACCGAGTTGGTTACACCCGGAGTTTCTATGCACGATCAGGTTCTTGATGGTAAAAACAACAATTGGCTGGCGGCCATTTTCTTTGGACAAAATGAAGCAGGGGTTGCCTTCTGCGATATTTCAACCGGGGAGTTTATTACTTTACAAGGCTCCACCGATCAAATCGACAAAGTTGTTCAAAGCTTCCAGCCCTCAGAAATTGTATTTTGTAAAAATCAACGGGAAGCCACACAACAATTGCTTGGCGACCAATTCAACACCTTCGGACTTGAAGACTGGGTTTTCACCCACGAATTTGGGTACGACACACTTAAAAGACACTTTAAAACCAACAACCTAAAAGGATTTGGTATTGAAGAATATAGCCTTGGCATTGTGGCTAGCGGAGCCATCGTTCACTACCTGGAAGAAACAGAGCACAGGGAAATCAACCATATAAGTTCAATCGCCCGGCTTGAAGAAGACCATGTGGTTTGGCTGGACAAATTCACCATTCGAAATCTGGAGCTCATTTATCCACAACATGAAGGCGGGGTGCCTTTGGTTCAAATTCTTGACCGAACCACAACTCCCATGGGTAGCCGACTCATCAGAAAATGGGTCTTGATGCCTATCAAGGACATTAACAAAGTGCAAGAAAGGCTCAACATGGTTGAGTCATTTAAAAATGACCAAGACACAATAGACAAACTTATTCAATTGCTGAGGCAGTTTGGCGATTTAGAAAGATTGATTTCGAAGGTAGCTGTGAGGCGTATTAACCCACGTGAAATGGTGGTGCTAAAACGAACATTGTCGTTGATTGGCCCCATACAAGAGTTATTGAAAAGTCATAAAGAAGCCGGAGTTAAGTTGCTGCTACAACAATTAAATCCTTGCGAATTCCTACAGGAAAAAATAGGTTCAACACTAGTAGATGAGCCTCCTATGTTAAGTAATCAAGGAGGCATGATCAGAAAAGGCATTCACCCTGAGTTAGATGAGCTACACCAAATAGCTTTTCACGGCAAAGATTACCTACTTCAGGTGCAACATCGTGAAGTAGAAAGAACAGGTATTTCTTCTTTAAAAGTAGCATTCAACAAGGTGTTTGGATATTACTTAGAAGTAACCAATTCGCATAAAGACAAGGTTCCTCCAGATTGGATTAGAAAACAAACCCTGGTAAATGCTGAGCGGTACATTACACCAGAACTGAAAGAGTATGAAGATAAGATTCTGAATGCCGAAGAAAAAATAGGGCAAATAGAATGGAACATTTACCAAAAACTGGTAGAAGACACCAGCGAGTTTATTCTTCAGATTCAACAAAATGCAAAATCAGTTTCAGTTATTGACTGCTTGTTATCCTTTGCCAAAGTAGCTGGGGAAAACAACTACTGTAAGCCGGAACTTAGCGAAGATATAGTTACCGACATCAAAGATGGCCGGCATCCGGTTATAGAGAAACAACTACCAACAGGGGAAATCTACGTGCCCAATGATGTGTTTTTGGATGATCAAATGCAGCAAATCATCATCATTACAGGTCCGAACATGGCAGGCAAATCAGCCTTGCTACGCCAAACGGCTTTGATATCTCTTATGGCGCAAATGGGAAGTTTTGTGCCAGCCAGTTTTGCTAAATTAGGGTTAGTCGACAAAGTATTCACCCGTGTCGGAGCATCAGATAATCTATCGAAAGGTGAATCTACATTTATGGTGGAAATGACAGAAACGGCCAGTATTCTCAACAACTTATCGCCAAGAAGTTTGGTAATTATGGATGAAATTGGGCGAGGTACAAGTACTTACGATGGAATTTCAATAGCCTGGTCCATAGTTGAGCACTTGCATAACCACTCAAAGAGCAGAGCCAGAACACTGTTTGCAACCCACTACCATGAGTTAAATGAACTAGCAAAAGATTTTTCCAGAATAAAAAACTTCAATGTTGCAGTGAAAGAAGCAGGCAACAAAGTTATCTTTTTGAGAAAATTAAAGCCAGGAGGCAGTGAGCACAGTTTCGGAATATTAGTAGCACAAATGGCGGGCATTCCAATACCTGTTGTTTTAAGAGCCGGCGAAATCATGCATCATCTGGAAGAAGATCAAAACAGGAGCAAACACCAGAATAAAATAAAAGAAATTCCCAAGCAAAATTACCAACTCAGTCTATTCGAACCAGCAGACCCCAACGTATTGAAGGTGAAAGAAATGCTAAGCAAATTAGATATCAATGCTACATCACCTGTTGAGGCGCTTTTGAGGTTAAATGAAATTAAACTCACCCTAAAAATTTAAAAGGCATTTGGCAAACTGAGTAGGCTGCCTTAATATTGGGAACAAATCACAAACTTTCTACTCCAATGCTGCCCCCCAAACGGATTGTTATAGCTATAGATGGCTATTCATCGTGTGGAAAAAGTTCTACAGCCAAACAGGTAGCCGCCCGGCTGGGCTATGGCTATATTGATACCGGAGCCATGTATAGGGCGGTGACCAAATATTTCTTAGACCACTATGTGGAAATGACAAATCCCAAAAGGGTTGACCAAGCACTAAACGAAATCCACATCAGTTTTATTTACAACCCTAAAACAGGGAAAAACGAGACGTTCTTAAATGGAACAAATGTAGAAGAGGATATCCGCCAAATGGATATTTCGGAAAAAGTAAGCGAGGTGAGTACGATAGCAGCGGTTAGAACAGCTATGGTAGCTCAACAACAACGCATGGCCAAAAAGCGAGGTGTTGTAATGGACGGTCGGGATATCGGAACCAGGGTGTTTCCTGATGCGGAGGTTAAAGTTTTTATGACAGCTGACGTACAGATAAGAGCCATGCGACGCCAACTAGAACTTCTTGCAAGCAACCAAATGGTGGGACTTGATAAAATCATGGAAAACCTGAAGCACCGAGATCATATTGATAGCACAAGGGTTGAAAGCCCACTCAGGCAAGCCGAAGATGCTGTTTTAATAGATACTTCTTACCTGACCTTAGAAGAGCAAATTGACATTGTTGTCAATTTGTCGGTTAGTGCAATGCTTGAACTTTCACCAGCGTTGGTGCACTAATCATAAATTACCTGGTTAACACACGCACTCTTTTCATGCCTTTTGCTTTATTCTCAACTATAAACAGATATTGACCGGCCGCTTGTTGACTCAAGTCTATTTGCATTTCAGTTTTAAATGATTGACTATGCACTAATTTGCCATCAATTCCAAGAATTTTAAGCATATACACCTGATTATCTGGCGCTTTTACAACCACTTTGCCTGTTGTAGGATTTGGATAAACTCGCAAGTCCATTTCATGCATCACAGTCTCATTTCCTAATACAACAAGAGAAGGATCACGGGTTGTGTTTCCCACCCGGTTAATAATCCAATTTGAAGGATCAACAGAAGAAACAGATGCAACGTTGCCCGATCCATAAACAATAAAGGTATTTGAGCTTGCGCTTAAAGAGAAACGAATGGTGGTGTCGGGCAATACTCCGGTTCTTCTGAATCTAATTTCTAATGGATTGGTAAAAAAAGGTGTAGCAGAAGCAGCTGAAGCGGTTTGCGAAATCCTCAAATGCAGATTTCCATTCACATTGTTCCAACGTGCGCTATAGGAAGGAAAGCCTTCTCCATAATACCATTGTTCAAATGCTTCATTCAAATTCACGCCTGACACTTCTTCTAAGACTGATTTTACATCTGTGCCCATGGCTGTGCTGTATGCAAATCGATTCAAATAAGTTTTAAGCCCAAGAAAAAACAGGGAATCATTATTGATGATGTGTCGAAATGTGTGAATGATTGCAGCACCTTTATTGTAACTAAGCCTGCTTGAAAAAATTCTACTTGTACTCAAACTATCGAGCACCCAAACTGAGCCATTTGGCTGTTGCATAATACTATTGTGTAAACCAGCCATACTCGTTACTTCTTCGCCTGGAAAAAGATTTTCCAACATCAGAAAATCGCAATAGGTAGCAAAACCTTCATTCACCCAAATATCTGACCATGAACGGCAAGTTACCAAGTCGCCAAACCACTGGTGGCCAAGCTCATGCGCTGTAAGTCCTTTCCCAAACGTACCTTGCGTGGTCATGGTTTGGTGTTCCATTCCACCTCCAAGCGGAGCCATTGAATGGCCATACTTTTCGTTACGAAATGGATAAGGACCAAACAGATTTGAAAAGACCTGAATCATGGGCCCTGTCAGATCAATATCGGTTTTCCAATAATCAAGTGTTTGAGGATTGTCGTAAACAAAATTCTGCACCAAAACAGAGTCTTGAGTTTCTGGAATATAGGTCTTGAAACTGTAGTCTATATATTGCCCAACTGCCACCGAAATAAGGTAATAACTTATGGCATGGCGATGCTTCCAATGGTAGCGTGTTTGTCCGTTTCCTACAATTAATGTTTCGGTTAAAATCCCATTCGAACCCGCTTTACAAATAGAAGGAGTGGTGACGAAGATGTCTACACTGTCGATTTTATCTTTCAACGACTGTTTGCATGGCCACCATTCATAAGCAGAAAAAGGCTGACTTAGCGACCATGTAACTCGATTTCCCCAAGTTGGAGAGGTAGCATTGCTCATGCCACCGCCACCAAAAGGTGTGCTTCCGCTTGCAGGAGGCGTGCCACTATATGTAGTGGCGATTTTAAAACTTTCGTCGGCAAGTAAGTTGGCAGGTATCAATACAGCAGAGCCACGCCTTGAAAAAGTAACAACTGAGTCATTCAAGCTTATTTCGGCAATGTTAAGACTTTCAAAAAGTTCAAAAATAACGGTGTCGATTGGCTGCACTGCAGTGGCAAACATGTCTACCGTTCCACTAATTTGAGTGTTTGAATTGCTCAATTCCAGATCAAGCACGTAGTGATGCACATTGTAGCGTTCGGCTTTAATGATTTGCTGGCGTGAAAGTCGGGCACTTTTGGGTGTAGCGGCAGATGATTTTAGATGTTGACAGGACTCCTCCTTTTGAGCAAACAAATCGAGGGAGAGCAACAAACTTGCCCAAATAAAAACATTTCGCATGTGATGGTGAAGGTATTGGCAGTTTAAAAACGAATATGAAAATTGAATGTTTAAGCGCTTTGCAATACACCAAGCTCCTCCCCTATTGCAATAAAAGCATGAATGGCCTTGTCGAGATGGTGCGGCTCGTGTGCTGCTGAAATCTGAACCCGAATTCTAGCCTTACCTTTTGGCACAACAGGGTAGTAAAATCCAATGACATAAATGCCTTTGGCTAGCAGCTTTTGGGCAAATTCCTGAGCTAAAACAGCATCATAAAGCATTACAGGAACTATAGCGTGCTCGCCTGGCTTGATATCGAAGCCAGCTTCAGTCATTTTTTCTCTAAAGTATTTGGTGTTTACTTCGAGTTTGTCTCTTAAGGTTGTTGTTTCAGACAACATATCCATCACCGCTATGGATGCCCCAACAATGCTAGGTGCCAAGGCATTTGAAAACAAATAGGGTCTTGAGCGTTGTCTTAATATGTCAACAATTTCTTTTTTGGCGGCTGTGAAACCACCTGAGGCACCGCCTAATGCTTTTCCTAAGGTGCCTGTTATGATATCTACCCGATCCATAACGCCCCTGAATTCATGAGTACCTCTACCTGTTTTTCCTACAAAACCTGTAGCATGGCACTCGTCAATGCCAACAATAGCGCCATATTTATCAGCAAGTTCACAAATTTCATCCAACCGGGCAATGGTGCCATCCATAGAAAAAACACCATCCGTAAAAATCATTTTCAATCTTGAATCCTGAGCAGCAATCAACTGATTTTCAAGATCTTCCATATCATTGTTTTTATATCGAAACCGTTTGGCTTTGCACAATCTGATGCCATCAATTATGGAAGCATGGTTCAATTCATCAGAAATAATAGCATCCTGCTCGCCCAGCAAAGGCTCGAACAAACCACCATTTGCATCAAACGCTGCACAATACAAAATGCAGTCTTCTGTTCCTAAAAATTTGGCAATTTTGGCCTCCAATTCTACATGCAAATCTTGTGTACCACAAATAAACCGAACACTGGACATACCAAATCCATGCGAGTCAATAGCTGCCTTGGCTGCATGAATCACGTCTGGATGACTACTTAGGCCAAGGTAATTATTGGCGCAAAAATTTAAAACTTCACCCGATTGCGTTGTGGCTATTTCTATGGCTTGAGGCGTGGTAATAATTCGCTCAGTTTTATACAGACCTTCATCTTTAATTTTCTGAATTTCTGCCTGCAAAACAGCTTGAAGGTCTTTGTACATGAGGTGTAGTTAATTTGCTGGTAAAAATAAGGCGATCTTAGTGGAATTACCAGTTGAGACCAAACAAAATTACTCCATCAATCTTTTTGGAACCAAACTTGTGTGTTCTATGCCTTGAATTAACAAGTTTAAGCAAAGAATTACCCAATTTTACAACCGAATGCCCCATCTTAAATTAAGTCTTCCTTTTCAACTGCTCATCCTCATGCTGGCATCTGCGCTTCAATTGAATGCCCAAAACCTGAACTATAGCGCAGAAAACATGGAATCGGTTTTGGTGAACGGAGAACAGGTAACACAGCTCACTGGAAATGTGCAGTTTACCCAACCAGGTCGCTCGTTATTCTCTGACTTTATGTGGAAATATACCACGCAAAAGCAAATGAAGTTTTGGGGAAATATGCGCCTTGTTGATGCCGATGGAATGACAATAACAGGAGACACACTTGTGATTTATGAACTATCCAATGAGGCCATAGTAACCGGAAATGTGGTGATGGTGGATAAAAAAACAACACTAAAAACGCCACAGCTCACCTACAAAATTAATTCTGGTCAGGCTGAATACAACAAAGGAGGCACCATTATCGACGAAGGCAATACACTCACCAGCCAATATGGACGGTATGACAGAATAGCCAAAACCATGCAGTTTAGAAATCTTGTGAAGCTACAAGGCACAGAGTTCAATATGGATACAGATAGTTTGAACTATGATCTTTCAAGCAAAATGGTATACTTCTTTGGTAAAACTAAAATCGTGTCAGAAGATGGGATTGTCTACTCCAAAAAAGGAAATTACAACACACAAACACGAAAAGGGAATCTGCAAGGGCGCTCGCAGATGGAATCTGAAACTTATTTGTTGGAGGGAGATAAAATTGATTTCAACCGAATAGACAAGAAAGGGGAAGCGCATGGAAATGTGGTCATGTTTACCAGATCCGATAGTGCGACAATCTATTGCCAGCATGCTTTTTTCGATGATGCTAAGGACAAATCAAAAGCCTTTGGGCAGTTGCTTTTGAAATACCCCATGAAACCAGACACATTGTATCTATCGGCCGATACTTTGCAAACTGCCAACAATCGAAATGCTTCTCTGCGCAAGTTGACGGCCAAAGGGAAAACAAAAGTTTTTATCGCTTCTCTACAAGGCATCTGCGATTCGTTGGTGTATCAGTTTGAGGATTCAAGTATTTACTTTTTCAAAGACCCAGTACTTTGGAGCGGGAAAAATCAGATCACAGCGGACTCCATCAGGGCACAACTGGCTAACAATGAGATTGACAAACTGTATTTGCGGCAAAACAGCTTCCTTGTTTCAAAAGACAGTTTGAAAAACTATAACCAGATCAAGGGAAAACGCATGATCGGGTATTTTACAAAAAATCAAATTAGCAAGTTGGAAGTATTTGGTAATGCGCAAAGCATATACTTTGCATTGGAAGGAGACACAGCACTGCTTGGCATGAACAAAATACTGTGCACCAATATGATAGCCCATTTTCTTGCCAATAATAAACTAAAATCTGTGACTTCAATTACTGAGCCTGAAGGCAATTTTACACCGATTCACGAACTACTGGAGCCAGACAAAAAACTTAAAGGCTTTGTATGGAGGGAGAAGGAGCGTCCAACATTAAACTTGATATTAGCCTCTAGATTCACAAATTCAGACCAAGTAGTGGTGAAACCAGCGGATCGGAATCCTAAAAGAAAAGTAACATCAAAGCCTCCAAAGCCAAAAAAATCCAAGAAAAAGGCTAAAAAATAATCAATTGGAATGATGGGCTATCAATCCATCTTTAGTGGCAAGGTAATGGTAAAGCAAGGGGTCTTGAGCAATATTGAAAGCTACTGGGGGCAATTGTCCATTTTCTACAGTCTCCATCAGTTTTATCCATCCCTTATCGAGCAAACCTTGCAAACAATGAATTAACTCCTTGTCAGCACATACCAAATTTTTGGATAGGGCTTCAAAAGAAATGATGAAATACAATTCATCGAGCACTACAAATTCTAACTCACTCATAAACGGTTTTTGTACTCTCTATTTTTCCAGTTGTAAGAAGGCATAAAAGTAGCATATAGCCCTATGAAGACAGCGAAAAAAGGGTAAATTATAGTTGAAATAAGCAAAGACAGCCTGGATACGGCTTGTTTATATTTGTTTGCATACTTCAATATAAGCCACATTTCTAGTACCATTTTTATGGCAAAAAAGACAATAGCAGGCAGTGAAAAAGCTACAAAACCAAAAATTAAACATATACAAGCAATGAGATTCGAGACAAAAACATAAATAGCCAATTTCTGAACCGGAGCATTGGGTATGGCTCTCCATTTTCCAGCCCATCGTATTCGCTGATTGAGAAGTTCTTTCCAGGTATTTACCGGCTTTGCATATACCACACTTTCAGGATTGTCAGAAAACAACAAAGCATCCCGTTGCTTTTGCCAGGCTTTGTACATGAGAAAAATATCATCGCCACTTGCAAGCTGACTACCCATTTCAGATTTCCCTTGTTTAAATAAGCTTTTTTCATAAGCTATATTTGCCGCATTGGACATTATGGGCATTTTAAGCTTAAAAAATGCTTCGGTAAAAGCCATTACAGGTATAAAGTCTATTTGCTGAAAGCTATGAAATAAATTGTCAGATTTCCTGGAAATGAATACTGGTGCTGAAATCCAGAAGCACTTATCTTTTTCTACATGTTGTTTAAAGTTCGCTAGCCAGTTTGTTCCCAATCTGCAATCTGCATCGGTAGAAACTATCCATTTTCCACGAGCCTTAGAAATACCTTGAGCAATGGCAGCTTTTTTACCGGAAGAACTTCCAACCAAACGAATAACTGAGATTGGCAACAATGGATGGTAAGATTCAGCAATTGAAGTTGTAGAATCTTCCGAGTGGTCATCGACCAAAATAATTTCCCAGTTTTGCGTTGGAAGTATTTGATTCACCAGATCATCCAACAAAAGGTGAAGATCTTCAGCTTCATTTCTTGCGGCTATCACCACTGAAAATAATAGGTTTTCAGAAGGTGCCAGATTGGGAAGAAACGTTCCCTGCTTTTTGGAAATTAGTTTTACTATAAAGACAATGACAGCAAAATAGCTTATCAGCCAAATCCAAAACAGTAAGTAAAGCAGAAACATACCGGCAATGATTGTTAATTTCGGGCATGAAAGCCAATGGAACAGACAAAATTATTCTTGGAATTGACCCTGGAACACGTGTAATGGGTTTTGCAGTTATACATGCTATTGGGCTAAAGTTAGAACCTCTCGAAATTGGCGTTTTGAGACTTGCCACAGAGCCGTCTCACGCAATCAGATTATCAAAGATTTTCAATCGTATCCTTGAACTTATTCAAATGTATTTACCGGATGAAGTTTCAATTGAATCGCCGTTTCAAGGGAAAAATGCACAATCAGCTATTAAATTAGGCCGTGCTCAAGGAATAGCCATGGCAGCTGCCATTTCAAGGGAAATTCCCATCATTGAATATGCTCCGAGAAAAATAAAACAATCGATAACCGGGAATGGAAATGCATCGAAGGAACAAGTTGCAGCCATGTTAGCCACACAGTTGAACTTAAATCTTGACAAAGTGCCTAACGATGCTACAGATGCCCTGGCTGTAGCGCTTTGCCATCATTATCAAAAAAATGCCCCTGTAAAAGGGGCAAAATCATGGGGTCAATTTATTAAAAACAACCCGGAAAGACTTAAAACCTAAGCAACAAAATGCTTTGCAATAGTTGAAGCAATGGCATCAAATTCTCCTTTTTCTAATTTCAATTTTGGTCTGGAGAAATTCATGTCATCCATAGTTCTGATCGGAATGAGGTGAATGTGACAATGGGGCACCTCTAAACCCATAATTGCCACACCAATTCGCTCGCAATCAGTAGATGCTTGAATGGACAACGCCACCTTTCTAGCAAATGTGTTGAGGTTTTGAAAATCTGCCTGAGGCAAATCAAAATAATAATCTATCTCCTTTTTAGGCACTACCAGTGTGTGACCTTTCATCAAAGGATTGATGTCGAGAAATGCAATATGATTTTCATCCTCTGCAACAATCCAGGCGGAAATTTCTCTGGCAATGATTCTTGAAAATATGCCAGGCATATTAAAATTCTGCAATCGAAATTTCCAAGACTTCAAACTCTACCACACCGGCAGGAACTATAATGGGTGCTTTTTCTCCAACTTTTTTTCCGAGCAAACCTTTTCCAATTGGGGATTTAACTGAAATTTTATTTGTTTTCAGATCCGCCTCTTCCTCTGCTACCAAAATGTAAGTTACTTCCATGCCATTTTTCACATTCTTGATTTTCACTTTCGAAAGAACAGAAACCTTAGAAGTATCAATGGTTGAGGTGTCTATAACCCTGGCAGTGCTTAGCACCTCCTTCAATTTCGAAATTTTCAACTCATGGTGTCCCTGGGCATCTTTAGCTGCATCATATTCTGCATTCTCACTCAAATCGCCTTTATCACGGGCTTCGGCAATGGCTTTTGCAATGAAAGCCCGACCTTTGGTTTTCAGTTCATGTAATTCATCTTTCAGTCTTTTCAGACCATCTTCAGTGTAATAGGATATTGACATGGTATTTTCGGTTATAGCAGGAAAACAAAAGAACGGCCTAGGCCGTCCTTTTAAAGTCTGCAAAAGTAGTGAAATTTTACAGGTTTAATGTTAGGCTTATTGTGTGCGTACCAGCCCATGGGTTAGTAGTGCGGTAAGAATAGTCTAAAGCAAACATTTTCTGCCGCTCCTTTTTCTTTGGCGAAGGTTCATAATCAGCATCTGTATCTTGAACTGCTTCACCTGCTTTGTTAAATTTAAAAGGCACTTGGAATGTTAATCCAAAAGTGGGACCTGTGTAAGCATTGGTTCTGTTTTCGGGACTAAACATGCCTGCCGCATAATCTATTCCTGCCCTTATCATCACCATTTCTCTCCAAGCATACTCTGCACCTCCCTGGAATTGATCCTTCGTAAATGAGTTGGAATTGAAGTTACCAGCAGCAGTAATTCGACTTTGCTCATCAATGGTAAAATCATAGGCCACCCCGATATTCAACATAGCAGGCATTTCATATTGACCCGACAATACTGAGGCAGTCAGGGGATATCTCCGGCCTGGATCTTGACCACGATAAGTTAAGCCATCGCCCCTGAATTGCAGTTTGGGGCCAATGTTTCGCAAGGCCACTCCAAACTTAAATTGGTCACGTGAACCCCCTTTATATTGAACTCCTGCATCGAAGCATAATCCGAATGCAGAAACGTTGGGAATAGATTGACTTATTCCTTTCACTACAATTCCTCCGGTGATGGTTTTAGAGAATATTTTGGAATAAGCTATTCCAAAGTTAAAAAGGGTTGGCTTGAACGTATTTCCTGTACCATCTGGTCTGTCGGCAGTAGTTTCTAAAAAATCACCCATGTTCCAAGAACTTATGTAAATTCCTAACACACCTGTTTCACTCACCTGAGTTCCAAAACCAATGTTGTTTACATTGATATCGCTCCCAACAAGATAGCGGGAACTGGCATAGGTAAGTTGTGTTCCTTGTAGGTAAGCTAAACCGGCAATATTCAAGCCGAAAGATTCGACGCCACGAACACCGCCAGTATTGGCACTTCCCCACCCGGATGACCTTGCCCAAGCATTGTACTGTAGCTCAGTTTGACCGGCCTGGCCTCTCTTTACATCATTCCCTGCAAATGTGTTAAAGGAAGCAACCACCAAAGCAGGAATCAATAAAAATCTTTTCATTAGAATTCTAAATCAATAGATGTTTGTTTTTTATTTTGAATTAGAAGCTATCCAAATCCAACGGACGTGTAACTCCAAACCATTTTAAAGTCTTCTCTCCCAAATCATAACCATTTACATGGATGATGTAAGTACCTGAAGCAACCGGGATGTTTTCTGCATTTCGCAAATCCCAATCCTGATAGGTTACTGTATTGGAACCGTTCGAATTATTTCTTACCCCATTTTCAACAGCAGCATACAGAGGAACATTGGTTTGGTCAATTTTAAATCGTCTGATTAGCGAGCCACCAACAGAATAAATGGACACCACGCACTTAGTAGGCAGGTTTACAATTTTAACTCTATTGTCTACTTGCGACGATTCGTAGGCAGAATATCCATAATAAGGATTTGGAACAATACGAATCAAATCAAGCGCTGTTTTGGCAGCTGCCTTATCTGTACGAATGACATCCAAACCTTCGGTAGTAAATCCATATTCCGGAGAATTTATCTGACCATCTTTGTTTTCAGGGTATGTATTGTAAGTACGAGTTACCCTTAATTTTACCCTAAGATCCGACTGAAGCCAAGGTGTATTTTGCAAACGTATTCCTTGTATTCTTTGAAGTCTGGAGAATCCACCAACCCAACTAATTCCCAGATTTTCATAAAAGCTTTTATATTTTCTAACCCATACATTTTCTGCAATCATAGCAGGGTCTCCGATTATCTCTTTCAAATAAAGCGAATCGTATAAATATTCTACAATCCTACCTTCATCATATTGTGAATTCATAACATAAATAAAAGAACAGCCAGCGGTAGAAGAAGCACCTAAGTTGCCAATTGGCGTATTGATTGCGCCTAATGGCTGCCATTTCAAATCATTGCCGTTAAGGGTGTCGGCTAATTTGTTTTCTGAGAACATAAGGTTTAGGCGAATTCCTCTATCAATATCAATAGCATATCCAGGGAACCAACTCATACCTTTAGAGATGGAATCGGATTGAAAGGGGCTACGTTTTCCCACCTC
Source organism: Cytophagales bacterium (assembly GCA_038205175.1). Taxonomy (GTDB): domain Bacteria; phylum Bacteroidota; class Bacteroidia; order Cytophagales; family Flexibacteraceae; genus JBBRCC01. The sequence goes on along the minus strand of JBBRCC010000017.1, from coordinate 22,214 downwards.
AGGATTTCCTTCTTTATCAATAGAAGGCTTTTGACTTTTCAAACAAAATAGTCTTTCAATGTCCCTTGTAGAACCTGAACGTAGGTCATTGGTTTGATCATCAAGTTGAATAACACCACAGCGGCTCCATTTAGATTTATCAGAAGTGATAACTAAGTCAATGTTGTGAACATTTAGCATGGAGCTTGCCAAAAATTCATCTTTGATTAAATCAAAATTTGGATCTCCAGGACGCTGCTGACGTTGATAAGCGGGGCCGCTTTCATTTGGCCGACTTCTATTAAATGCCTTAGCCCCTGCCCATGGAGCAAAAGCACCATCGAGAACACTAGCAAATTGACCCTCAGGATCGCCAGGGTAAGGAGCGCCCTTCCCAGTAAAAGTATTATCTGTTCTTACCCAGTTGTATCTTCCAAGCAAAGCACCGGTTAAAGTATCGATATATTGAGCACTATTTGAATGTGGCAATAACCATGCTTTTGAAGGATCGGCCCACTCGATGCTAGCTCTAACCAAACGACTTAGAGGTGGATCGTACACTAATTCGCCAGGTGTGCGACCGGGAGAAACCCGAATCGATATTCCGTACTCCGGAATTATTTGTTCTGAAATGCTTGATGCAGGTCTATCAGAAAAATAAACTTTACCAGTGGTTGTTTCTGTTAGTTCCCAAAAATCATTCTCAACAAACTCAACAGCCCTTGCCGATAAAGCCGGAGCACCCCGCAATGAAAAACTGATGGGTTGATAATCATAACGATCGAATCTACCAGCTGATGTAACGTTTATAACCACACTAAATGTGCCTCCTTTATCAGCATTAGTTACCTGAACAGGTAAGTCAATAAGCGAATCAGAAACAAATATCGGATCATCAACTACGACTGCTTCCCCAGGAATTTGAGGAAAACCACCGTAAGCTCCGCCAATGTTTGTGCCTGTAAATGTACCCGTAATTTGATCGCCTCTTTTGAACTCATGACGAGAGTTGTATCTATTGTAGCGCAGGCGGCTAATCATTTTAAATTTAAAGTCTCCTTTAGTAACTCGCTTAGGATCAACAACTTTAATATTTAATGGCCCAAAACCTGACTTATAAGTGATTTGTTGAACACTATTTTCGGCCAATATTTTTTCTTCAAAATCATCCTCCAACTCAAGACCACGGAACCCTGTAGGTACAAACCCTGTTCCAGTTCCTGTAATTCTTGTGATAGCAGGCGTTTGACCATACAAAGATTGAATAGTTGTACCTGTAGCCTCCGGAGCATGTTTATGAGGAGTACCTGTGAAAACTTTTACGTTTTGCGTACCCTGCAGATATGGTCTATCAGTATTGGAATTTGCCAGGTTAGCATAAGCAATAATCAAATAATAATATCTGTTGAAATTGGTCAAACTTTCTCTTTCCGTGTTGAACATATCTTTGTTGACAACAAAAGATTTGAAGATTCCTTTGTCCTCCCCACGTACTTTAAGCACAGGTATGGTTTGGTCTACAGAGGCATCATACTCTCTGTTGATAATATTTGAAATACCATCAACACGATCCATAATTCCATCGAAATCTTTTGTTCCATCACCATTTAAGTCGCCTTCTAGCAAACGTGCTCTATCAGGATTGTCCAACTCGCCTACAGTGACTGTGGCATCGGCCAGCTGATAAATGACATAACCCTGAAAGCGGTATGAAGTATCGCCAGTTAGTAAAGTTACATTTCTGTCTGTCTCTAAATATGTTTCTGTGGTTCGAATTGGGCGACGGGAGATTGTGTCTTCAACTATATGAAAGATAAGCCTGCCATCCATCTCAGTAATTTCTAAATTAGGAGAATTTGGTCCAACAAAACGTTTGAAACAGTTATCAAATCTTTCTTGCGCCAAATCATCTGCTTCACGAAGCAAACCTAAAGATCCTCGTGCGCCTCCACTTGAAGCCCTTGCCCAAACTATACCTACTGTAAGTTCATTGATAGCACCTGGCTTTAATGTGAATGACCCACCAGATACAATAAAGCGACGATCACCTACAGGATTTGGTACTGAAAACTCGTCCCATAGTGGCCCACAAGCTCCATTATTTGGCGGGAGTTCAAAACCACAACCAAGCCCAAATGGGTCAGAATCACCAGGAAACATAAACCTAGCCCACAAGAAAGAGGGCGCAGGTCCCGTTCCGTCTGCATTGTCATAAGCAACTAAAGTTCCATCTCTCCAGCGGCTTCTGAGAAGGTTGTTGTACTCAATACCGTTGGTAGGATTTCCGTTCTTGGGATTGTTATTGTTGTTGTAATATACAAAATTGGTAATACCAATGGCTTCGCAAGGCTCATCAATTTGACCATCACGGTCATTGTCGACGCCATCGTTTGGATCAGGAAAAGCACCTCTGAAGTAATCGACACCAACAGTTGGTGGATTATCACCATAACCCAAGGCAGTTTCATCAAAGTCATCGCCATTGTAGCAATAGCCTAAACCACGCATCACATCACTTCCTACGTAATCATCGTTAAAATTACCTAAATCTGGATCCACCCACTGACCTAAGTAACAATCATTCATCGTGTTACAACCCTTATTTATAATGGTCTGCCGTAAAAAGGTCATGTTGTTTGTTGGATCAGAAGCTGCATATTGGAAAGCTTCGACCTGAATTTCAAGACCGATAGGTCTCATGAGGGGCGGAGAAGGATAACGTTTTACGTTTCCAACATCGTTCATTACCCACCAAACACATTGATCAGAACCACCCAAAGGGTTAATCTCAGTTCTTCCGCAACATGGATCAGGATCGGTTCCTGGCAGCAAAGGGAAATCTCCGTCTACAGGATCATAAATACCATCGCCATTCACGTCATTGAATTTAGCCAGGTTAAAATCGTTTTCGATTCCCAGAAATTCAGAACTCTGAACCATATTTGGATTGCTTCTTCCCGGCCAGAAAAGTATCTCAGGATCAATTTCTTCAGGACGAATACCCGGCCTCCACTGATCCAGAAACTCCAGCACTTTTCGCCTGTCGATTTTGAACATTTTGTCCCATTTTTCACATCGATCTCTGGAAGTAATTCTCCCGGACTCTGATTGATCTATTGGGCCAGTCCAAAAAGTAAACTGCCCTTGGCGATAGGTTTGCGACTGCACAATCACATCGCCGGTTCCAGCTTCGTACCCGCCCAACCAGATGCTGGCTGCAAAAATGGAATGTCGTTTAATATCATTTGGGTTATTGACTTTGGGAACCTCATATTTTGGAAGACCTACACCATCCCAAAACAAATCACCACCCGTCAAAAGGCCGGCTCTGACATTGTTAATGCTCAACTCAGCCCGAGCTTGAGGCGTTTGACAATCAGCAACTACAATACCGCAATTGGCAACCCTCATGTTGCGATTAGGCGATGGATTGACCACAGGCGGCGTATTAGGCCTTGGAGCCTGTTGAGTTTCAGGTACGTTGACAGTAGCCAACGAAGCACCGGCAAGCAAAGTGAAAAATGCTGCTAAGCCTTTGCGGAAAAGTGAGTTCAAATAATTTTCCATAATTGCAGTCAATTAAAAGTTGTAAGAAAAGCCAAGCCGCATACGTCGTGGCAGTGAAACATTCTCTGGGTTGGCAATGGTCATATTGTAAAAATAGGCATACGCTTCTGGTGAAGCCTGACTTCGGATTTGCTGCTGACCGAAATCAGATTCAAGGAAGCCATCATTGGTTGGTGATCCAGTTCTTGCATAAACATTCAACACATTCTGTACATTGAAAAGATTTTGCACATAAAAGTAAACGTTGATCATGTGTTCTTTCTTGCCCTCTCGTTGCACATAAAAAGATTTATCTACACGAAGCGAGGTTCGGTTGTTCCAAGGTAAGCGGGCACCGTTGACTGAGCCTCTTATCTGAAAACGACCTCCCCAGGGCGAGCCATCAGCGGTGTAAGGAGTTCCGGCACCAGCAAAGAATGTGGTGTTGAAACCCATGTTCTCAAATGGTCGAACACCTGCAATTTCCGGACCTTCGTTTTTATTTAAATGGTAATCGAAGTTGAGCTTAAAGGCATGTCGTTGGTCAAAATTAAGCGGCAGCGTGTTTCTGATGATTGGAGTGGCAGTATTCAACAGGCTTCCTGCAAAGTCGGAGGCAGATCCTTCAGCAAATTGCAAGGTATATGAGGCATTGGCCGAAAAATTACCTGTCCTTCTTAAATCATATTGTAAAGTAAACCCTTTCACTGTACTGAAATCCTGGTTTCCGTTTGTAACATATCTGGTCGGGTAAGCATACAGCACGTTGATTACCTGAATCAAATCTCTGATTTCGCTATAAAAAGCTGATAGTTTTAGTGCAGAAGTATTATTCAACCGTTGTTGGAAACCAACCTGATAATCAATTTTCTTTTGTGGATTCAAATTGGGGTTATTAATGAATGCGCCTTGATTCTGACGAAGTGTGTAGTAGTCATCGGGCGTAGCATAGTTTTGCACACTTCCGCCAGGTTGGCCAATAACACCACTTTGTGTAATGCCGAGAGGGCGTTGGGTCAACACGTCGTAGTGAGCAAAGAACAAAGCATCTTCAGAAATTGGGAATGAAAATGAAACCCTTGGCAGAAAATTAGTTTGAGGTCTGAAATCGGTAAACGCATCTTGGGTAATGCCAGACTGTCGGTGTAATCGACGTTCAAAAGCAGACCTTCCTGTGAGATTGTACCAAGGAAAAATACTTCCGTTTGACTCCAAAACAGCTGGATTGCCGACTTCAAGACCTTTGTCGTCGAACCAACGATTGCCTTCCCTGTAACCCAAAACCCGGTAAGAGTTCTGGTTGTTTCCATCAAAGTCGTCGGACGATTTGTTTACATACACAGCATAATCATCGCCAATGTTTCCTGGTCTTTCATAAGATTGGCCATTCTCACCGAGAAATCTAGACATGTCTGTTTCTCCTGCCAAACGAAGTCTCGTCAATGAATAAGGATCACGAAGCACTGGCATGTTTACATCGAAACGATCTACACGAAGTCCGAGGCGAATAATTAAATCGTCGATTTCAAATTTATCTTCAATAAAACCGGCGTAATAGATTGGCCTGAATGCATCTACAGGACGGTTTACTGTATCTCTAAAAAAATCAAAAAAGTTGCTTTCCCTTCTAAATATCCCCCCTTGACGATCGCCGTAAGCATTGTAGCCTGACCAGCTACCCATTGGCCTGATTCCATTGTCATAAATTTCAGAAGGGGTGAAATCTCTGACGTTGATCTGATTAGGACTAATGCTGTTGATGTTGATTATGTCATTTATTCTTAACCCAAGCCTGGCTCTCAAATTTCTATCAAAATCTGTTTGATCGAGCACATTTCCATTTTCATCCCTCTTTACAACAGGTGTCAGGAAAACATTATTTTGCTCGTCAATTCTTTCAACTCTTAGTTCGCCAGTAATCAAATGTTGGTTTACAAGATCTTCTCCTCTTATGTATTGAATAGGCGTGATATTGTAACCACTTGTAAGTCGCTGTTCATACTCTCCACCAATTTTAATGGAATGGTTTTTCAGGTTAAAACCTGCCTGAATAGACGTTCTGAACTGTCGCTGATCACCTATAGAATAGCTAGTAGTGGATGCTCCTGGCGTTGAAAAGAAATAACCTGCTGTTCTGAGTGATTGATTTTGAAAACCGTTGAAGTTTGAAAGGCCTTCATACCCATTGATGGTTTCTTCTCGGTTAAAAATTTCTTCATTGTATAAACCCAAGGGACTGTCACCATTTCTTTCGAAAGTGAGTACGTTGGTATTAATGTCTTTTAGAACTCCATTTACGATATCAATAGAATCACCATTCACATCTACAAACGTTGCAGCATCAAATGGAATGTCAATAGTTCTTGTTCCAAATTTACCTACGTGATTATATCTTGAAATGTCCTTTTTAAAGTCTGGATCCCAGGTAACTGCCCGCCTGTTTGTAAAGTCTAACTGAACTTGGTAGTAGAGGTTTTTAATCAGAGCATTTGAATCGGCAATGCCAGTGTTGAAATTCTGGCGGAAACGCACAAATGCATTGTAGTCATAAGCCCGGGTTACAGAATTTTTTCTGTAATTTAGAATATTAAAATTACCGCCATTATTGCCTCTAAAATAACTGAAGTTGCCTCCAATGGACAACAACATGTTATCTTGAGGCTGAATATCGATGTTGGTATTAAACTGCAATGCATCATTTGCCGCATTTGGGCGGAAACTGATTTTCTCAATATCGTTTGGACCCAGAAAATCAGCCGAGTTTCTGTATGTAGTGCTGAATGGAGTTACCGGATTGGCAATCAATCTGTTGTAAGCATCGTCTTTGATTCGGAAATTTCCCAAAGCAGATGGATCATCATCTCTTTGACCTGTATATTGCAGCGCAGCAAAATAGCCGATAAGGGTTTTCCTTTCGGAAGTATTTCCAAGTGAATCTGTTTTACCTCCAATTCTTAATAGTGGACCAGACGAGCTTGCACCTAAGAAGTTGTAACGCCATTTATCGAACAACATCGATGTTTCTCCTTGAATGCTTCCTGACAATCTTGAGGCAGGACCTTTGGTTGTAATACTAATTATACCTCCCAATGCATCGCCATATTGGGCAGGAACACCGCCTGTAATCACAGATAGTTCCGCAATAGATTCAACTGGTGGCAATGAAGTCCCAAACTGACGAATACCGTTGATAAATACTGCATTGTCGCCGCCTCTGTTACCTCTGATGTTCAATGAACCTCCATCATCGCTTGAGTAAACACCCGCTGTGGTGGTTAAAACCGCATTGATATTTCTGGTAGGCAGCTTTTCAATGTCCTTGTCGGTAAGTTTTGTACCTGTAGATGTGTTGTCTTTGTCGATCAAAGGAACTTTATATGTGGTAACAACCACCTCCTCTAAAGTTGAATACTCCGACAGCATGGCCATGGGTAAATTGGTAGTGGTTTCGAAATTAACAACCACACTTTTCACTGTTCGTTTCTTGTAACCAATGGAGGAAAACTCAACGTCATACGTGCCGGGAGTAAGAGGGGATACCATGTATTTGCCATCAAAGTCGGCTGTGGCGCCACCTTTCATCACAGTTCCCTGAAGAACTTTTACCGTAGTAAAAGGCACAGGTTCTTTAGATTCCTTATCGGTAACTTTACCAGAAAGTTTACCGTTTTGAGCAAATAGAGTTCCCGAAAAAAGTACAACAGTTCCTAAGATCAAGAGTAAACGTTTAGTCATATAATTAGTCTCAATACGCTACAGTTCTGAAAACAAAACACCAAAAGTAATCCAACTTACATGAATTCAAAGGCAATTATTTTGCAGAAAATCCAAACCACAAAATTTTCTTCTTAATCTTTCCTTAATATTTTCTTAACCTTATCGATAAGTACCTCATTTAGTTTCACATAAGACTCAAAAGTCCAACCGGCCACATGAGGAGAAAAAATTACATTTTTTAACCTACTTAGTTCACTTATCACTAATTTTTGGTCGTTTGTCAGTGTATTGAACCGCTCATTTTCGAGCACATCGAGGGCGGCACCCAACACTTTGCCAGACTTTATGGCCTGCGTAAGGTCTATTAAATTTAGCAGTTCTCCACGAGCTGTATTGACCACCCAAACAGGCTTTGAAAACCGAGCCCAAAATTGCTCATCTATCCAGTTTCTTGTCAAGTCTGTGAGCGGCACATGAAAGGAAACAATGTCGGCTTGTGCAAACATTTCATCAAGCTCAACCTGCTCAACGCCGTCAGATTTTACCGACTTAAATCTATCGTAGGTAATGAGCCGACAACCCCAGTTTTGAAGGCGCTCGGCTACCGCCGAACCCATGTGGCCAAAACCAATAATGCCAACCGTTTTTCCTTTGATTTCAAAGCCTCGATTTACTTCCCGGTTCCACTCAAATCTTTGAATTTCCTGTTGCGCCTGCTTCAAATTGTTCATTAATGCTAACAACATGCCAATGGTATGCTCGGCCACCGCATCCCGATTTCCTTCGGCTGCATGAAGCACCTCTATTCCCCGGCTTTTGGCATATTGAACATCAATTCCATCTAAACCTGCACCAGAACGGCCAATAAACTTCAGCTTATCTGCAAGTTGAAGCAAGGCTTTATCGACTTTGGTTTTACTTCTTAGAACGAGTCCATCAAATTCAGAAATTTTTGCCAAAATCTCAGAGCGGGTTATATCTGGTGAATAATCGACCTGACAACCAGCATCACGAAGTAAATTCAATATTCCAACATGCAGGTGGTCAATCACCAGCACTTTCACTTTTTCCATTGGCTTGTTGACTAATTAGTTCTACCAAATATTCAAATTCCAGAAAACTGAGTTGCTCGGCTCGTTTGTTGAAGATGGGGAGTTCTTTAATTTCGGGCTTGTGCAAAAAAGCAGAAAGGGCATTGCGCAGTGTTTTTCGACGTTGATTAAATGCGGCTTTTACTACTTTATGAAAAGTGAGCCAGGAAGTTTCTGGTTTCAGGCCAGGCTGCAGTTGCATGCGAATAACACCGGATTTTACTTTTGGAGGAGGGTCGAAGACATATTCGTCGACTGTGAAGCAATAGTCAACTTTGTACCATGCCTGAAGCAAAACACTTAATATACCATAATCCTTATTGCCCGGTTTAGAAGCAAGTCGCACTGCTACTTCCTTTTGCAACATGCCCACGACTTCAGGAAAAAGGATCGGATTTTCGAGTACCCTGAAAAAAATTTGAGAAGAAATGTTGTAAGGAAAATTTCCAATGATGGCCGTTGGTAGCATGTCCGTTGGAAATGGCATATTTAGAAAATCGATGAGTTGAATTTCGGATTTTCGATTAGGATACTTGTTGTGGAGAAAATTAATGGACTCTTCATCGACATCGAGAATAAGGAAATTGTAGTCTGTTTTTGGAAATAAATACTGGGTTAGTGCGCCAGTACCTGCCCCAATTTCTATCACGTTTTTATACCCGCCAAAGCCCGAGAGCAAATCAGCGATTTGTTGCGCAATGGAAAAATCGATAAGAAAATGCTGACCGAGCCACTTTTTAGGGGCTACTTTCTGAGAATGTTTGATGACTTTGGCTTTTATCGGGGCTCAATATCTGGAGTTTGTTTTAATTGCGGGTCAATAAATAAGAAAGACAACATGTCGGCCCACATTTCATTCTCAGATAAATATTCAGGCAAAGGATCCCGAATTTTCATAGGTTCTTCAATTCAGGAGACTGAGCTTAACGAAAAAGACGAAAAATTTATCAAAAGTCAGTTTGACAAAAAAACAGAAATAGCTTTGCTGTTTCACCATGCCGAATTTCAGGCATTTGTTAAAAATTCAACAAAAGAAACGATTTGGGAATCAGCCGAATACTACCGCAGAAAAGGCTGGGAGTTGAGCAAAGAAATCAAAAAATGGCAAATTAAAGAAGTAGCCATTTTTGCAAATCCTGGCAATGAAAACGAAGCCATGGATGTAGCAGAAGGTCTGGCGCTTTCGCTTTATAGTTTTACCAAATACAAGACTTCTGCAGATGCTAAAACAAAGCCGGTACGCATTGTAGTGGTCGGCGACAAAACTTTAAAAAAATCGGTTGAAGGTCTCGAAGTATTGCGGGAAGCTGTGTTTACAGCCAGGGATTTGGTGAACGAGCCTGTGATTCATTTGACTGCCAAACAACTTGGAAAAGAATTTGAAAAACTGGGTAAGGCAGCAGGTTTTGAAGTAGATGTTTTTGACAAAAAGAAGATTGAAAGTCTGAAAATGGGCGGATTGCTGGCAGTGAATATTGGTGCACCAAACCCGCCAACATTCACCGTGATGGAATACAAACCAGCAAAAGCTGTAAACAAAAAGCCATTGGTGCTTGTGGGCAAAGGCGTTGTTTACGACACAGGAGGATTAAGCCTAAAACCCACAACCAACAGCATGGATGCCATGAAAAGCGACATGGCTGGCGCTGCGGCAGTGGGAGCAGCCATGTTTGCCCTGGCGAAAAGCAAACTTCCATTGCATGTGATTGGGTTGGTGCCCGCCACTGAAAACCGACCAGATGGAAATGCCATAACGCCTGGTGATGTGATTACCATTTCGAACGGAAAAACGGTAGAAGTGCTGAATACTGATGCTGAAGGCCGACTGATACTGTCGGATGCTTTAAGCTATGCGCACAAATACAAACCCATGTTGGTATTAGATTTTGCCACCTTGACCGGGTCTGCAGCCAGGGCTATTGGAAAAGAAGGCATAGTGTGTATGGGAACTGCAGAAACAGAAACTCTGGATTTGCTGAAAGAGGCAGGCAGAATTTGCTATGAACGGTTGGTTGAATTTCCACTTTGGGATGAATATGAAGAGCATATCAAATCAGATGTTGCAGACATTAAAAACGTTGGTGGATCAGATGCAGGCGCTATTAGTGCTGGTATGTTTCTCAAACATTTCACCAGTTACCCATGGGTACATTTCGACATTGCCGGGTCGGCGTTTCTCGACAGCGAGCATTACTATAAACCCAAAAACGGAACAGGTGTTGGCGTGAGATTTTTGCTGGCATTTGCCGAGCTATTGGTCAATGAAATGGCAAAAAGTGAATAAATTTAGGAGTCGTTAGTTCAGACCTTTTCTCTAATAAGATTGGGCAAAGGTTAGAAGCCACCAAATATTGTTTGGTTTTCATAGATCTGCATTGAAAAGAATTTCAAAATTTGCGGTAAAAACGCAATTTCACAAAATTTCCAACTGAAATTATTCTCATGTAATTTGTATCGAATTTCGAAGAATTGTGCATTAATTGCCCTCTGAATACTCCATTCAACCACCAAAAGAAAGACAACAAACAATTATGGCATTAGTGAACATGGTAATGCCCAAAATGGGCGAAAGCATCATGGAAGGCACCATTCTCAATTGGTTGAAAAAACCGGGAGATTCCATTGAGCAAGATGAATCGGTTCTTGAAGTTGCTACTGACAAGGTGGATACAGAAGTGCCTTCTACTCATGCCGGTGTGCTGAAAGAAATTTTGGCAGAAGTGGGTAAAGTAGTTCCAGTTGGTTCGGCCATTGCGGTGATTGAAACAGAAGCAGAAGCACCGAAAACCTCTATTCCGGCATCGACTTCAGCAGTGGCGGCAGTAAAACCAGAAAGTATTGCTGTGCTGACTCCGGCAGCAAACAAAGCTGTTATGAACAGGTTTTATAGTCCATTGGTAACGAATATGGCCAAAAAAGAAGGCATTGGCTTGTTGGAATTGGAAAATCTACCCGGCACGGGCAAAGACAACCGATTTACCAAAAAAGACATGTCGGCCTTTTTAGAGAACAGACAAAGCAGCACATTAGCTTCTTCATTTGCGCAGGTTTCAGACGTTCCGGCTCCACAGGCGCAGGTAGCATACATGACAAGCGGCCAGGATGAAATTATAGAAATGGATCGTATGCGCAAAATGATAGCCCAGCGCATGGTGGACTCAAAGCGAATTGCCCCACACGTTACCTCGTTTGTAGAAGCCGATGTAACCAATCTTACTTTTTGGCGCAACCGCATCAAAAACGATTTCAAAGCCAAAGAAGGCGATGCACTCACACTTACTCCCATATTTTTAGAGGCTGTGATAAAAGCCTTAAAAGATTACCCAATGATGAATGTGTCGGTAGATGGAGATAGAATCATTGTCAAAAAAGACATCAATATCGGCATGGCTGTGGCCTTACCAAGTGGCAATCTTATTGTGCCGGTCATAAAACAAGCAGATAAATATAACCTTGTTGGATTGGCAAGAAAAGTGAATGAATTGGCTAAAAAGGCAAGGGAAAATAAGTTAAGCCCCGACGACTTGTCAGGTGGAACTTATACGGTTTCGAACGTAGGTTCTTTTGGCAATGTGATGGGTACGCCTATTTTAGTTCAACCACAAGTAGGTATTTTAGCTATTGGAGCTGTTCGCAAAAAACCAGCTGTGATAGAAACCCCTTTGGGCGACACACTTGGCATTCGACACATGATGTTCCTTTCCCACTCTTACGACCACCGGGTGGTTGATGGCTCATTGGGCGGCATGTTTGTGCGCAGGGTGGCCGACTACTTAGAGCAATTTGAATTAGACAGAAAAATCTGGTAAAAAACCAATTGAGCAAAAACAAAAGGCAAGGTTTTTACCCTGCCTTTTTAATAAAAAATCAGCGGCAACTATTTCACATTGGTAAACTTATAGCCAAGGCCTACGCCAAATATTTGAAGCAGCTGCAACTTGGGGATATTCACTTCCTCTGTTACACCGTCTTTGGTGCGGGTTTCTGCAAACAAAACATTTGGATCGTAGATCATGTGAAACAAGAAGTTTACGCTAAGCGCTTTGTATAATTTCACATCAATCTTGTTTCTCCAGTTTACAACCAAATTCTGCGGGTTGTTTTGGTAATCGGAGAACAAAAGAAGGCGGCTTTCGATAGCTGCCCGCTTTTCCCAAAACTGCTTTTGATAACCTAAGCGAAGTGAGGCACCAATTTGGCTATTCATTTTTTTTCCTTCCCTGATACCGAAAGCTACTTCATCTACATCTTTGTCCAACACCACAGTTTGGCGTGCTGTGAGAGGAGCAAACCGGCCACTTATCCCGTTTTCAGGATCTTCGTAAGCTACACCAAAACCTTGCATCAGATAGGCAGGGGCAAAGAATGAGGTGTGTTTTACTCTGCCCGAGTCAGTATAAATGTACCCATTGGTAAACTGGCTGATTCCTTCGGCAAAAACTGTAAACGACCATTTGCCGCTAAAACGGTAAGCATATTTTGAGTTAAACTCGAGATAGTCCTGCACTTTTCGTGTTTGCTCAGACCGCACTTTGTTGAGACCATAAGAACCGTCGAACAGAAAAAACAACAGGTGTTTATCTTTGGTGTAGCCGGCAAATGCACCCAAAACGCTGGTGAGTGTCATGTTGTTGTCGCCACCAGCAACCCAATTGTCGAGTTTCGATTGGGAAAAATTGGCGCTTGCCACCACACCCCATTTCCAGGCATGCGTTGTATCTTCTTCCAGCTTGTTGGCATCGTCTTTCACAGCACCTTTGCTCACATTTGCCTTGCCTTCCAGCCTTTTAATGGCTTCCTCATCTTGTGCGAATGTGGAAGTGATACAATCAAACATAAGGCCAAAAATGAGTATGTATTTCTTCATAAAATCGTTGTTTTGATGGCACAAAACTATAAAATCATTAATAAGAAGAGAAGAATTGGATGCTTTGATCCACAAATCTGTCTATATTTTTTTCGTAATCATCACATTGTCTAAAAACACAATTCTGTTGTTTTACTTGAAAAGGTTTAAGCAAAGACTGCCAGCTTTTGAGTTCTTTAAGCGATTCATTTTCAGGCTGCAAAACCAAAATACGATTTTCGTTGGCAGCTAGCTTTCTAAGCTTTTCAAATACGAAATTTCTATTTATTCCAGATGAATGAACAAACCTGCTGAACCAGGTAAACCATTGATGGAAAGCAGCAGGATCTGCACCCAAATGGGCAAAATATGGATCGTATAATGCCATGGTTGTTTTTTCGCTGGCTGAAAAACCTTGAAGAATCACTTGTGCCCCTAACCCCATTCCTGCTAAAAAAACCCTGCCTGAATCCACAATTTCTAAGTTTTTGGCCAACTTCATTGCATCACGGGTATCCTGAGCCATTTGGCCTAAGCGGGTCCAGTTCGGGAATCTTTGGTTAAACTGTTCAGCTTCGTCGCCACGTGTTCCAAACCCGTTTAAATCGAAACAAAGGACAGCAAAACCTGCTTGCACCCATTTTTCTATCAGTGGTTGGGCTTGCAAACGATATCCGGTGTTCCATGCAGCGGGGTGCACAAACACAATGACAGGGTACTTTTTTCTGCCAACAGTGTCAGGTTGCCAATCGTCCATACCTGGCATAAACATGTCGGCATACAAGTAATGGCCCAACTCGTGGTAAGGCCCAAAATGAATGGTGCAAATGCCTTTCCCATTTTTAACGGGATGAACCATGTACTCTGCCAAATGGTGAGGTTCTTTGCGCCTTTGCGCCAATTGAGGCTTACGGGTTTGTATAGGTAAAGGAGGCACTTTGCCCAGCCATGAACTTTCGCCTTGCTGATTTTCTGCCATTCGGGTGGCTGGATTTCTTTCCAATTGAAACCCTTTTGAAAATATATGGCTTGGCCTTGAAAAAAATGCTGCATCGAGCCAATCAACCATAGTTTCTACATGCGTGGCATCGGTAGCATGCTCCCCTTCCCGAAACCAAAAATCCAGATTATTCCGAGCGCCATACCACGTAAAAATAGTTTCCAGGGTTTGTTGGCAATGCCATGCACCCATGTTGTTGGCTTGCGCTTCTTGTTTTGCTGTTATTACCAAAACATGCCGGGGAGCCACCAAACCCAACAGCAAATGCTGGTCGACAGGAAGCTCAATTTCACGCCCGGCAAATTTTGACAAACCAGAGTCAAACCATTGCGGAAACTTTTTAGTGATAAGTTGAAGCGATTCATTGCAGTAAAAAGGATGCGCATATCTCCAGGGCAATTCGCCGCCTGTGCCTGCGCTGCTAGAAATTACTGCTTTGATTCTGGTATCGAATGCCGCAGCAATCAGCGCTTGCTTGCCATTTCTGGAATGGCCTGCCAAAGCAATTTTGGAGGTGTCGACCCATGCTTGCCGGTGCAAAAAATCGACCACCCTACCGGCCAACCATGCCCGCTTAGCCAGGGTGCCAAAAGTAGCCTTTGGATACATAGAATTAAGATTTTTGCTGTCGTCTAAATCGTCGGAACCTGCATATACAACGCCGGCATATCCCCTGCGAACAGCCAACATAGCCCAGGTTCGGTGGTTCCATTGGGTCATAAATATAGGCTTGGGCGATGTAGAATCGTTGGGAAGCAACACTTCTATTCTTACGCTTCCTGTATCGTCAAAAGTGATTTCCCATTGCTGGTGGATCACATTTTCAGCTAGCATTTGACTTGTCTTTTTATAAACGATTTTTGGATATTTCTTCGGAAAGGTGCCGTAGATAAATTGCTGTAAATCAGACTTTATAGCAGGAACCTGTGTTTCCCAAGCTGCTTTGGATTGAATGGGTTTATGTCGAAAAAGTGGTTCGAAAGATGTATTGCAAATAAAAGCAGATTGAGTGAGTGGCGCAGGTGAACGGGTACCCATTTGAATTTGGATTTGGGCTCTGGATTGGCCGAAAACCAACATAGTGCCTAGTACTATGCTTGTCACTTTTTTCATTGCAATACTTATTCGGGTTCCAAATTGTGAGTATTTCTCAAACAAACACCCAATCTTCTGGTTTTCAACAAGAAATTGTTTGAATCTTATGGAAGTGAGAACCAGCATTGGTCAGCAGCACACGGTGATTGGGAAAATACCTTACACGTTGCACGAAATTGAAAAGGAAATCTGGAAAAGCCTTGTCTTAGGTGCAGAAAGGGGACGAGATGGTTTTCACACGTTTGTAATCGGAAACCGAACCGACGACGGAGTCGACCAACGGACTGTGGTGCTGAGAGAAGTTGAACCGAAAGAAAATCAGATTTTTTGCCACTCAGATGCACGATCTACCAAAATGGCCGATTTGAAGAAATATCCTCAGGTAAGCTTATTGTTTTACGACGCCCAACGAAAGTTCCAATTGCGGATGCAAGCCCTGGCCTCGGTTTATGAATCCGATTACAATGCAGACAGACATTGGGTGAGAACCAGACTTAGCTCCAGAAAATGCTACCTCACTACCTTGCCTCCCGGTGCATTTCTTGAAATGCCCAGCGACAGCATTCCTGAAGAATTTTTGGGCAGAGACCCTTACATGGAAGAAAGTGAAAAAGGGCAAGAAAATTTTGCACTAATAACCTTCCAAATAACTCGCATAGATTGGCTTTACCTGAGCAGCCAAGGCCACAGAAGGGCCTTGTTTCAGTATGATGAATCGGGAGGATTTGAGGCCAATTGGCTAAATCCGTGAGGTTGTGGTATAAATCCACATTGGAAGTGATTTGGTTTTCCCACACTTGAAGTTCGATTTTCATGTCTGTTTCATCTCAAATTATTAAATTTGAATCATGGGTATAGGCGAATTTAAAAGACTGCTAGCCGAAAAGCATGTATTTTGGAATGTTGATCCTTCAAAAATTGATAGCCTTCCAAATGCTGCATTGATAGAATATACGCTTTCCAATGCAGACTGGCCTGAATGGAAAATTTTATTTTCATTGTTTCCTTTTGTTGAGATCAAAAGTATTTGGCTTGCCCGGCTGGCTGCTGATTCTTTTCAGTATAAAAACAATTACATCCTTGTCTCCCACTTCTTTGACATAGCAAATCCAGGAGAATTTTTAAAAACCTTTATTGCAAACAACAGCAGACTTGAAAAACTTAAACACCTTGCTTCCGAACACACGGAAAGTAATTGAAAGCCTATCGCAAAACAACCTGTTGGAGTACTTCTCTTTGGTCGGTTGTTCTGCAGTTGCCATTTATCTATCTCACAAACCAAGCAAAGATTTGAATTTTTTTCCTGGTTCGAAAAGCTGCCTGCAAGCGAAATTCGTGAATTGTTGATACACTCCAAGTTTACTGTAGAGATTTCTTCTTTGAATGACTCCCAAATCAATTGCCTGCCGGATGGTGTCAAAGTATCGTTTTTTGCTAATAATTTGGCTCCATAGTCTTTGAATGAACCGTTGATAAACCATGTTCATATTGCACCTTTAAAGTTGTTAGCCGTCATGAAAGTAAAGACCCTATTCATGAGGCCGAAAAAACGAGATTATTTTGACTTATATTCCATTGTAAAATCTGGCATGAGTCTGAGTGAAATTTATGCAGAAAGTAGCACACACTTTAAAGGATTAACACCAAAATTATTTGTTACTGCACTCACTTTTATTGAAGATATTGAAGATGAAAATATTGACTATCTGACATCGGGAGAGAAGAGTACGTTACTTGAAATCCAGGGGTTTTTCAAAAAAGAATTAGCAACTTTTACTTTGTCGCTTTTGAACATTTATGGCAAACCGCAAGTACTCAATTGGCTTTTTTGCAGCAAACAATCTCCTTTTTGCCATGAACCGATTTCTCGCCGGGACTTAGGAAGCCAACCTGGAGGTTCAATCCCCGAAGAATGAAAAGCAAACCCAACACAAAAGTGAAAACGGGTGCAAACTTTAAAACCTGGTGCCGAAAAGACGCCGTAGCCCAGCCCCAAACCCAGGAAATTCCTAACATGGCCGGCCAGGTACCCAAACCAAATGCAAACATATAAACCATTGCCCCCCAGACAGTTCCTGAGGCCAAACTTCCTGCCAAGGCCAGATATACGAAGCCACATGGCAAAAAACCGTTGAAAAATCCTGCAAATAGAAAAGTGCCGGAACTTTTGCTCCGCCTAATCATTCCCAGCCTTTTTTTAACCGTGCCTGCAAAAGGCAAGTGCATGTTGAACTGCAACACACGAGGGGCAAATGCAGCAATGAGCAAAGTGAACCCTGCCAATACGGAAAGCTTTTGTTGAAAACCAGCAAAGGAAATGGCTTCACCAAGCAAGCCAGGCAAAAGACCGAGAAGTGTATAAGCCATGGTTCTCCCGGTTTGATAAATCCCTCTTGAAAGCCAGGCTTTTTTTGAGGTTAAACCGCCAACAGGCAACGCCAATACAATAGGCCCGCACATGCCTACGCAATGCATGCTGCCCAGAAGACCTGTGACAAAGGCAAGTAAATATATCATGGCAACATCAGTTCTTTCTCTATGAAATAGGACTTTCCGAGATAGGTAAATGAAAGCTGCGCTTTCCAGAATCCTGGCACCTTACCTTGCAGGCTAAACTGCTGTTTGCCGCTTTGGTCTACCATCAGTGGCACTTTATAATCGAGCAATTTTTGTGAAGGCCTGAAAAACAGCACCTCACCTTGCACTTCTATGGCTTGCATTTGCTCTGGCAATTGCAACTCCAGCAAAGCTGTTTGCGGATCGAAGGTAAACACATTTTTTACCGGTAAGTCATTGGCGTTTTTCAGACTTTCAATCTGCTTTTGATATACAATTTCCTTTTGATAATACGAATCAGACACAAGGTCCACCTTGCTAGTCAACATGCTTATTACCATCACTAGAATGAAAGTTGCGAACAGAATAAATGTTAAGGTGATTTTCCAGCCCCAATTCATAATGTGTTTGATTTTGTTTTCATAGGTGCCATGAAGTTTGTTTTAACCTGGTCGATGCGTTGCCCTTGACTCCAAATTTCCAGCACAATGGGTGTATTATTGGTTTTAATTTTATCGGCTTGCATGGTGATAAACAAGGAGCCTTTCGCCATTTGGTTTGCATCCAATTTATGAATGGGCTCACCAACAGGTTTTATAGCAGCAGTAGCAGCCAGGTTTTTATCGGCTAACCGGATTTCAATTGGCATGTCTTTGAAGGTTTTATTCACGATTTCCAGGTTGTAGAGGTTGCTTATGGTTCCGTTCGCTATGTCTTCTTGATACGTGAGGCCAGGCGTGCGCAAAAGTGTAGCTTCTAAATCTGTACGGAAAAGTAGCAGCGTAGACAGCACCCCAACCAAGACCATCAACACAGCAGCGTAGCCAACTATTCGGGTTGAAAATCTGAGCTTCTTTTTATCTTCTATACCTTCAAGAGAATCGTACCTCACCAGACCTATGGGTTTGTCAATTTTCAGCATTACCTCATCACAAGCATCAATGCAAGCAGTGCAATTCACACACTCGAGCTGGGTGCCATTTCGAATATCTATACCAGTGGGGCAAACCTGCACACAAAGACTGCAATCAATGCAGTCGCCGAGTATCCGATCTTCGCCTTTCTTCTGGTGTCCCCGAGGCTCTCCACGCACATAATCGTAAGCCACCACAATCGATTTTCTGTCTAACAAAACGCCTTGCAACCTACCATAAGGACAAACCACTATGCACACCAATTCCCTGAATCGGGCAAAGACGAAATAAAAAACTCCTGTAAATATGAGCAATGACAACAAACTGCCCCAATGTTCAACAGGGCCGTCTTCCACCAATTTAAGAAGCGCTTTTTTGCCAATAATGTAAGCCAGAAAAGTATTGGCAATGGCAAAAGAAAGAACAAAGAAGAGCAGATGTTTGCCTGTTTTCTTCACCAATTTTTCTGTATTCCAAGGCAAGGCGTCGAGGCGTTCCTGGGCTTTGTAGTTGCCTTCGATCCAGTTTTCAAGTTTGCGGAAGAGCATTTCCATAAAAATGGTTTGTGGGCAAGCCCAGCCGCACCACACCCGCCCAAACACCACAGTGAAAAGTACAATGAAGACCATAAAAGTAATGAGTCCTAATGCAACCAAATGAAAATCCTGTGGCCAAAATGGAACTCCGAAGAAGATAAACTGACGATCCAGCACATTGAACATGAAAATGGGGTGCCCTTCCCACTCCAAAAAAGGCCCCGCAAACAAACCTGCCATGAGCAGCCACGAAAACCAGGTCCGGTATTTATAGAGTAGGCCTTTCACAATGCGTGGATAAATCCAGATACGTTTGCCTGATTGGGTTACATTGGAGAGATGATCCCGATGGTTGGTGGTGTCAATTTTATCAGGCTTTGGCTTGGCTTCCATCTTGTGATTTGTGTTGAAACAAAGGTGAGGCCAGATGTCAATCTAAAAAATGACAATTGTCAGTATCTGGAGGGATTTGTATGGGCTAGTAATTTTGGTTTCTTATCGCTTCAGATAGGTTTATTGGATTTTGAAAATTAAGAAAATTTTAATATATCGAATTAGTTCTTACTATACTTTTGTAAGTCAATAAAACCATTTATCACAGTTTGAATCATGAATAAAAAATTAGCATTTAACCTTTTGGCGATACTTTTATTGTCGGGCCAGATTTTCGCTCAGGTTGGCATAACGGCTTATAATCAAAGTGCCATAAGCATCATTTCGCCAAAAAGCAATTTGCTGCAGCTAGAGTTAAAAACTTTTTTAAATGTAAATGCCAGAAATACCCGGTTCGAAGCCTTGGTTTTGTACCCATTTGTGGAGAGACCAACGCATCGCTTTTTATTTGGCGGTGGATTACAAACCGGGTTTGGCAACTCTGACTTACCTAACCCGTTTTTATGCTTTCCCTTTCAGGCTGAGATCACACCATTCGATCAGGTTAAACAACTTGCCCTTGCTTTGGATGTGGCACCGTTGATAATCGACGATAATGTGATCATTCGCTATATGTTTGGGTTGCGATATTACTTTGGAAAAAAGAAGGAGACTTCGGAGTAACAAAGGGTTAACCAACTGATTTTTAAGGATATTGCTTACAGTGAATCCCGCTTTCAAAAGTGGTCTTATTTCATTTTGACTGAAGTTCCGTTCATTGATTTTTTGCTTTACCAGTTTCAATGGCTTTTATTTGGTTCCACAAACAAAGGC
The DNA here is from genome assembly GCA_038205175.1 of Cytophagales bacterium. GTDB lineage: Bacteria > Bacteroidota > Bacteroidia > Cytophagales > Flexibacteraceae > JBBRCC01. The sequence goes on along the minus strand of JBBRCC010000017.1, from coordinate 1,728 downwards.
CTGTGAAAAAACCACTGATTAGCATTATTACACCTGTATTCAATGGAGAAAAATACATTGAGCATTGCCTGCAAAATGTGATAGACCAGCAGTGCCCGGAGGTGGAGCACATCGTGATGGATGGTCAAAGTCTTGATTTGACTACCCTTGTGGTGAAGCGTATAGCCTCAAAAAATCAGCATGTCAAACTTTTTTCTGAGGCAGACAATGGGCAAAGCGATGCCATGAACAAAGGAATTGGAATAGCCAGAGGAGAAGTAATCGGTTTTTTAAATGTGGACGACTACTACGAGCCCGGTGTGCTTAACAAGGTGGTAGCATGGTTTAAAGAACTTCCAAAACACTCGTTTCTAGTAGCCAATTGCCAGGTTTGGGACCAGCACAACAACCCTGTAATGCTGAACCGACCCATTCCATTCAACGAAGTTAATTTTATGATTAACTATAACTTTCCTTTCAATCCATCGGCCTATTTTTATCACAAAAGTTTGCACGAAAAAGCAGGGCTTTATGATGTGGAAGACCACTATCTGATGGACATCGACTTCATTTTCAGAATGATGGAAGTGGCCCATGTAAAACATGTAGACGAGCTTTGGGGGCATTACCGACAGGTGGAAGGAAGCAAAACACTTCAGGAAATTCAAAGTGGCAGAAACCTGAAAAAATTGGATAAACTTTTTGCTAAATATTATCAACGTTTAAGCTTTTATCAAAAAATCAGATTTGGTTTGCACCGAAAGCTGGCCGGCAAAAACAGCTGGATAATTTTTTACCTGAAAAATCCCGGTCAATTGTTTGCTCAATTGAGAAAAAAACTCGCCGGCTCTTAGCATCTATGTCTGAACCTTTAAAAGTACTTCTGGTAAATTCTTACGATGTAGGCGGGGCTGCAATAGCTTGCATTCGCCTTCATTTTGCTTTGCTAAAAGCTGGGGTTCAATCTAAAATTCTCACGCTCCATCGTTCTAATTTCAAAACACCTGCAACAGAGGTCTTCACCCCGGAAGAAGATGTAGTATCGAAACTGAAACAAAAATTTATCAGGCGAAAAAATCACCAATTACAAAACAGTTTAAAACTCCCTGCGGGCACCTCATTAAGTGGAAAATTTTCGATGCCAGTGGCAGATTTTGACATCACCCAATCTCCCTGGTTCGAATGGGCCGATGTGGTGAACCTGCATTGGGTAAATGAACTTGTGGATATTGCTGATTTTTTGCCAAAAGCAGGCAACAAACCCTTGGTGTGGACTATGCACGATATGCATGGATTTACTGGCGGTTGCCACTATTCTTTGGGCTGCGAAGGCTTTAAATCGGCTTGCGAAAATTGTCCCATGTTGGCAGAAAGCAACCAGCCAAACCTTGCCCATTCTTTTTGGAAAGAAAAAGCAAAGGCACTGAAAAATATAAAGCCCAATCTAAATATAGTAACGCCTTCCCGCTGGTTGTCAGAAGTGTCAAAAAGCAGTTCGCTATTTTCCAGGTTTCCCCACACCCCGATTAGCAACGGAGTCAATACTCAGATTTTCAAATACATGGACAAACAAACTTGTCGTGAAAAATTGGGTTTGCCACAAGATGCCTATTTGCTTTTGGGTGTAAGTCAGCATTTGGGCGATGACCGAAAAGGCTTCAATTTTCTGCTTGAATGTCTCCAGTTCCTGCAAGGCAGCATGAACGTGCAGTTGCTACTGGTGGGCAATTCGGAGAAAGAACCTCGGGC
>JBBRCC010000016.1:0-53508 GCA_038205175.1 Cytophagales bacterium | reverse complement strand
GCCGGGTCAGGTAGTTTGGAGCAATGGAACAGTCTCAGACTCCATTCAAACCAGAGCTCCGGCAAAACTTTGGGCAATAACACGCACCTCAGAAGGCTGCACTTCATCGGCCACAGATACACTCAGCTTAACTTTGGCGCCTACCCCAAAGCTAAGTCTGCAGGCAGAAAACAACCTGTTTTGCGAAGAAAAGGCTGTAATCCATAGCATTCAAATTTCAGGTACTGACGTTTTCAATATGGAAACATCGGTGCTTGGTGGAGAAATCATTGCTCAATCCAACGCTGAAATTGTAGTGAACTGGCTGGCTGGCCAAAACCTGAATCGCAGCTTGCAAGTGGTGCCTTTTTCAGCTTTGGGCTGCCAGGGAACAGCAGAAACATACCGTCCACTTCTGGCTGCAAAACCCGAAATTACATTGCTGGCCATCGACAGCCTCTACTGCACAGGCCAAAACGAAGAGCAGCGAATAACAGTGTCTTCCACAGCCACTGATAGTTTGGGCATAGCCCTCACAGGTGGAGAATTGCTCAGCTCTTCGCCAACCGAAATCATGCTTCGCTGGCTATCAGCACCCGGCTTGAAACGCATTACGGTAAAACCATTTAGCCGTTTGGGTTGCGCAGGCGAAGCAGTTGATTTTAGTCCCACAGTAGATTTAGCTACTTGTCGGGCGCAGTTTCCGCTCCTGATTCCCAACGTGGTGACTCCCAATGCCGACGGCAAAAACGACCAACTGAAACTGGGAAACATCAGCTACCACCAACCCGTAAAACTCCGCCTGGCCAATCGCTGGGGCCGCACCATCTTCCAAACCGACGACTACCAAAACACCTGGCCGGAAGGCGAAATAGCCCCGGGTACTTATTTTTTGTGGTTGGAAAGTTTTGGAAAAGTGTGGAAAGGGATGGTGGAAGTGTTGAGGTGAAAGGGAAAAGGTTTCAAGGGGGAAGTGGATAATCTCCCAATACTTGGTTTTGGTTAAGGAACAAAAAAGTTCTGAGAGCTGTGTTCGTCCTCTCGCATCTTTTTAAGACGGTGGTGCGAACAGTTTGTTAATTTTTAGTCAGGTGTTCACAATAGTTGCGAACACTTCGTCATTTTTTGGTAAGGTGTTCACAAAAGAAAAAGCCATAGAGCTGGAGAATTGACCTTCTCTCCATTCGAGAAATTGAGCAACAAACAGGGTTTGGTGTAGTATACATATATTTATTGCCTGAAACGGATGTCAGATGATGTATGAAACTTTGCTTTTGTTTGCCAAGACGAAGTCTCCCGCCAGGGCGGGACAGGTTCCCGATTTTATTACGAGTTCTGAGTGCTGTGTACGAACATGCAGAAAAGCAAGTTTGTAACTTATATCACAATCAAACTTCACGTAAGAGCGTATCTTTGTAATTCATCAAACCAAAGAAACAATGAAAACTAACATGGGAAACGCAGACAAAGTCATCAGAATACTTTTGGCTGTAGCAATTGGTGCTTTGTATTTTACGGATGTAATTTCAGGAACCGTAGCCTTTATTTTGCTCGTATTGGCAATCGTATTCATTGTGACTAGCTTTATCAGTTTTTGTCCATTGTACTTACCATTTGGGTTAAGCACAAAACCAAAAAATAAATCGATATGACAGCAATACATGCGTCTTTCGAAATTGAAAACCTCAAGTGTGGCGGTTGTTTAAATACCATCTCAAAAGCCATTCAGGAGTTTACAGAAACAACCGGCACAGTGGTTGACATGGAAAACAGCATGGTAAGTTTCAATCATCCTGTTGAATTTGATGTAGATGCGGTAAAAGTAAAACTTGCCGGCTTAGGCTATCCTGAATCAGGAAGGGCAGAAGGATTTAGCAAAATGATTGGCGTGGCCAGGTCTTATGTAAGTTGTGCTGTAGGTAAAATGACGAAATAAATATGCAAGGAAATTTCAACGAGTTAATTCAATCGAAAACGCCTGTATTGATCGACTTTTTCGCAGAATGGTGCGGGCCATGCAAGGCCATGAAACCCATATTGAAGGAAGTAAAAAACAAAGTGGGCGAAGCTGCCAACATCATCAAAATTGATGTAGACAAAAACCCGGCATTGGCCAGTCTATACAAAATTCAGGGCGTGCCAACGCTTATAATATTTCAGCATGGCCAAATCAAATGGAGAACTTCTGGTGTAGTGCCGGCACAGCAAATCACACAAATACTCAACGGACTCAAGAGTTAATCGCTCAGGAAATCTCTTCCTCTTTCCTCATTTTCTGCACAAATTCAGAACCGCAGGTGAGCTTTTTGGCTAAAGGCAAGTTGGGTGCCACTACCCGCCAAAAAGGAGTTACAGCTTTCTTTCCTTGTTGCCACTGTTCATAGGCAAGTTCGCTCACAATTCGGGTAAAAATTCCGGCTGTAAGTGGACACATATATTCCACCCGATGTTCCAAGGCTATGTCTTTTTTCAATGTTTGAAAAGTAACTGACTTGCCTTTCGGTTTGGTTCTGATATAGGTATCAATCTCTTTGGGCATGGAGATTAAAAACTTTTCGCCTGCCGGCACATCGCTAAATTTCTTTGCCGAAACTTCGACAACAGGCTATCATTGTTAAATTTTTGTAGCCAGGTTTTTGCCATCGTTCTGTTTTGTTAAACTGAATATTGGGTATGAATAGCTTTTTCTACCCTCCAAATGAAAATGCCTATAAACTAAAAGTGAGGGCAAATGCAATGCTTAAACCTAAAACGGATGGACTAAACAAAAAACCCGGCAGAGAAGTCAACAACAAAGCAAAACCCGTTTTCGTCATTTCTCGACTTGCAAAGGTTCAGGCAAAATCCCAACGCTCCTGGCTCTTCATTGAACTTCTGGTTCTGTACCCATACAAGTAATTGATACTTGCAGGCGGAAATTTCAAGCTCAAAAAACCAGCCAGCAGAAAAATGCTTCAGGCAAGAAAAGGTAAGAAAAAAAGTATTTTTGTCATCACCTTGAATTGTTGAAAAACAAAGTTAACAAACTACGATTAACTTTTTCTCAATCAAACCTTTGCATCCACCCGTTTTAGGGCAGCTTCGTAGACCCTGCGCATACCTTCTTCGATCGAAATTTTGGGCGACCAGCCGAAGGTGTCTTTCACATAGGTCATATCGGAGTAGCGGCTGTGTACGCCAACTGGTTTGTCGAGTAACGGCTTGATGGTTGGTTTGTATCCGGCAAATCCGCAGAAAATGTCTATCAATTCCAGGAAAGAAGTGAGCTTACCTTGTCCGATGTTGATGGCTGAACCATCGTGTATGTTGTCCATAGCCATCAGAATACAATCGATGCAATCGTCGATGTGCACAAAATCACGACCTTGTTTACCGCTACCCCAAACTTCAAATGGGTTTTCTTTATTGGCTGCTCTGAATGCAATGGCCGGTGTGGGATATGTTAAATCCTGATCTTCTCCATAGCCTGAAAATGGCCTCACACAAGCCACCGAAATACCATAGTGTTTGGCAGCAATTTGAGCCAAAAACTCTCCTGTAAGTTTGCTCCAACCATAGGTCATATCAGGTTCCCCCATTTTGGTAAAATTGATATCCGTTTCTTTCAAGGCAATGGCACCGTTGGGCGTTTGCAAATCGATGGGATAGGCGGCGCTACTGCTGGGGAAAAGTACACGATCTGGCTTATGGCGGGTGACCCAGTAAAAAAATTCGGCATCAATGGCCAAATCAAGCGCCACCATCATAGGATCGCCTTCAATTTTTGCCCTGCCACCTACTATAGCTGCAAAGTGAAACACATCGTTGAAACGATTGGTAGGCAACTGATAATCAGCAGTTAAGCTCTCAGGTTGAGCCGAAAACATGAGTAAGAATTTCCTAAAATCGGACTCTACATAGGTTACCCGATCACCAAAGCGAATTGCCTTGCCTGCAACACCTGTTTTTTCCAGGTTCAACCACCTGTCGGGATGCAGGCCGGTCGACAAATCATCTACCAACACAAGGTGATCTGTGGTGGTTTTCAACAAACGTTTTACGAGATTTCGGCCTACAAAACCGCAGGCACCGGATACTAAGGTCAATTTCATGGTTGAAGTATTCCCTGTTTTGGGAGCCGCAAATTGATAAAATTTCTGCTTCAACAGTAGATGCTTTGTTTATTTGCGCAACAAATGATTAGAATTAACTACTTTTTCTTCGGTTTTTTCCTGCTTACAACCAGCCTACTTTCGGGTTGTGAAACCGCAAACTCTAACGAGGCTACAGCCATCTTGCTGCAAAGTTTTGATGCTGCTTCCGAAACAGAAGTTTTGGTGCCGAGAGAAGAAATATTACAAAAACACCCTAAAAGTGCTGCCGCTGCTTATGTTCGCTCCTGGCTCTTGATCCGTGCCGGCAACAAAGATGCCGCCTTCAAAATTGCTGATTCACTTGTAAAAGCAGCACCTGCATTTGCCATAGGATATTATGCCAGAGGCAATTATCAAAGTCCAGACAAATGGGAATTAAGTGTAAAAGATTATTCCAAAACCCTTGAGCTAAATCCTGATTTTGTTCCCGCTTTGCTTAATAGAGGCTCTTTGAATTTTGCGCATCAAAAGTTTGGGGAAGCAAAAGCGGACTTTGAAAAGATATTGATCTTGAGCCCAAATCATGTGGAGGCTTTGCTCAATTTGGGCAATGTCTGGTATTCACTAAGTAAGGTGAACGAAGCCTGCGACAATTGGGAAATTGCGGCAAGTAAAGGAAATTTAAAAGCGAAGGAATTGCAGGAAATTTACTGCAGATAAAATGGACGAAGGTTCAATCAAATTGCTTTTTCAAGACCAGCTATTAATCAATATCCGTCGTTAGCTGAAACCTGGATATACGTTTGTTTCCCCGATCTACCACAAACAAGGTTCTGCCACTGGCTGCGCAAGCAACAGGATTGTCGAATCGGGTTGGCGTGTCGCCTTTCCCTCCAAATGAAACCTTAATTAGCCTGCGACTTGGGGAAGCGGCCGGAGGCACAACACCTTCAAAGCCTGTTTCCTGAAACACGAAAACAGAGTCTTTTCCAGCATCTGTCACAAACAACAACCTTCTGGAACCACCCGTGTATGCCACCGAAGTAGGCCTGATGAATTTACCAGGTGTACCCAAAAATCCGTCAGCCTGAGCAGGAGTGCCGGGAGCAAGTGGTCTAATATTGAAGAAGGTGCCATCGTCAACGATTACCTGAACATACTGCACCTTAATAAACTGGTCTGGCTGAATGGTGGTGAACACAAAATCCAACCTGGTGTCAATGTTCGGCGTTTGTGGGGGTTGAACAAATGTGCAAAGCCCATAAGGTGGAATATTTTGTTCAGCTTCACCAAATTGTTGGGCACCCTGGTATGCAAATCGGTTGTTGAAAAGAAGCACCGAATTTACTTTCAGCAAGCGATTTTGGTTAATTTGTTCTGGTCCGGTAATGGTGGCATAGAAGGAATTATCGGCCAAGACGCCAATGGCCCGAATGTGGGTTGAATCCATGTTTTGCTGAGAATAAAAGCCCGGATTCGGAACGATAAAGGGAAAAATCAACTTTTTCACCACCCTGGCCTGGGAAAGATTGAGCAAGGTTCCCGGATTTCCTTCACCTCCAACTATTTTCATATCAATCACATAAATACATGGGTATCTATATGGCAAACCGGTAACCGTTGTATCAACTGTTCCTGCCACCAGCAAGTCAAAGTTTCGCCGCTGCACCACAAAAGAGGCACCCGGAATAGACAATCTGCCAATTTGTTTGCCGCTTTGGTCGAAAGACACTACAGCAGCACCTGCATCTACTGCATAAATAAGTTGGTCAAAGCCCGGATTTACATGAACCGGGTCGTTCAAACCTGTTAAAAAAGGTTGAATGGGCACATACTCAACAGGACGCAAACTGTAGTCCGGTTTAATTGGAATCAGGTCACTTACATCCTGCTTTTTCCCAAAAAAGCTGCATGCACTCAAGCTAAGCAGACAAACGAAAGCAAGTATTTTATTCATTGGTTGTGGTGCTTGCACTTTCTTTGGTCGGTTTATCAATGGCGAGTGAAACCCCAATCATGTGCTGGATGCCGAGGTAATTGGTAGGGTTCGCCCCGTAGTCTATTCTTAGTCCGTATCGGCCCCAGGGCACCTGCACACCAATGCCCATGGTGGGGAAAGTTTGCCCTGCCACACTGACTTTGTAGCCGGCCCGGGCAAATAAGAGGTCTTTGAAATTGAATTCTGCCCCAAGTCGAATGTTTTCAGCATTGTCGTTGGGGTGGTTCAACTGTACCGAGGTTAACAAAGAATAATCATCATGCTTGATTGGCACCATGGATACGCCCATTTTGAATAAAGTAGGGAGCGGATAATTGTCAACTGCAACGCCATTTCTGCGGTTAAAATCAACAGGAGCCTGATCGCCACCTTTTAAGCTCGAATTAGGGCCAAAATTTTCAAGAGCGACAGCAAATCGCAGATCCTTGTAGTCGGTGCGGTACATAAAGCCCAGATCCACACCCAAAGTAGATGCATTGAAACTGGCTATTTGTTCCCGAATATATTTGGCAAATACACCAAAACTAAACTTATCACTTAGCTGACGACTGTAGCCAACTCCGGCATAAAAACAATCAGCCCTGAAATATCTGCCTGTCCCAAAGGGCTGAAATTCAGTTCTTTCCTCCATGTTGCCGGTGGTCAATGAGTTCACCGCCACAGTCCAGGTGGCATAGGTGGAAGGAATAAATACAGCAGCATGCTGTTGGTTGAGTCCCGCTGAATACAATAAATTTCCTACTGCCACCCTATAATCTTTGACTTCTGAAGCCGAAGCAATGTTTGTGTGATTGGCATATCCATCTCCACTAATGGCAACACTGGCGCCGCCCATTCCTACGGATCGGGGTGAAAGGTCATTTTTCAAAAAGGTTAAACCAGAAATGCCTGCTCGTTGCCCACCCAAATTCGGGAATAACTGAGCGAAGACTGGAGAAGCCAGGCAAATCATCAGAAAGCCTAGTAAAACACTGTTAGATTTTTTCATGTTTCTCCCTGATTAAAAATTGAAACTAACTCCATAAATAACCTGCCTTGGTTGCAGATACCTCGCCGGATTCAATGGTGGCGTTCCTCCATTATTAGGCTCCTGGTACAAGGGATCACGCTGCGCAAATGGCAATGGATCTCCAAATTCATATCCCCTACCCGTTACCGGATTCACCAGTTGGGCATTTTTATGGTTGGTGATGTTTTTGACTTCAATACTGAATGAAATACGGAATTTGGCTGTAATTGGCACATCCCGGGTAATAACCAGATCTGTCCAGAACCAGGCCGAACCAATTCTGCTGTTCACTTCAGTTTGCACTTGTTCATATATTGGTCGTCCCAATTCACTCACGCCTGTTTGACTAAAAGGAGTATATCGAAGCCCTGATTTATAAGTAGAAGCCACAAAGAATCTAAATCCTTTCAATGGCACGTTCATGATTTTCCAACTTGTGTCTGGGGTAAATATAATTCCACTTTTCAGATCCCATGGTCTGTCCCAGGCCAAATATTGCTCTTTGGTGGTGTTGATATTGCCTTGCTCTTTTATCTGTAACAAAGATTCTTGCGCTGTATTGGATTTCCCGGTTGCAGTTTGATAGGCCGCATTGAAAGTAGCTCTGAATGATTTTGTTAAACGGTAGTTTAAGCCTAATTCCACACCTCTAATTCTGGCATAGTCTTGATTGATGCTGATGGTTCGTTCCACACGCTCATTTCCCAATCGGGGGTCAATTACCTCCGCAGTTCGGTTTACAATAAAGTCGAATTGGTCTTTGTAGAATGCCGTTAAAGTAACTCCAAAGTCACGGGTCACTTGACTTTTTATCCCCAGTTCATAGCTCACTGCCACCTCAGGGTTCAGGTTTGGATTGCCTGAATTGGCACCAAAGCCCCTATTTTGGTAACTGGTGTCTAAACCTGCATAGAGAAAACGGGGGTGTGCGAGGCGCATGGAGTGCACATAGTTGAAATACAGCACGTTGTTTTCTGTAACCGGGAAAGAAACCCTGACTTTTGGCAAAACCCTGGCTTTGAACCTCCTGCCCAAAACGCTTCTGCTTTGCTGTTTGTAATCTTGCCTGGCCTGATTAGGAATAAGTGCAAAAGGATTATCGATGGCCTCGTCTGCAAACTTTCCAGGAGCCCAATATTCAAACCTGCCTCCTATTACAGCAATGATGCCTTTATATCGAATTTCGTCTTGTGCATAAAAAGCGCCCGTAGCTGGCTTCACCTGCCAAACATCGTTTGCAGAACCAATGCGGTTTGGTCTGGAATATGTGCCATCTGACAATAAAATTGGTGCACCAACCCATGGTCGGGTTACGTCGATCCACAACATTTCTTGCTCCTTGTGCTCCTGGCCGAAGGTTACAAAGTGAATTTTGCTGTCAGAGTTGAAAGTGAATTTGGTTTTGAAGGTGATTTCTTCGAAAAAATGGTCGTGCCACAAACTGGAAATCCCACCATTATTTACCAAACCTGGACCTGGAAGTGAATATTGGACTGAATCATTTGTAAAAGGCGGATTGGTATACACACCAACGGGATCTGTTACTTCCGAACTTGCATCAAACTGCCTGTCGATGGTTCGTGGCCAAAATGGCCTGCCATTGGCATCTGCCCTAAGTCTGGTAAAAAAACGCCCTCCTGTGAAATCAACCAACCAATTTTTGTTGATGCTTTTGGAAATGTTGAGTGCTGTGAGGTTGCTTCTATGTGTGTAAGTTGTGGCATTGTCCAGATTGAGGCTGAAAGGATATTGCAAGCCTGGCTGCATGATCTGGTCGAAACCAATAATCTGCAACGTTCGGGTATTTTGGTTCACCATAATCGAGTGTTGATTGGTGAGCGAAATTTTCAAACCTTGCCTGGGGTAATAAGAAAGTTTAATGGTATTGGCCCATTTGTTGTCTTGTCTGGGCGCCCAAAAACCAGAGTCAGCCAGTAGCGAACTTTTCAACTGATTGGCCACCAATCGGGGATATTCATCCGAAAAACCAACATTCACACTGGTGAACAAACGCAGTTTTTTGTTGGTGTAAGGTATAGGTGTACCAATTGAAATCTCGGCCAAATCTGTATTCCAGGCATTTCCGGTCATTTTGTTGAAACCGAGATTATCACGCTGATAGCGACCAAAAACAGCCAACTTTTCACCACCTTCTTTGATTTTGGCAACAATGATGCCCGAGTTACCATTAAATTCTGCATCGCTTCCACCAGTTATTACTGTAAGATCTTGCAGTGAACCTGCTCCAACTTCTGTTCCGAAACCTGTTCCAGCTAGTGGATCCTGTGCATTGAGCCCGTCTACCACAAATTGTGTTTCGTATACTCTGCCACCCCTAATTTGAATGCCGTCAGGTGTTTGGGTAACGCCGTTCTGCATGGCAACCACGTCCTGCACATTTCTCGCATTCATTTCCTTGATATCATTGGCCGAAATGCGCACTTCGCTTTTTCCACTTTCAAGATCCACCATTTGCTTCTCTCCCACTATTTCAACTGTTTCCAGGCTTTGACCCAATTCTTCCAGATCAATATTCAACACATTGGCTTCATCTTTTCGTATTCTGATGCCATTGAAAACCCTGTCTTTGTAGCCAATGTAACTTATCTTAATGCTGTAATCGCCCGGTTTCAGGTTTTTGATTTCATATTTACCGTCGAAGTCGGCAGTGGCTCCGTTGTAGGTTCCAACCACTAAAACAGCAGCCCCAAACAAAGGCTCTTTGTTGGCTCTGTCAATGATTTTGCCTTTCAAAGAGGTCTGCGCCAAAACGCCATTTGAAAGCAAGGCAAAAACACAAAAACTAATGAGGTAGAAATGCTTCATTACCAGTTAAATTCCTCGTTGATGATGTAATTAAATGTGGCTTCCAGAGAACCTGGGTTTCTACCAAACCTGTGAAGTTCCAAGCAAGAGAAAATAAGATTTGTCCGGTTGTTGGCCTGGTTCCTTTGTCTGGTGGCCACCATTCTCTTTCCTGTATAAACAGGTGCAGACCGCAAGCTACTAGCTGGCACACGCATAATGGTGTCGGCATCTATCCTTGGATATAGAAAGTACACCCCGGTGATGAAGCTTTCTGACTGCAAGCCCAATTTTCTGAATCCTGGAATAAGGCTATCAATAACTGCCGATCGTAAAAGAGAGGCTGGTGTAGGCGCAATACTGTCTAAGCCAAAGAACGGAAAAACAGCTGATTCTTTTTCCAATCTAGGCGTGGCCGGAAAGGTACTTACAAACATGGCTTTGCCGTCGAACCTCAGGTATTGACCAAAAGAATTGATGGTTTCTTCGAGGGCGAGTGGATTGTCGCCGTACCAAAAAATCTTTTTGAATAAACTCAAGTACAAATAAAACGTGGTATTGAAAAACTGGATGTTCGAAGAGCGGTAAGGTGCATCATATCTCAACAAATCGAATCCACCTGCGGTCGATTGAAAAATCGGGAAATAGATGGATTCGGGTGAAGGCTGAATATTACCTCTGTAGGCGTCAATTACCAAAAAATCATTGCTTTTGGATTTCATGTGCCATGAAGGTGTTTCAACTTCAGCTGAATCGCCAGCCTGATCAAATATTTTAAAGTAAAATTTGTTTGTGCTGCCAGGGAGCAAGCCGGTTACTGTAGCATTGAACGCAACAGGCTTTTGCAAAGACAGAGAAAGATTTTCTCCTAAATAAACTTCAGATAAACCTGTAAATACCTGATTTTCATATTTCGGCAGCATGGTTAAAAACTTACTGCTTCTAGGAATTTCCAACCAATCACCGTCATTGATTCTAAACAACAACTTGGCAATATTGTCAAAACCGTCGGGGTCATTGGCATTATAACGGAGACTAAATGCTGTCAAAACAGTATCTCCGGTCGGAAAAGTTGTGTTAACTATTTCAACAGTTGGCGGGTTATTTTTGATTGGAATTACGACTGAAGGCGGAGTAGGATCTACCTGATCCAGGTTGTCTATTGCCCTCACCGAAAAATAAATGTTTGCGGTATCTGTGGCTCCTTCTGGAAAACCGAACAGAAAAACGCTATCTGTATTAGCCACAATTTTGGCGCTTGCCCAATCTGCAGCAGTGGCTGGCGCAAAACCCCAAACTATTTGATACCCTTTTGTAAATCCATCGGCATCGGAACCGCTCCATCGTAAGCGAACGGAACTTGTCAACCTGCTCGCTCCGCTTCGAATAATGGTATCCACTTCAAGGTAGGTAGTTGGAGGCAGATTGATCCGCTCTTCATCCTTTTTTTTCTTGCAAGCCCACAAACCTCCGAGCAACAATCCTAAAAGAACCCAAATTACCAAAGAATGAAATGTGGCTTTCAGCATAAGAAAACCGGAAGGATTTTACGCCTTCCGGTGATTTTTTTAACGATTAATCAATTGTGATTTTTTCTGTTTTCAACCATGCTCCTTGAGCATCAGAAACATGCAGGTAATAAGTTCCTGATTTCAAATCTTTCAACTGAATCTCAGTTTGAGTTCCAGTCAATTGCTTTGCAAAAATCTGTCTGCCAACCACATCAGTTAATGAAACCTTCAGGGCAGTAGCATTGGTCAGATTTTCCACCGTCAATCTGTTCGAAGTTGGGTTTGGATATACCCGGAGAGAGCCAGAAACTGCTGACCTGGCGCTTGTTGGCAATTGGAAATCGTCGTTGTTTCTTGGCAAAAGTTTGTATTGGCCGAAACCATAATACAAAATTCCTGTGATTGATCGAAACTGCTGTCCCAATTGAACCACAATAACAGGCACTGTGATAGCACCATCCTGGGTAGCCCATCTGTTGTTGTTGATGTAGCTTACTGCCAATGATGAAAATGTGTTGCTTGTTTGCCTTCCCGCTAAAACGGCTGTTCCATTGGTTGGGTCAAACTGATCGGTGTTCACCCTGTAATCGCCAAAATTTTGGGTACCGGTTGCATTTGTGTTGGTGTCAACAACATACAATACCTCGCTGCCAGCACCCTGAATACGTACCAACATTCCTTCATACTGCTCACAGTCTGGGCTTGTTGCACTTGCAAAAGTTCCAGGAGGCAATTGAGTCGCCAGAATGGTATTGTTGCCTGCACTAATCGTTTGAACATTGGTGATGGCATTCAAACGAGTCATGTTGAAGTTTTCCTGAACAGTAGCAGTTACCCTGATTTTGTCGCCAATTTGAGCGGTATTCAAGCTGGTAGCTGCTGCCAGCCAAATTCCTGCCCAGGCGCTTTGGCCTTCTTGTTGAATGTATACAGAACCCAAGTTTGTAGCTGAAGCAGTAGATGTTACAACGCCTTCTACAGTTACATCAAGTCCGTTGTAACCAGAGTTTCCTCCAAATGAATTGAGATTTGCAGTAAATGGCGTGCGTTGAATAATGCTGATGGTTGTGCCTGCATCGCTTACCCAATAAAACAATGGATTGATGTTGTTTGGTACGTTAGGGAATGTGGTTCGGTTGGCAGAACTATCTACTGCACTGATGTAATACTTAACAACGGAGCCATCAGCCTGAGCGGGTATGGTTGCCGAGTAAGTAGAACCTGCAGAGTTGGTCATGGCTACCTGAGCATATTGTGTATTGGCTGCTCCAACAGCGTAAAACAAGGTTGCACTTGCCACTAAACCATCGTCTGTAATATTGGCAGATATGGCAACAGTTTGGGTGCTGGTTGGTGTAACAGGATTTCGGCTCAAATTTGTAATAGAAGGAGCAGCCGAACCAATTATCAAATCAGCAGTTTTGAAAGGGTCAATCATGTAGCCTCTGTTGTTTGCTCCTGAATTGGGGCAACCATTTCTTTCGTGTTCTACAACACCTCTGATTACTAAGTATCGATCGCCAATTCCAGGACGTGTGAAAGCAGGATTCGCTGGCCTGATGGTTGGGAATTTATCAAAAATCCAGATATGGTTGTTGTTCGCATCTCTTACCAAAAATCGGAACCGATCAGCTACGCCAGCATCCAGGCGCACTACTTCAACATCTCTGATTTCAATGTAGTTGCCTTCCAATGGCTCGCCTGTTACCAGGTTGTTTGCTGGCTGATTGTTTGAAGTTACGTTGCCATTCAATTCCTGAATATTGGTTAAACGGGGCGCAGGTGCAGAGCCCACGTCTTCTCCTATAATTCGCACACCTGTTTCGAGAGGAACCAATTGTGTTTCATGGAAAAAGTTTGCTGGTGCAGCAAATTCATCTAGAATGCCTGTCACTTCTACCGTGTCGCCAATTACAAGATCTCTGATGTCATTTGGCGTGGTGGGTACATTGAAGTTGTACCGGATATTGATGTTGGCAAAAGGTGTAGTTGGTGTAGCATTTACGTCTCTACCCCAAAACCAACGATTAGACGAAGTGCCGGAGATAGCTCCGTTGGCTAAAACAATGACCCTCACCCGAACTGTGTCTTGAAAGTAAAGTGGGTTGGGCGAGTCATCGCAATTGGCAAGATTTTGTGCCACATGAGTTTGAAGTGCCTGAACCGGCACCAATGGGATTTGGGCAAAGGCCGAAAATCCGATAAAAAAGCTGACAAGAAGGGAAATGATTCTCATAAAATTGTTGAGATTGGTTACTTAATAATTACAAATTTGCCTCGGAATGTTTTGCCCGAGTCAAGGTCTTTTACACTGAACATATACAGCCCTCTGGAAATTATCTGGGTGTATTTCGACAATAAATCCCAGGCGTGTTCTCCACCTGAAAAAATTCTTCGCTCTGCTTCTGTTGGGTCCGGGCTGAATCGGGAATACCTTGAAAACCAGCCCACTTCGCCCTGATACGTATCAGCATTGTGTACAAAATCGTCTACTATATCGCCAGAAGCTGTAAAGATTCTCACTTCACAGTTTTTTGGCAAATTAGCAAAATACAGTTTCTTATCTTCAGCTCTTGTGCTGCTCCCTTCCCATGCTGCATCTGAATAATAGGGGTTTGGATACACAAAAGGCTCGTTGTTTTTTATGTCCACGTTTCCGGGAGTGCCAGCAAAGGCATTGAATAAATTGGCTCTTACAGCTGTTTCCAAGGAAACGACATTGTTCACAGCATCGCCCCGGTCAAAAGCGGTTACACCCACTACATTCTGCCAGCCGTTGGCTATATTTCTAATGGTGAATTTGTATCGGTATGGTGTAGGATCTCCAACAAAAAAGGTGTCAGAAGCCATTCTGATTTTTGAAAAACCATTGTCGTAAAATAAGCTGTTGCCGGAAGAGTCGAAAGATGCAAGCAATTCCAATGATTTTTCCAAATCAATGGTTTGCTCGATATCGAATGCAAATTTTGACTTATAAATTCTATAACCTTCAAAATCAAGCTGTTTGGAAATTGGGTCGATAGAAAACTCGGCATTTCTACCCCAATATAAGTCAATCTGGTTGTTTCTGCTCACTACCCTGGTTTCCGGCACTTCAGGAGGGCTTGGTAGAATAAATCGGTTTATTTTTCCCGTGCCATCGTCTTCATCTTCATCCAGGAGGCCATTGAAATTCCTATCGTTGCCATTATAGGTGGTTTGCGCCCAGATCGCATTTTTAATTAAAGTTTCTTTTTGTTTGTCGGTATCGTTACCGTTGGGCAGCCCGTCTTCAAATTTTTTGGCTACTACAATAGCAAAAGCAGCTCTGATGGTATCTCCAGGAAATACTTTTCTGTATGGACCAACAGAAATAAGATTCGAACGGTTGGCAGGCAATTTAATACCTGGCCGAAAAAGGGATTCCCATCCCGGGTCAAAATTTAAACCAGCCGTCATACGTGAATACCTTTCAGGATCATTTTCCGGTGGAAAAAGTCGTGGATCTGCAGCTGTAAACAACCAACTGTGAAAATTTGCCCTGAAATTCGGATTCTTTACCCTAAATGCCGGATCAGTAGTGTAAGGGTGATAAAATCCACTTCTGTTTCTATCGCTCGAAAAGAACTCTGAACCAAGAAATTTCAATGAATAGTAGCTGTCGGTAAATCCCGGTTCACCTGTTGCATCAAATTCATAACCCAAAATAAGGCTGTCGATGTAGCCATTGCCACCTTGATTGAAAAACTGGGTACCGGTTGGCCTTACAATGTTCACATTCCTTACGTTGCCATCGCCCCACCAACCCACAAAAACCGAATCCCAGGCTTCGTTGCTGCCATTTATAATCTCATAATTGAGCACTAAGAAGAAGTTGGAAAAGGGCAAATTCCAATTGTATAATTCCAACTTTCCATCAATGCCTAAAGGGTTGGTATGCTGGCGAATTTCCAAAGGAGGATTGCCGGAGCCAGGAACAAAAATATTTTTATCAGTAAAGGTTGTAATATAGTCTTGGTGAGAAACAGCTCTAGGGTCATAAACCGGGCTTCGGGTAAGGGAAGATCGAACTTGAATACGTGAACCAACCGGTGCTGAAAATTCAAATCCGGGCACTCCTGCAATGTATCCATTACTGCTTCCATTGCCGCTCAACAACAGTGCGCCCGAAGTTACAGTTGGCGTGCCTTGCTTAAATGCACCTACCCAAAGACCACCCTGGACCAAGTGCTCAATGCCAGAACCGGCCGGAAACTGACACGAAGGAAAACCAAGCTGCGTGTAACTACCTCGATATGCGTTACCAATCAACCCCAGGTTGTTAACTGTTGCTGAAATGCTTGATGCAGATGTGACCCGCTCATCTGAAATCTGAGCAGAGACCTGCATGATAAGCAGGAAAAATAAAAACGGAAGGTAGTTGTAGAATTTACCCATTGGGGGCAAAGTTAGGTTTTCGATTGGGCAAACTTGGTTACCGCAAAGTTAATTTTTTGGTTCAATGTATCACCTTTTTAGGCTATTGGGCTTGGCATTTTAAGACTTATTTACTCTAAACCACTGTCTTTCACCGCTATACAAATCAATAAGTTGAAGCAAATACATGCCAGCCTTTAACTCATGTATGGAAAGGCGAAAATCTTTTTCCGGGTCAACGCTAAAACTTCCTTGTTTCATGATTTGTCCATTGCTGCTCATGAAAGCATAAAACACTGTTCCTTGCTTTGAAGTATGTATTCTTATTTCTTCTTCTTTGCTTGAGATCGCAAATTTGGACTTTGATATTATGTTGGATGGAATTGAGACAGAAGTATTGTTCAATCTTAATTTGGCAACTACTGGTAGGTGGTCGCTAGCAGCAAAAAGCGCACTGATTACATTAGCAGGTGCCGAAGTATTTGTTGGCGCAGCATTGATGGCACGGTTATAATGTTGGCCATCATTGCCTACAGCTTTGTAGCTACCTGTAACAAACTGTGCCCCGGAAGTGCCAGTTATAAGAGGTTGATTCATCATAATCCAGTCGAAGCGGTCGTCTAAACCACCTCCTGAAAAGCAACCATTTCCACTGCTTTGAGGACATTGGGTATGGACATCTGCAAATGTGCTATTTGCAGTCCATGAGCCTATTCTGTTTATGGGGTCAATAAAATCAACACCACCACCTGTAGGTGCCAATAATTTCTGAAAAGCAGCCTCAGACGATCTGTAAACATTGAAATCTCCTGCAAACACACAGTTTTCATTGGCAGGAATATTGGCTAAAAATGTTTGAATGGCATTCACCATGCTTTCTCTTTGACTTGCATCTGAAGCGGTAGTTCCTGCTTTCAGGTGAGTAACCACATAATGAAAAAAAACAGTGTCACCAGCAGGAAGAGAAGTGCTTTTGTGGTAAAGTCTATAGTATTGAGAGCGGCGCACGGCTGAATTGATAGTAAGCTGTCTGCTTAGTCCAAGTTTATTCTTGTTGTAAAACAATGTACTTGATGAATTTGGGTTGTTTTCAGCTACATAGGCTGTTTTCTCAAAATGTGAAATACCATCTGTGTTTAGCACATTGGCTAACAGGCGGTCGAGCAAAAGAGATGAACTGCCCAATTCGTTCACTGAATACACATCTGGATTTATGTGTTTTACAATGATTTTAAAGTTCGGATCTTTCATCACCAAAGCGTTGTTGCCAACTGGGCCCGAATCGCAACCCGTTACATTGTTTCCATAGTTTGTTAGATTATGGTGCATCAAGGTAAGCGTATCCTGAGCGTATAACATTCTAATGGAAAGAACCATTAAAAACAAATACAGCTGCGTAGTTTTCATAAGACAAAAAGGGGAACTTATCAGGTTCCACCCTTTCAAAAATGGTTAATTTTCAAATTACCTGGTAATGGCAACCTTCTTTTCAAAGTTACCTTGAGCACCCTTCGCTTTGATCAGATATATGCCTGATGGCAAATGAGCAATGGAAATGGAATTGGTTCCATGAGCCAGGTTGCCTGCTTGCACTTGCTTTCCCATAGCATTCAGAATCAAATACTTATCCATGCTTCCAGTTTTGCCTGACCAGTTGATGTTCAGCTGATCATTAGCTGGATTTGGATAAACAGAGAAGGCAGTTGTAAACGATTCAGCAGTTATGTCAGTAGAAGGCTGCAAGAAGAAATTATCTATGTCGACATAGGCTCCTGCTTGAGTTTGATTGAGAATTCTGGCTAAAATTCTGAATGTTACATTGCTTCCTGCGTACGCACCCAATGGGATATTCAAGCTCTGGAAGGCTGATGTCCTGGCAAAATTCGCTGAATCAACTTTTGCCAAAACCACAAAAGATTGCCCACAATTGGTTGAAGCAAAAATGGTCAATGAATCAGTCTTTCTCAACAAAACTGCATTGCTGGTTTGAACGTTGACTATTTTATAAATCAGGGTCATCACATGGTTGGCAGCTACAGGGCCAAAAGGAGGCGTAGTAACAAAGCTTTGCAGGTTGGTGGCAGTCAGGTTGGTAGAAAGTGCACTACTTCCCAAAAATCCTCTGGCTGAGTTTATCCTGAATTTTGAAAAACCTGATCCATCACGAGACCAACCAGTTGGGATTACTAAAGCTGAGTCAAAAGTTTGTCGGTAAGGTAAACCATAAGGAAATCCAATGTTTACAGTTGCGATACTGGTTGAATCATTGGCTCTGGCTTCGTCGGGTTCACTTGGTAAAAATACGTACCCACGAAGTCTGTAAGTACCAGGTTGCGAAAGATTTACGGCATCAGCTCCGGAAAAAGTAACTATAGTAGATGAGCCAGGTTGAAGTGGACCCGGAGCAAAAGTGAAGTTCCTCCTTACTATAGCGCCATTGTTCAGCCTAAAACCTACTTCGCTGGAAGTTTGTGGAACAGAACCTTCATTTCTCACCTCTACAAAAACAGATTCCTGAGCGGAAAGCGGACAAGTTGAACCTGTTAGTTGCTGAACAAAAACCCTTGTTGCAGCCAAATCATTGTTGGCAAATGCTGAGATAATTACATCATCCAAATGCCAGCGGTAGGTGGTTGGAGCAGAGGTATTATTTGATTTTGCTAAGAAAGCAACCCTCACATTGCCAACGTGGTTGGTAAGAATGGCACTCACTTCTCTTAAATTACCATTGCCAATTTCATTGTTGGAAACACTTAATCTTGTGAAAGACTTGGCCGTGAACCAGGTATTTCCACAATCGGTAGAAACCATCACTTTTAATGAATCATCATTCACGTTTGCAGCCGATGTGGCACCTCCACCAGTGGCAGCAACCCCAACTTTAAGTTTGATGCCGATACTACCAGCACTGATGAAAGAACCGCTGTACAACCAATCCTGATACAAAGTAGTGAACTGGCTAATTAATATTGATATACTAGGATTGGCAAAGTTTAAATCTGTATTTGCTGCCCAACCCGAGATTGTACCTGAAGGCGTTGTTGCTCCGGTACCTCTTCGCCAGCCTCCGCCAGTTGTCATGGCATAAGTAGTGTATGTTGGAGATGGCAAAGCAGCGGGACCTACTATACTATAGTCAGCCATAGCAGTATCGTTCAACTGAGCTAATCCATTTTCACCTGCCTGAAAACAAAAGCCTTTTACCCTATAGCTTGCATTCAAACTCATGTCGGCACCATCTGTACCAGAAAACAAAACTACAGACGAATCTCCTGTAAGTAGCGCAGGGATAAATGTGAGATTTCTGGTTACCGCTGCAAGGCTATTTACCCTGTAGCCAACCAAAGCAGCTGAAACTGGATCAGCCCCAATATTTCGCACTACAACCCGCACGGTTTCTTGTCCACTACCAGCACAAGATGGGTCAATAATACCGGGAACGACTACACTTGTAGTAGCTAAATCTTTGCCAAAAATTTGATCTATTCTTAAGTTATTGATGTGAAAACGGTAAGTGCCTGCCAGATTTCCAGTGCCATTTCCGTACCCGAGAAAGGCAAAGGAAATATTAGATCCAGATGTTCTAGGTGCACTTACTATGACCTCCCGAAGAGTATTATTGACTGTGCCATTTTGCAAATCTACATTTGTAAAAGCTCTTAGTTGCTTCCAGGTAATCTGGCAATCAGTTGAGTACATCACTTTGATGCTATCGTCGCCAATGCTGCTTATAGCTGTAGTCCCAAATAAATCAGAAGTAAGCGCTACATTCATTTTTACAATATATGTACCAGATGTGTCGTAGTTATATTTAGGGCTAAACAACCATTCCTGTAGGCTGGTATTGGTATTTACTACTTCAAGGCCGATGGTTTCAACTGGAAATGGAAATGCCGTGGCCCACGAAGCTGTTGTTCCAGACGGGGCAAACCTCCCTGTACCTTCTTTCCACCCATTTGTTGGATTGGTCAAGGTCGAAAAGGAATTAAAAGGGCCAATTGGCAAATTGCGTTGGTTGAGTTGGAAGTTGCGAGTCAAGGTATCGTTGTACCGGGTACTGTCGCCCTCTGATGCTATAAAAACAGCTGCGGTCAAAGTGAATGAGGTAAAACTGGCCAAATCGGCAGCATCTGCACCATCAAACTCAACCACATAGGTTTGAAATTGGGCAAGAGGTGGATTAAATGTTACGGTTTTTGTTCTGAAAGCCTCGTTATTGAGCCTGTAACTTACTAACGCAGTAGATTGTGAATCACTGCCAATATTAATCACATCTACCTTGATAGTCTCATTATCTTCAAATGCACAATCGTTGGCGCCTGGAGTTCCGAAATATACATTTGAAACTGCTAAATCAATTTCGCTAAGAAGGGGTGGTAAAAATTTATAAGACAAGCCATTCACAGGTATTAAACTCTGCGTCATCTGGCAAGTCTGCAAAACACTGGTCGACCTGCGGCTTGTAAGCCATGTGTCCTGTCCTTGAATTACCAGTCGGCTATTGTATTGTCTTTGAGTGGTACCTCTTATACCAACTGTGTAATTTCTATCGGTACTATTTTTTACAAAATTGCCATAAACAATTTCAACACTCTGATCAGCTTCGTTTAGCCTGATTTGGAAATTATAATTATCTCCTTCGCCTGTAGAGCCAAAATGTTTAAAATTGCTGAACTGTACAACACAACTTCGGTTAGGTGCTGTTCCAACATTGTGTATGGTTAGCCTTGAGCCGACTTGAGACTGCAAATCTCCATTTAGTCCACAAATCACCTGATTAAAATCAGCACCATTAACTTCACTGGAATCCCGCAGCGCATTAGAAAGACTGCTTCTAATGGTGAAAGTTCCATTTCCAAGTCGAATATAGCCATTGTTAGAAACCATGAACGAGCTGTATGAAAGACCTTCATACAAAAAGTTAAATCCAATTGGAAATCCAGTTCCGGTGATGAAAGTTGCGACGCCTCCAATGTTGTCGGGACTAAATAATTGGTCATCAGTTGTTTCTGAACCGAGCACTGTTCCACCGGTGAGGGCTGTATATGTGCTTTGCGTTTGGATGAACCTGTAGTTTGGCACAGTGAGTTGGGCCATCACCTGCACAGTGAATAGCACACAAAAAAGCGTAGAAAAGGTAAATTTCATATCATAGTAAGGTTTTTGAAGAATGCAAATGTAACAAACTAAAGCAGAGTCGAAAAAAAAGGCAGCCAAAAGCTGCCTTCTATTCATTTTTCAAGAATAGCATATTTAGATTTTAACCATCCAGCCATATTTATCGGCTTCATGCCCTTCACGAATATCGGTAAGGTGGCTCAAAATTTTAGGTCCGAGTTTTCTGGTTTCAATGGGTGGCAATTGGTAATCCGTACCCTCGTGATTGATCACCAGAATATTTGCAATAGTGGCTGCGGTTCCTACACCAAAAGCTTCTTTTAGTTCCCCTTTTTCTATGGCATCCATAATCTCTTTCACGCTTACCCTCCTCTCTTCTACATTATAGCCAAACTCTTTAGCCAATGTTATCACGCTTCTTCTAGTCACTCCGTTTAAAATTGTATTGCCTAATTGAGGAGTAATCAAAGTGTTGTTTACCAGAAACATCACGTTCATAGTTCCTGATTCTTCAAAATATTCATGTGATTTAGCGTCGGTCCAAAGCAATTGGTGGTAGCCTTTTTCCTGACTCAGTTTTGCCGGATATAGTGCAGCAGCATAGTTTCCGGCGGCTTTGGCTGAGCCAATACCTCCATCAGCCACCCGGGAATATTCTTTCTCAACTTTTACCCTTATTGGCTCGTTGTAATACACACCGACAGGGCATGTGAAAATAATGAATCTATAAGTTTCAGAAGGTCTTACTCCGATAAACTCATCGGTTGCGTACATAAAAGGACGAATGTATAAAGAGCTACCTCTGCTTTTTGGCACCCATGGCTCATCAAGCCTGAGCAATTGCATTAGTCCGCCCATAAAGATATCTTCCGGCATTTCAGGCATGCACATACGTGTAGCTGAATGGTTGAAACGCTTGTAGTTATCTTCTGGCCTGAACATGGCCACACTTCCGTCTGGCTGTCTGTAGGCTTTCAAACCTTCAAAAATAGCTTGTCCGTAATGAAGCACCGACATAGCCGGACTATGCGTTAGTGGCCCAAAAGGTAATATTTTAGCTTCTTTCCATGTGCCGTTTGCATAATCTGCAACAAGCATGTGGTCAGAAAAAAATTTACCGAATTTTAAATCGTTGAAATCGATTTCATGAATCCTTGAAGAAGTGGCTTTAATTTCTTCGAACATAGTGGCTATTGACATGTCAATCTGGTTTAAATGTGGTTTGCCTTGCGGCAAGGTAACGATAGATTATTTCTTTGGCAAATGTTCATTCAGAGCATTAACCAAATTTTAATTGGCTGGAATGCAGATGATCCAATTATTGTTCTTCAATTCAAATTTCAGATGCTTTCAACATTTTCAACCTGACTCAATTTCCCAAATGAATTGAAAATTCGAATAAATAAAATTAATTTTGAAAAGGCATCAAATTCACTTTCTTGGCATCCATTTCACCTCTTCAACCTGCTGCTGCTTTGCCATCCATCTGGACAAAACAAACAAGAAGTCTGACAACCGATTCAAATACCTGATAACCATTTCCTCAACTTCCGACGCCTGAGAAAGTGCCACTACAAGGCGCTCGGCTCTTCTACAAACAGTTCTAGCTACATGTGCCCAGGCAATTTCAACCGATCCACCGGGCAAAACAAAATGTTTCAAAGGATCTAAAACCAAATCATATTGATCCATAGCATTTTCCAATTGATGAATATCTGCCTCTTGCAAATCACCCGTAAATGAGCCTGAATCGCCGGAAGCCAATGTACCACCAATATTAAAGAGCCGGTCTTGCACACCTTTCAGTAATTGCTTCTGGGTGGCTACAACGTCCAACTCTCCAAGCAAACCAATCCAAGCATTCAGTTCGTCGACTGTTCCATAAGCCTCAATTCGCAGGTCATTTTTAGGCACTCGTTTTCCTGTTAGTAAACCGGTGGTACCATTGTCGCCTGTTTTAGTATATATTTTCATAAAAATCTGTTCTTAAGTTCAGGAGTTGGCAACCAGCAACTATCTTTTTTACCAAACCAATGGTATCGGTTGCGGCTGATAAACCTGTAGAAAGCATCACGCATAAACCTTGGAAATATGAAGCCTAAAACAGCAATCTTCCAAAAACCACCAATATATCTGGCTATTTCAAGCACAGCGGTACTTTCTGTTTTCACTTGTCCGTTTTTGAAAAACGCAAGTGTGGAAAACTGCTCAGTTTGGCTCAAAAATTCTGCTGGCAGTAGTTTAATTGCGGTTTCGCTTTGCAGGGAGGCAAATTTTAGTTTGCCTTTCGAATCCATTTTTATCAAGGTTTGAACAGCAAAACTGCAGAGATTGCAGACACCATCGAAAAACACAATGGGTTGCAGGTTTTCTCCTTTCTCAACAGTATTTCCAAATGAATTATTGACCGTATTTAGACTCATCATTTGATGGCATAACTCCAGTATGAAGCTCTAAGTTCCAAAATAGCACATTTTTTGAAAGCGAAGATAGATGGAAGATAGTCGAGCATGGAATCGACTCATCTTTTTAATGAAGAAATTGAAATTGTAAAGCCCAATTTGATGAGCCTTTTTGAACCAAAGAGCTATCTTTTTATTAAATTCTATTTGAGATTAGTGCTAAAATTATCGTCATTTTCATAAATGATAAGCGACTTCAGTCCAAGGTTCAATTCTAAATTCGTGAGTCCGATGTTTTCCATCTATTCAAAATCAATTTGAACCTTTCAAATTATACAACCATTTTTGCCACTACAAACCACTACCTATTAATATGTTGAAAACAATCAAGGGCTTTCTTTTTGTAATTTTATTGCTTTCGGGCCAAGTTTGGG
This sequence comes from Cytophagales bacterium, assembly GCA_038205175.1. Taxonomy (GTDB): domain Bacteria; phylum Bacteroidota; class Bacteroidia; order Cytophagales; family Flexibacteraceae; genus JBBRCC01. The sequence goes on along the minus strand of JBBRCC010000016.1, from coordinate 29,783 downwards.
CACAAGGCAAAATTCAGTTTACAGAATATGTGTTGCCCAATGGCTTAAAAGTAATTCTTCATCAAGACAACTCCACTCCAATTGTGGCTGTGAGCGTGATGTATCATGTAGGTTCAAAAAATGAGCAGCCAAATCGCACAGGTTTTGCGCACTTTTTCGAGCACTTGTTGTTCGAAGGTTCAGAAAATATTGGGCGGGGAGAATACATGAACATCATCAAAAAAGCAGGGGGCCAATTGAATGCCAACACCAGCAACGACCGGACTTTTTACTATGAAGTGCTGCCTTCGAATCAGTTGGAACTGGCATTATATATGGAGTCGGAGCGGTTGATGCATGCCAAAGTGGATATAAAAGGTGTAGAAACCCAGCGAGAAGTGGTGAAAGAAGAACGCCGCCAACGCTACGATAATCGTCCTTATGGTCGAATCGTGGAAGAAATTGTGGAACGAGCCTACAAAGTGCACCCTTATCGTTGGACACCCATTGGTTCAATGGAGCATCTCAACGAAGCCAAAATTGAGGAATTCATCGACTTTTACCACGATTTTTATGTGCCCAACAATGCGATACTTTCAGTAGCTGGAGATTTTAACAACGAGAAAACGAAGGCACTCATTTCCAAATACTTTGCAGAAATACCCAAAGGTTCAAAGCCAATTTATCGCCCAACAATAGTTGAACCACCGTTACCTGCTGAAATCAGGGATACGATTTATGATAACGTTTCTCTCCCTGCTGTTATTCAAGCATACCACATACCAGCCCAGGGCACCGAAGACTATTATGCCATCAACATGCTTACCACCTTGCTTTCGGGCGGAGAAAGCTCCCGCTTCAATAAAGAGATAACCGAAAGACAGCAAAAAGCTTTGCAAGTGGCCGCTTTTCCTTATTCACTTGAACAGCCAGGGCTTTTCATCAACTTCGGCCTGGTGAATTTGGGCGTACAACCCCACGAATTGGAAAGCGCACTTGAGGTAGAAATAGAGAAAGTAAAAAACGAATTGATTACTGAAAAGGAATTCCAAAAATTGCGCAATCAAATGGAATCAGATTTTGTCAGGAGCAATACTTCTATGGTTGGAATTGCCGAAAATCTGGCCAACTATAAAATGTATTTCGGAGATGCTAATCTGATAAACACAGAAATAGATCGCTTTATGAAAGTATCTCGTGAAGATATAAAACGGGTGGCTCAAAAATACCTGAGCAAAAACAACAGGGTGGTGCTGTACTGGATGCCAAAAGCAAACAAGAAAAGCTAATTCATCACTTTTAAATACATTGAAAATCATGAAATTAAATCTCATTGCTGCACTCTTGATCGTGCTTAGTTCTTTTGCATCGATAGCGCAAACCAAAAAACCTGCTCAAAAAGCCAAAACTGCTGCACCTGCAGAAAAACTCGACCGAAGTAAACTACCAGCTCCCGGCTCTGCACCAGTGGTGAATATTGGAAAATACGAAAGCTTTGAATTAGCCAATGGCCTTAAAGTATATGTGGTTCAAAACCGCAAACTGCCTGTGGTTTCTTTTAGTCTTTCGCTCGACTATACGCCCATTTTGGAAAAAGATATGGCCGGATATGTGGGCATGGCCGGGCAATTGCTAAAAACTGGAACCACTACACGCAGCAAAGATCAAATAGATGAAGAAATAGACTTCATAGGTGCCTCGTTTTCAACCAGTTCATCAGGTTTTTATGCCAGCAGTTTGAAAAAACATGCTGAAAAATTGTTGGATGTAGTGGCTGATGTGGTAAAAAATCCAATTTTTCCTGCCGACCAATTTGATCGGGTGAAAAAAGAGACGCTTTCAGGACTTTCAAACCGAAAAGATGATGCAGATGCTATTGCAGGACTGGTAAACAATGCGCTTATCTACGGCGACACTCATCCTTATGGCGAGCCAACTACAGAAAACACTGTTAAAAGCATCACGCTCGACCAGGTGAAAAGCTTTTACAACAATTATTATCGACCTAATATTGGCTACCTCGCCATTGTAGGCGATGTTAGTTTGCCTGAGGCCGAAAAATGGGCAAACAAGTATTTTTCATCTTGGCCAAAAGGAAATGTGCCTGCAACAAAAATGTCTCTGCCTGCTTTACCGGCAAAAAATAGAGTTGTGATAGTAGACAGGCCTGAAGCTGTGCAATCGGTAATCAGAATTGGCATGCCGATTCAGTTAAAGCCCGGAGATGCCACTGTGTTGAAAGCCAAAACAATGAACGATATTTTAGGTGGAGGGTCATCGGCTCGGTTATTCGACAACCTGCGTGAAAAAAAGGCATATACCTATGGAGCCTATTCAAGCTTAGGTTCAGATAAATATGTGGGTAGCTTTTCTGCATCTGCCAGCGTTCGCAATGCCGTAACCGATAGCGCAATTCAAGAGTTTATGAATGAAATAATCAGAATTCGGGACTCTAAACCCAGCGATGAAGAAGTAAAAAAATCTATCTCTTCTCAAACTGGTTCATTTGTAATGTCGCTTGAAAGGCCATCTACCATTGCGAGTTTTGCCATCAATACAGCCCGCTATGGTTTGCCCGCCGACTATTATCAAAACTACCTTAAAAATCTGGCAGTTGTTTCCGAAACTGATGTTCAATCTATTGCTCAAAATCTATTAAAACCTGAGCAAATGACCATATTGGTTGTAGGAAAAGCAGCCGATGTAGCCGAAAAGTTGAAAAAATTCGGAGAAGTAGAATACTATAGCGTAGATGGTAAAAAGACCGAAGCAAATTTGCTTAAACCAGCCCCGGCAGAACTTACAGCAGAAAAAGTGCTGGAAACCTATGTTTCGAAAATTGGCGGAAAAGCCAGGCTTTTGAAAGTAAAAGACATTAGTTCAGAACTTTCTGCTAGCATTCAAGGCACGCAATTATCGGGCTCCGTGTTGCGCAAAGCACCAAACCTCTACAGCATGACCTTAAGCATGGGCGGCAATGTGATGGGCAAAACCGTGAGCGACGGCAAAAACTACAGCAGCACCCAAATGGGTCAGAAACGAGATATACCTGAAACCGAAAAAGCACAACGACTACTCGACCAGCATTTGTGGATGGAAACTCAAATGAAGGAATTAGGTGTTAAAGGCAAGATTTTAGGCATAGAAAATGTAAACGATGAAGCAGCTTACAAACTCGAATTCACATTGCCAAATGGCATGGTTTTCTATGAGTATTACAGTGTGGAAACCTCACTTAAAATAAGAAAAACAGATATCAGGCAAACACCAAACGGCAGCCAACTTGTGCCTGTTGATTTTGCCGATTACAAACCTGTGAATGGTATTTTAATGCCACATAAACTTATTCAAAAGATGGGGCCTCAAACTTTGGTTTTCGAGGTGAAATCAATCAAGTTTAACTCAAAACTAAAAGACAGCCTGTTCAAGGTTGAATAAAAGTGTAGAGGTAAACCGCCAAAAAATGTTGACTTTTGCAAAGCCCTTGGCACATACATGCATTCATGGAACAGGTAAAATTTAAATACGCAACCGACGAAACCGATATCATATTCAAAGAATATGGTAGACACATTCAGAGTCTTGTCGACCATTTACTTACGGTAGAAGACCGAGAAAAGCGAACCAAACAAGCTTTTTTAGTCATCGAATTGATGAAAATACTCAATCCGGGCGTAAACGACACGCAAGATTCGCTTCAAAAACTTTGGGACCACCTCTACATCATGAGCCATTTTGAGCTTGAAGTTGATGGGCCGTTTCCAAAACCAGACTCCAGCATTTTGATAAAAGAACCCATGTTGGTGCCATACAGCACAGGCAATGTGGAATTTCGACACTACGGCAAAAACATTCACCAAATCATTAAAAATGTGAGTGCAGGTACCGACAAAGAAGCCATTTTCAACTCTTGCATTGCCATAGGGCGAATGATGAAAATGTTTTATCAACAATACAACAGAGAGTTGTTGGACGACAGAGTAATAGTGAACGACATCAAGCGCATGTCGTCTGGTAAGATTGAACTGGATCTGGAAAAAATTTCAGCAGAAAATTTATTGGCCATTGCTCCTATGCAAGCCAGCAACTGGAAAAGCCCTGGCCAGCGTGATGACCGTTTCCAAAGCAGCAGAAACAACACCAACACCAACACCAACAACCGACGCCGTAGCCCGGCTTCAGGAGGCGCTGGTAACGATAGAAATCGCAAAAGGAGATAAGCCAATTAGCTCACACACAACAAATGATATCATTCAGAATTCAGGGAGGCACCAGACTTCATGGAGAAATTACGCCTCAGGGAGCCAAAAATGAAGCTTTGCAAATCCTTTGCGCAGTTTTACTCACCAAAGAAACCATTGAAATCAACAACATTCCCGATATAAGGGATGTGAATAAACTGATTGAGCTGCTCGGCGATATGGGGGTTGAAGTAACCAGATTAGGCATCGGCTCGTTCAGTTTTAAAGCCACTCAAGTCAACTTAGAGTATCTGGAAACTGAAGACTTTGCCCAAAAAGCTTCTGCTTTACGAGGCTCTGTGATGATTTTGGGGCCACTTTTGGCTCGTTATGGGAAAGCAGCACTGCCTAAACCAGGTGGCGACAAAATTGGCCGCCGCAGACTTGATACACACTTTCTTGGTCTCGAAAAGTTGGGCGCAAAGTTCAACTACGATGCCGACAAAAAATTCTTTTACATTGATGGCCATGAACTGAAAGGAACCTACATTTTGCTCGATGAAGCATCTGTGACAGGTACAGCCAACGTGGTAATGGGAGCAGTAATGGCACAGGGAACTACTTCTCTTTTCAACGCAGCCTGCGAACCATATCTTCAACAGCTTTGCGAAATGCTGGTAAGAATGGGTGCAAAAATCACTGGAATTGGCTCGAACTTGCTCACCATAGAAGGAGTTTCAACCCTTGGCGGCACAGAACACACCATGCTGCCAGACATGATTGAAATTGGTAGTTTTATTGGTATGGCCGCCATCACAAACAGCGACTTAACCATCAAAAATGTTCAAATATCTAAGTTGGGCAACATTCCCGATGTGTTTAGAAAATTGGGCATCAACATGACCATCACGGGCGACGACATCAGGGTGTTCGACAACGAAAATTATGAAATCGACACCTTTATCGACGGCTCTACATTGACAGTGAGCGACGCTCCCTGGCCGGGTTTCACACCCGACCTTTTGTCAATAATTTTGGTAACAGCAACACAAGCAAAGGGAACTGTGCTTATACATCAAAAAATGTTTGAAAGCCGCTTGTTCTTTGTAGACAAACTCATAGAAATGGGGGCTCAAATCATCTTATGTGACCCTCACAGGGCCACGGTGATTGGCTCAGGCAGAAGCACCAAACTTCGGGGTATTCGCATGAGCTCACCAGATATACGTGCCGGGGTTTCGATGCTGCTTGCAGCTATGGCAGCAGAAGGCGAAAGCATTATCGACCATGTGGAGCAAATAGATAGGGGCTATCAAAATATAGATACCCGTCTCAATGCACTTGGAGCAAAAATTACCCGTTTAAACTAAGGCTATCTAACTACAATTCTGCGGGTGGTTTCACCAATTCTAAGGAAATAGATACCTTTATGTTGAGAGCTTAAATCCAGTATTTCCTGGTTCAATTGCAGCTGACCTTCAGCCACTGTAGAACCAAGCGCATTAAATAGTTTATAGTTTCTGGTTTTCTCCTTACCCAGTTGAATCCTAAAAATACCAGTTCCGGGATTAGGAGAAATCTGAAAGCCTTCGGTAATCTGCTTTATGTTTTTCACATTGGTTAGAGAAGAAACTTCAACATTGTCAATGTCCTGCCATGGATTATCGGTACTTGCACAGCGTGAACGGAATTTCAACTTTATTCGCTGACCAGCAAATCCCGACAATGATTCGCTGATGGGAAAAAAACCAAGTCCTTGGGCTGCCTGATAGTCAGGCAACAAATCTTTTACCAGACTGTAGTTGAGCGAATCATTTTCAGACGCACCAAACAACAGAAATTGATCGCTACCTGTAGGGCTATAATTGAAAACGGGCGAAGTGCCGGCAAAGGTAGTTGTGCGGGTTATAAATGAAACAACCGAGTTATTGGAAACAGGCCCAAACCAGGGTGTTATTGATGAATCGAAAGGTGCATTTGCACTAAAAACTTTGGCTAAACCCTTATTAGCGGGAGAAACTCCTTCTCCATGACCGATGTAAACTCTGTACCCTAAACCTCCCTGCCATCCTGGAACCCGGTCTCCAAAACCTTGAAAACCATTGAAGTTTTCAGAAAAAATTACTGATTGAGCAAAGGAGGTACTGACAAATAGTGCCCAAATGAGCAAATGAGTAATTGGTTTTTTCATGTTCAAATCAATTAATAGGAATGTGTTAAGCAAATATCGTGCTGAAGTCTTCAAACCCCAAACCACTTATCAAAATTCAGGATCTACGTCGACCACTTCTGCGCTTTTGTAGCTGAATAAGCTGAATATAAGAACGATACATCATCATGAAACATACAGGCAAAAGCGCAAGTTCATAAGCTTTGGGGCTAATGACTACTAAAATAATAAATAAACCTGAAAGCCCAATAAGGCCATACCAATACACTTGAAGCGGTTTGTATTTAAAAGGAAGAAAGGCTACCACTACATTGAGCGGAAAAGCCCACAGAATGTTGAAATTATTGGCAGCATCCTGGTGTTGGGTAAAAAACCAGATGTAGCAAAGCAAAAACCCAATGAGCCCACTTGTAAACAGCCAAAGCCTATCGAACCAAACAAATTTTCTTTTGTTGTTCACAGAATACATAAGCCCAAAGCCAACACCTATCAAAAATAAAATTCCTGTAGCATTCCATGGAGTAATTAAGTAATTGAACAAAGAAGAGATTGAGGGCTGAAACAAAACCTGAGTACTTGAAACCAATGGAAAATTAGTCGAAAGACTATCATTGTAAACAGATGCGCCGGCAGTCCAAGCTGCGAGGTAGTCAGGCAAAAAAACATATTGAATTGGCGCAAGTCGCTGGTCTATAGGCCTTCCAAGACCCAGGTTTATGCCAAACCTTCCCCATAAGTTGTAAGTTGTGTAGCGTTTAATAAGGGTTCTGAACGTTTCTTTTTCGTCTTTAAGTTTTCCTTCTTTTAAAAGGCTGCCCAAAACGTTCACAAAAACATCCCGAATCTGCGAAGAGCAATTGTTTCTGAAATAGTTGTAGTTGTAGTATTTGTTGGCTGGCAGCGCATTCGAGTCGAGGTATTGAACCAATTTCTCCTTGTGAACCTGGTTCAAGTTCAGCATCTGTTCAGACACAGACCTGTTGAAATACTTGTAGGCGTACAAGAATCGATCAAAGTCTTCAACACCTAATTCGTAGTACAGGTGACCCTGAATAAAATTGACATAAAAGTTTTCAGCCGAGAAGTCAAAAACTCCATAATTATACACTTTATCAGAACCTTGGGTGTGGTTCACAACACGTATGGCGCTGTGTCCAAATGCTTCAAAAATTTCCTGGCCTTGCCCACATGTTATCAAACTTACCTGCAAACTATCTGCGCCAACAACCCGGCTTAAAAGAATTCCAAAAAATATTATTACACTACTAGAAATGCTTGGCATATAAGTTAAAAACTATTATTTGCTTTGAAATTTGATTAGTTCTTCTATCACCTCGTCCATTTCCTGCAGCACAAGCTGAAGTTTTTGGTTTACAGCTAATTCATCGTTTTGGTTTACCTCCAACACAACCATAATCTCCTGCAAGCTTTCTAAAATAAAGGGTACATCAAAGCTAAGGCAAATCGATTTTATTTTATGCCGCAAGTCTTTCACAGCCAAGTGGTTTCTTGTTTTAACCGCTGAGGTTAGCTCCTTTTTGTATTCCTCAAATTGAGCAAGAATAACTTTGATGAATTCGGCCAAATCTTCAGGTGAACCTTCAAAAAGATCCTCGATTTTTTGGGTATTTATTGATTTGTTCAAAGGTTTTGAAAAATGGAGTTTGAAACCAGTTTATTACATGCCTTGCAATTTTAGCAAATGTGGTGCAAAAACCTGTAGCCACCACCCGCTTCTTTGTAAAATAATAGATAACGACTTGGATTGATTGTATCGTGCAACAAACAAACACAAACGGCGGGTTTTCATTTTTGCCTCAAAACATGAACGCTGAATCAGACCTCGACAAGTTGATTGACACCAACTATCGGCTTTGGGCGCTTCGACATACGGGCATTGGAAGCGAAATTGAAGCCGCAAAGGAAAACTACCATAGGGCAGCAAAACTAGGCGCTGAATTTGCTCAGGCCAATGATTTGGCGCTTGCTGCCATGAATTACGGACTAAGTCTTTGGGCCAAATCGAGCTTCGATGAAGCCCTTCCGATTATTGAAGAAGGAGTTAACCTCAGCAGGGCTTCAGGAGAAAAAACCATTGCCAGTTTCGGCCTGGCTTTTCTTGCCAACATCAATTCGAACAAAGGCAAATACGATCAGGCTTTTCAAGCCATTTATGAGGCCTTAGATTTACTCATAGATTTTGAGGAAGCCCTTGAAGCGAGAGGTCTTACCTACCTGGTGTTGGGATCTCTTCATTTTGACTTGGAAGATTATGATACTTCTTACGAATATAACCTCAGTTCTTATAAGGAATTCTCATCCATAGACGACAGGTTAGGAATGGCCAGATCTACAAATAATGCAGGTATGGCCCTTGTGAAATTGGACAGGTTGGACGAAGCACTTGAATTTTGCAGAAAAGCACTCGTTTTGTATGAAGAACTGAACAATCAAGGAGGTGGAGCAAAGGCACTTCGAGATTTGGGCAAAGTTTACATGGCCATGGATTTGACAGACCTGGCCTTAGACTTTTTCAAAAGAAGCCTTGCCATCAGAGAAAAATCACATGCTGCAGGCATGAATCAGGCCGATGGAATCATAACTTGCCTGGATGATATTGGAGCAACTTATTTGCGCACGCAACAGCCCAAATTGGCTTTGGTAAATCTCGAAAAAGCACTCAGTCTGGCCAAAGAGATCGATGCCTTGCCTAAGCAATACAAAATTCACCGCAGAATTGCATGGGCGTATAAAGCCATTGGAGACTTCGAAAAAGCCCTTCAGCATCATGAATTGTTTTTTGAATTACGAACCAGCGTGTTGGGCCAGGAAACAGCTAATAAAATCAAAACCATGCAAACCCGCTATGCCTTGGCTATGAGTCAGCAAGAAGCGAAAATTGAAAAAGTTAAAAACGACGAAATTAAACGTGCCTATGGCGAACTGCATACTGTAAATAAAAATATTACTGACAGCCTGATGTATTCCAAAAGAATTCAACAAGCTTTTCTCCCAACAGAAGAAAGATTAAAGTCAGCTTTCAACGACCATTTTGTAATGTTTAAGCCCAGAGATATTGTGAGTGGAGATTTCTTTTGGTACACCGAAAAAAATGGTTTTAAAATTTATGCCATCGCCGACTGTACTGGTCACGGCGTTCCGGGCGCATTCATGAGCTTTATCGGCAACTCGCTTCTTGAGCGAATTATCATTGAAAGAGGCATTTTGGAACCAACCAAAATACTTCAAGAGTTGCATAAAGGTGTACTTTCAGCCTTGCTCAAAGAGGCAAACCACCAAACATCTGCCGATGGCATGGACATTGCCATTTTGATTTTTGATCCTAAAATGACCAAATGTTATTTCTCAGGTGCTAAGCGAAACCTCTATTACATGGAGCAGGGAGAGCTCATGGAAATTAAAGGTGGTCACTATTCTGTTGGCTTCGATTTGCATGAGGCTGTGTTTATGCCCATGCATGTACTGGACTTAGATAAAATAGATTGGATTTACTTATTCACAGATGGTTTTGCTGATCAATTTGGCGAACGATCTAATAAAAAATACATGCTTTCCCGACTAAAAGCCGTATTGGCAAACATCAGTGGTTTTGATGGTGAAAAACAAAAAGCCTTGCTGGATTTTGAATTTAAAAACTGGATGGGGCGTGGTTCTCAAACCGACGATGTGTTGGTGAGCGGCATTCAAATTCTAAAAAAAGAGGAATAAAATAGGGGCCTAAGCCCCTATTACTAGTTCATCCAATGGAGCGACCGCTCTATAAAAGCCGCAAGATCTTTGCCTTTAAGTTTATTGTTAGACAACAGCGCAAGGTCATAAACATATCGAGCCAAATCTTTCTGTTTCTCCTCATCTTCTGTTTCCAGAATTTTAGTGATTGAAGGATGATTAGTGTTTAGTACTATTTTTTGCATGCCCGGCATATCGCCCCAAGCACCCATGCCATTTGCTTGACTCATTTCCTTCATACGGCGCATAAATTCGGCTTCTGTAATAAGAACAGGCAATGAATCTGCTGACAATGTCTCCACAGATAATTGCTCAGGTTTTTGCCCGGTAGCTTGCTCAAATATGGCCTTGAGCTTCGCTTTCTGATCTTCGGTGAGCAAGTCAAGCTCTGGTTCATCTTTTTCTATCAGTTTATTCAGGGCATCAGCGTCCACTCGTTTCAGTTGGGTTTTCTCTAAACTCATTTCTAAATGACCTATGAAATGCGGATCAATGACATGATCGAAAACCAAGACATCGTAGCCTTTTTTGGTGGCTGACTGGCAATATACTTCCTGGTCTTCCGGGTTGGATGTATACAACCAAACATTATTCCCGTTTTTATCAGTTTGCTCTGGCTTCACCTTTTCTGTGTATTCAGCAGAAGTAAAATACTTGCCTTCAAGGTTTTTAACCAGACTGAAATCTTTGGCTTTTTCGGCAAACTTGGTTTCGCTAATCATGCCGTATTTCACGAATACGTTCAACGAACTCCACTTTTCTTCGTACGATGCCCTGTTCTGGTTGAAAAGTTCTCCCAATTTATCCGCCACTTTTCTGGTAATATATTGGTTGATTTTTTTAACGTTTGAATCGGCCTGCAAAAAGCTTCTCGACACGTTGAGTGGAATATCTGGTGAATCGATAACACCATGGAGCAACATCAAGAAATCGGGTACAACATCTTTTACCTCGTCAGTAATAAATACTTGACGACTATAGAGTTGAATTTTATCCTTCTTCACTTCAAAGTCGTTTCCGACTTTGGGAAAATACAAGATACCCGTGAGATTGAATGGATAGTCCACATTGAGGTGAATCCAGAACAATGGATCAGCCGCAAAGGGGTAAAGTTCTTTGTAAAATGCTTTGTAATCTTCGTCTTGTAGTTCGGAAGGGGCTTTTGTCCAGATAGGATTTGGATTGTTAATTTTTTTGCCATCGAAAAAGATATCGACTGGCATAAACTTACAATACTTGCTCAGAATGCCCTCAATGCGGTGCTCATCCAAAAATTCTTCAGAATCTTCCGCAATGTGCAATACAATATCGGTTCCTCTTTCTGTTCGCCCGGCAGCTGAAATTTCAAATTCTGTGCTACCATCGCAAATCCATCTGGCTGCCGGTGCATCCTGGAATGATTTGGTGATGATTTCAACTTGAGAAGCCACCATAAACGAAGAGTAGAATCCTAAGCCAAAGTGACCAATAATTTGCTGTTTGGTATCTCCTTCATTTTTGTATTTTTCCAAAAATTCAGCGGCTCCTGAGAAGGCAATTTGGTTGATGTATTTTTTGATTTCATCAGCCGTCATGCCCAGGCCATTGTCTTTCACCGTGATGGTTTTTGCTTCTTTGTCGAAGCTAACGTCTACTTTTAGTTCGCCCAGCTCTCCGGTAAATTCTCCCAGACTACTTAGTTTTTTTAGCTTTTGAGTAGCATCCACCGCATTTGAAACCAATTCTCTGAGAAAAATCTCATGATCTGAGTAAAGAAATTTTTTGATGATGGGGAAAATATTCTCGGTATGAATCGAGATATTGCCTTTTTCTTCTGTCACCATGTTTATTGAAATAAAGTTTGAATGTGCCTAGTGCATTTCAAATACTATTCCCAACACCGCAAGGCGACAATTTGTCACTATAAACTTCTCAGGCCGGGATATTGAAGTTCCAGTATGTCAGCAATTGAGTAAAGTTTGAATCAGCTACAATTTGGATCATTAACAAATTTCAATAAAAAAGCCCAAAACCAAACAGTTTCGGGCATTGATATATGTTGAAAAATCCGCCTTTGAAATTCATCTCAAAAGCTTTTTAAAATACTTATTCTCCCTGCGCTTCGGTATATCCAATTTTACCATCGAAGGTGTAAAGGTTCTCTGTTTTGATCACGTCTAAACCTTCAATATCTGCCTGCTGAATACTTTGCCAAACCTGATCAGCATCAATTCCTTTGTCCATTACCCTGGCTTTGAATCGGCAACGCCAATGATTGGTACAAAAAGATTCCGGCAAACCGTCGGGCCATACTTTAAGTCCACGATTAGAAATAAAAGACAAGTAAAGCGAGTCGGTTTCAAGATGCTTCAGCTTTTCAGCCAACTGGTCTGGCGTGAGGGCATCATTATCTAAAAACAAATCGACACCAACCAACTGTTTGATCTGCTTTTTGATGGGTGAAACCTTGATATCGAAGCCTTTTTGAATTTCACGTGAATATTCTATTGTTTTCAATACACCTGGTTTTTGACCAAGGCGATCAATCACAGCCTGAGCAAACTCTTCGGTTCCCACTTTTTTAAGTGAAATGCCTTCCTTGAAAATGTCTCCTGTGTGGATACCATCTTCAAGGGTTTTCAACCAGGCATTGTGAATATTTTCAGCCACATCGGGTTGATTGATGTGCACCAACATCATAAGTGCTCCATTGATTAATCCACTCGGATTGGCAATACCTTTGCCTGCAATATCAGGCGCTGAACCATGAATGGCTTCGAACATAGCACATTGGTCGCCAATATTCGACGAACCGCACAAACCAACCGAACCTGCTATTTGGGCAGCGATGTCAGAAATAATATCACCATACAAATTCAGAGTAACAATGACATCAAAATTCTCGGGCGTATCGGCTAGCAATGCCGAACCGATATCGATAATGCGGTGTTCACGCATAATATCGGGATACTCCTGCCCTATTTCGTCGAACATTTTATGAAACAAACCATCGGTGAGTTTCATAATGTTGTCTTTGCTGAAACAGGTAACTCTTTTGCGTTTGTATGCCCGGGCATATTCAAATGCATATCGAATAATTTTTTCGGAGCCTTGCTTTGAAATCAGTTTCAAACACTGCACCACATCTTGCGTTTGCTGATGTTCGATGCCGGCATACAAATCCTCCTCATTTTCCCGAACTATTACCAAATCCATGGTATGCTTAGAGGTAACATAAGGACTCAAAGTGACTACCGGGCGCACATTGGCATACAAGCCCAGGGCTTTTCGGGTGGTTACGTTCAACGACTTGTAACCTCCCCCCTGAGGTGTGGTAATGGGTGCCTTCAAAAAAACTTTGTTACGCCTCAGCGAGTCCCAGGAGGAAGACTCTATTCCTGCTTTGATGCCTCTGAGATAAACTTTTTCCCCAATTTCAATTTCTTCGATGTCGATCCGGGCCTTGGCAGCCTTCAAAATTTTGAGTGTGGCCTGCATAATTTCTGGCCCAATGCCGTCTCCGTATGCTACGGTGATGGTTTTATTGTTTTGCATGTTCACTAAATGAGGTTATAAATAAGAGGCAACAAACTTCCGTCAATAATTTACCTAAACCAATATAATTTAGATTAAAACTTGCAGCGCTACATGAATTGGCAGTTTTTCAAGGACGAAGATGTTTCAGAAAATGACAAAATGCTTAAAAATCAGAAAAAATGAATGCTTCAATTTTGCTACAACCGCAACTAAGCAGGCATAAACTTTTGCACATAAGTGTACTGTTCCAAACGCCGGGTGAAGTCGTCGTTGATGGCGTCTACCATGCCAAAACCCTCGGTAGTCAACTCCCCTAAGCCACAATGAAAAACGAAGTCGTGCACCAAAGGATCAGAGTGTAGCACATAAGGAATGGTATAGCCCCGAACTTCAATGGGCCTGTTGTTTTTGTAGGTGAGGTAAATGCGGGAAAACTTTTTTTCTTCTACTTTTATTTTTTCCAGGTAGTCTTTGTCTGCTACAATTTGAAATTTGTAAAAGGAGGCTATTTGATCTGCCGAAAAACGACCTGATTGCTCCATCCTATTCATAGTAGATTCATAGAGCAAATCTGAAAACATGTCTTCGCTTGGCGATACAAATCGTTTCACATCGGCATCTTCCTTCTCTTCTGAAGCCAGCACAACGGGTGAAATGCAAACATACTTGATCCCTTTTTCATAGTCGGGAGCGTGCTCTATTGCCACAGATTCTGGCTTCAACCGAAGTGTGCCTAAAAACACTTCCCGTTCTATAAAGAGCTGCTCCAGAAAGGTATCCACAAATGCTTTGTCCCAACTCGAAAACACCAACGTTGCTTTGGCAGAAACAAACATAAGCCCGTCACGGCTTACCTTGGTTTGGCCTTTAAGACCTGAAAAGCAATATAGATTCGGCCTAAAAAGCTCGTAATAGTGCTGCTTCAACACCGTTCTAATCAGATTCGACAACAGACTCTGATGGTGAAATGGGACAATACCCCCTCGGTTCAGTACCGAAAATACAATGCGAATTCTCACTTGATTAAATAATAGTTAGTCAAAAAAATTGAGCTGAAACAACTCAAAACGCAAGCGCAAGATAGAGGCAATTAACATTCCCTTAACACAACATTTCGCTGAGTAGCTAAAATTGAGGCATGAAACTCTATTTTACACATGAATACACAAACAAAACAATCAAACATCAGGCTTAATCTCCGTTTCTGCCTTAAAACTGAATTAAAAGAAATTGACAACCCAATTTCAATAAGTTCATATTTGTGGCGCACAACCTGAAAGTTAATGGCTGCAGAATACATAAAAATTCACCCTGATAATCCTGAACCCGCTAAAATAAAAAAAGTGGTAGACTGCCTGAGTCAAGGTGGTTTGGTTATTTACCCTACCGACACGGTGTATGGTTTGGGTTGCGATATTTTTCAGGCAAGATCTATTGAGCGGATTGCCCGCATAAAAGGTTTGAAGCCTGAAAAAGCCAACTTTTCCATTATTTGTCACGATTTAAGCCATTTGGCAGAATTTGCAAGAGTTAGCACTCAGGCCTTTAAGCTTATGAAAAAGGCGTTGCCCGGGCCTTTCACCTTCATATTGCCAGGCACCTCGGCCACTCCCAAGTTGCTAAACAACAAAAAGAAAACCATCGGCATCAGGATACCTGATCACCAGATTCCCCGCCTGTTGGTGCAAGAGTTGGGCAACCCTATTGTTACCACCTCTATCCATGATGAAGATGCCATTATTGAATATTCCACCGATCCAGAACTAATATTTGAGCGGTTTGAGAAACAGGTGGACATAGTGATAGATGGCGGGTATGGAAACAATGAACACTCGACCATTATCGATGCTACTTCCGATGAATTTGAGGTACTCAGAAAAGGGTTAGGCGATTTCTCTGTCTATTATTCTTAGAAACTTACAACCTGGTTTGTTGGATAAAGGCTAAGGATTTTGTCATTCCCGCAGCAAAGCTCATCTTCGGTAAACAACAAACACTGGGCATTTGCGGCACTTTATCTTTTTATTCCTTTTTCTTCCTGTCACATTCGGACTTGTTTCTGCACAAAAGCCATATCCGGCTGAAAAAAAAGCAGAAATCAAAGGTCAAGTGCTCGACTTTTTCTCGAGGAAGCCTATTGAAGCCCGCATCATAGCAGAGCTACAACCCAATGATAATGAAGTTGTTATATCCAAAACAGATGCACTTGATGGCAGCTTTTCCTTTCAACTGAAAAGAAAATCGACATACCGCCTCAAAATTCAAATGCAGGGCTATCTCTCTTTTTCAACGTTGCTCAAAACTGATGAAGACAGCTCATGGATTGAACCTGGTCGAAAGACAATTGAACTAATTCCGGTAAAACAGAATTCGGTTCTACCTTTTGAGCACATACTATTCGATGTCAATAATTTTCAACTTTCGCAGCATTCGTTACCTGAGTTGGAAAAGCTTTCGGCACTGTTGATTGCCAATCCCGGTCTGGTAGTTCGGCTCGAGGGGCATACCGATAATGTGGGTAAATCAAAAACCAGCATGTTGCTGGCCAAAAAACGAATCAAAAGTATTGAGAGGTACCTCGAATCTAAAAATATTCCAGCTTCTCAGATCAGGAAAAAAGCATTTGCAGGTCAAAATCCACTTTCTCTTGGCGACAGCTACGATGCGCATCGGCTCAACCGAAGGGTGGAAGTTAGGGTGTTAAAATTTGAATTACAGGGTAATGAATGAGCCAATGAAAACTAAAATATGGAAACTACTTACCACAACCGGTTTCTTGGTTTGGTGGAGCAGCCAATTGCATGCCCAAGATGTGCAGTGGGCGTCTAAAATTTTGCAGGTTTCATCTGAGTATAGCAACGACATATATTCATCCAAACAGATTTTGGGTCCGCCAAATGCGCTGCCTCAAGGTGGCGACAATCCTTTTGCCTGGAGTCCGAGGCGCCAAACTGGTATTCAATCTGTTACGGTAGGTTTCGACAAGCCTGCCCAAACCGCTCAAATCATTATTGGGGAATGCTACAACCCAGGATCTGTTTGGAAAGTATATGCCATAGACCCATCAGGAACGCAATATTTGATGAATGAATACACTCCAAAACCTATCAGAGAAGACTCACGATTACTTCGAATTACCATGGAAAAAACGCCTTATAAAGTGGCGGCAGTGAAAGTAGAAATGAACTGCGACAAGGTACCAGGCTTTAACAGCATAGATGCAATAGGCATTTCTGAGTCGGCAAATGCTGTGAAAATTGATGTAAATGTGGCGAGAAAAATCAATCCCAATATCAACACAGAAAGACTTACAGAAAAAATTAACAGCCCTTACGACGAAATTAATCCAGTAATTTCCCCTGATGGAAAACGGCTTTACTTTGGCAGAAAATTCCATCCCGAAAATCTGGGAGGCAAAACTGATCCTGAAGATATTTGGTACTCAGAATGGGACGATAAACGAGGTGAATGGGCACAAGCAAAAAACGCCGGAAGCACCTTGAACAACAAAGGCACTAATTTCCTATGCTCCATTACGCCTGACGGAAATTCTATGCTGCTCATTCTTGGCCATGGAAACGATGCCAAAAATAACAAGCAACCCAGCGATAATGGTGTTTCGTTATCTTTAAAAACAAGCGAAGGTTTCACGAAACCCCAACCTCTGTCTATCGAAGGTTTTCAAAATCAAAGTTCTAAAGCTCATTTTTACTTGGCCAACAGTCGTAAAGTTCTGTTGATGGCCATTCAAACTCCTGAAGGCTTGGGCAACCTCGATCTATTTGTGTCGTTCAAAAAAGAAGATGGGACTTGGTCGGCACCCTTAAATATGGGAAAAAACATCAACACACCTTCCGATGAGTTGGCTCCTTTTCTTTGTGCAGATGACAAAACGCTTTTCTTTTCTTCAAACGGCAGAAGCGGTTTTGGCATGGAGGACATTTACATCACCAAACGATTGGACGATACTTGGCTCAAGTGGTCTAATCCTGAAAATCTGGGACCTAATATCAATACTCCCCAATCTGATATATTCTTTAACCTGCCTCCAAATGGCGACTATGCTTACTATTCTTCATCGGGAAAAGAAGCCAAAGGACAGCTCGATATCTTCAGACTTCGAATTCCTGATATGTATAAGCCAACCTCGGTTTTGGTGATATCAGGCAAGGTATTAGACAAAACCACCGGCAAACCGGTTGCCGCCAAAATATTGTATGAAAATCTGAGCAAAAATAAAGAGCTAGGCACAATTGAGGCAGATCCTAAAACTGGTGAGTATAAAATTGTAGTGCCAGTTGGTAGCAATTATGGTTATCTGGCTGCCAGCGAGGGCTATGTTTCGGTTCACCAAAGCATCGACGCAACCAGACTCGAAGAAGGCCAGGATATTAAGCAAGACCTTTTTCTCATTCCATTGGAAAAAGAAAAGCTCATTGCCTTGAACAATATATTTTTCGACGCCAACAAAGCGGTGATAAAGCAAGAGTCGATTCCGGAACTCAGGCGATTGGTTAAACTATTGAAAGAAAAACCAAAATTGACCATAGAAGTTGGCGGCCATACCGACACCAAAGCTTCTGACGATTACAGCATGAAGCTTTCGCAAAGCAGAGCCAAAGCAGTGGTTGACTTTCTACTGAAAAATGGGATTAGTACCAGCAGATTAAAAATCAAAGCTCAGGGGAAATCACAGCCTGTGATTGCCAACACTGACAGACAAGATGGCTCAGCACTGAACAGAAGGGTTGACATTAGAATTTTATCGTACTAGTGAGTTTAATCCTTTCTTTTTTGGCCTTTGTAGCCTGATTTTAGAGATAAATTAGCTCCTTTCGACTTTAAAATTGTTCTTGCAAACTGCAAGTAATGAAGTCGAAAAACACTCCGAACAACAATATCTCTGATAAAAACCAAAAGTTGAGCCGCCCCGAGCTCATCATTGGTTTCGATGGACTGGTAAAATCTTATCAGTCGGGCTGGGAGTTTTTTTTCGACAAAGCTTACAGCCCGGGTCAAACTGTTACCAAGCTATTTCCTGGGAAATTAGCCTACGTTTTAAACAATTGGCTCACAGATCCTCCTACCAAAACAGACACGGGCTCTATATTTCTTTCCGACCTGCATGGAGGCGTATTAATCAGGCTTGAAGCAAGCATTTCAGATAAAAAACAACTGGCGGTTTTGCTCGATTGGATGCCATTTCCTGAAGATGAGCTAAAAGAAGTGTGTGCCACCGAACACAACAACAACGACAACTGGGTGGCCAGCATGAGCTTTAAAGCCTTTTCACAACAATCCATTGAAGGACTGATGCTGCTCGACAGAAAAGGAACCATCAAAGCTTTTAATAAAAGACTACATCATGAATTTGAATGCCTGTTGAACCGCAAACCAGCCATTGGTTCAGACTTAAGCGAAGTGTTTTTTCCTGAATTTAACCGTCCGCTGCTAAAAGTGTGGAACAATGTTCTTGATGGCAAAGTACAGGTGGTTGAAGTATCGTCCAAACAACAAGATGATTTCAGACGATTCAGAATGTATGTCCATCCCGTAATAGAGGAAAATCAGGTTGAAGCCATCCAACTTCAGATCACTGACATTAGCGCCGAGAATCACATGCTACGCCTGGGTCAGGAAGCAAACCATTTGTTGAATCTTATATTCAACCACAGCGGCGTTGGTATTTGTGTTTTCCAGGGAAAGGGTAATAAGCTGTTAAATGTCAATAAATATTTTTGCAAATTGGTGGGTCTGAGTGAGCGAGATCTGCTCAATCAATCGTTTCCGGTTAAGCGAAAACTGATCAAGAAAACAGATGACAGTGTGCTTTTTTATGAACTTCCGTACGTGCTGAGCAAGCATGGGGCAGAAGTTAAAATGCGACAGCACCCTGATCAGGAAATTGTGGTTTTTGGCACTTGCAACACACTCGACAACAGCGAAGGCGGCAAATTATATGTGGTTTCGGTGTCTGACATTTCAAAAATTAAAGAAGCGGAAGCTGAAATTTCAAAACTCTCCATTGTAGCTCAACGAACTTCAAATGGTGTTTTGATAGCTAATGAGAATGGTAAGATAGAATGGGTAAACCATTCGCTTGAAAAAATAACTGGCTACACCGCCCATGAATTGGCAGGCACACTGCCGGGCACGAAGCTCAAAGGGTATGTGACTGGCTATGATGTGATGAACCAGATAAGAGAAAGCGTGAAAAAGGGGATTCAATACTCAGGCCATATCATGAGTTTCAACAAGCAAGGAATGCCCAATTGGCAGCACCTGGATCTAAATCCAATTTTTAATGCAAAAAATGAGCTTACCCAGTTTATTGGCATTCAAACAGATGTAACTGAATCAAAAGTTATTGAAGAAAGCTTGAGAAGCAGCGAGCTTCTTTATAAAACTATTGCCAAAAGTTTTCCAAATGGAATCATTTCGGTGATTGACCAAGAGTTTAATATTCAATTTATTGATGGAGAAAAAGTAGACCAGGGCGAGCTGATAGGCAAAGAATTGCTCGGCAACAACTTGCTTCGACTGCTTGACAAAGAAACTTCATCAAAAATTCAGCCCTTGCTCATGAAAGCTTTTGTAGGCCAAAAGGGTAGAATTGAAATCGACAGTGCCGATAAAAGCTTCATTTATACAGTAGCCCCGATTCCAAATGCCGAGCGGGAGATAGAAAAAGTTTTGGTGATTTCGCTGGATATAACTGCACAAAAACAAACCGAAAAAGAGGTGAGTGTGCAAAGGGAATATTTGCGACAAATAATTGACACCAATCCCAACTGGATTTTTGTAAAAGACGAGCAAGAAAATTTCATTTTGGCCAATAAAGCCATGGCAAAATTCTTCAACAGCACGGTTGAAGAATTCATAGTGAACCCAGATGAAAAACTTAGAAAAGCCAGCAACAACACAACCATATCTGAGGAAATAGACCGGGAGGTGCTGAAAAACAAAAAGCCCATAGAAGTAGAGGAAATTCTAATCAATGAACTTACAGGAGCTGAGCATCGGTTTTATGTAATAAAAACGCCGCTCAAACGCCCAGATGGAAAAACCTACATTTTGGGAGTTGGCGCAGACATTACAGCCCGAAAAAACGCTGAAATAGCCCTTGAAGAGCAGAAAAACTATCTTCGACAAATTCTGGATACTGACCCAAATGTTATTTTTGTGAAAGACAGAGAAGGCCGATTCATCATTGTAAACAAAGCATTTGCAGATTTTTACGCAAAACCAATTGAAGAAATTATTGGACTTCGGGACGAAGACCTCAAATACGAAACAAAGCAGATTACTTTTTCCAAAGATACCGACCAAGCCGTATTTGAAACAATGGAGACATTGGTTTTTGAAGAAACGAACATCAACCCAATTACTAAAAAACCATACTTCTACCTATCGACAAAGAAGCCGCTCATCGATTCTTTTGGAAACATATTTGTTTTAGGTGTTGCTGTAGACATCACCAAGCGAAAAGACGATGAGCAAAAACTGCTCAGCAAAGAAATGTTGCTGCAAGAAGTGTTTGAAACAGCAGCAGATGCACTGTATCTGGTCGACCCTTTTCAGGAGAAAATTATAGACTGTAATGTGAGAGCTGTAACCTTGTTGGGAGAAACAAACAAAGAGGAAGTGTTGAATTCACTAAGCCAACTGTTCACCTCTGAAACGCTTTGCAGCATTGATTTGTCCAGAATTTTTCAACAATTAAAGCTAAAAGAAACCTGGGTAGAAGAATTGTTCATTACTTCAAAATCTGGCAAACGATTTTGGGCAAACCTTGCCGCTTCAAAGTTTATATCCGAAGGCAAAGAACTCAACTTATTGAGAATCAACGATATCACTGAGAGAGTAAAAACAGAAGAGCAAATCAAACATAGTTTGCACGAAAAAGAAATCCTGATTCAGGAAATCCACCATCGGGTAAAAAACAATATGGCTGTGATTTCGAGTTTGCTGCACCTGCAAAGTGGCTATATCGACGATGCTAGTCTTATCGATGTGTTTAAGGATAGCCAAAGCAGGATCAAGTCAATGGCGCTCATTCATGAAAAACTTTACCAGTCGAAAACACTGGCCTTGGTAGAATTTGAATCTTATATACGTGAACTTACCCGCACCATACTATATAGCTACAGTCCAGGCGATGCGAAGGTAAAAATTGAAAACAAGATAGATAATGTTTACCTCGACATCAATTCTGCTGTTCCATGTGGGCTCATTGTGAATGAGTTGCTATCAAATGCTTGTAAACATGCTTTTAAGGGTCGCTCATCAGGCCTAATAGAAGTTAGTTTTGTAAAAGAAGGCGATAGATTCGAACTTGAAGTAAAAGACAATGGTATTGGCTTGCCACCACATTTCGAGCTTGAAAATGCCAAATCGCTGGGTATGACGCTAGTTTATGCACTCACCAGCCAATTGAATGCAACCATAGTGTTTGAGTCGAGCTCAAAAGGCACTTGTTTTAAAATTGAATTTAAAGAGAAAGCCAAAAAGAACTACCTGGCCGGCAACTAGGCTGTTTACATATTTTACATATACTCCAGTTCGCTCCCACCCCTTAGCTTAATGATGCCCAGCCTGTTGAACAATAAAATAAAAGGATAGGTTGGGTCAATTTCGAACCAACGGACCCCAAAATTGGGTCTCCCGCCAAACTTATGGTGGTTGTTGTGATAGCTTTCACCCATCATCAAAACATCCAATGGAAGCAGGTTTCGGGCAGTGTCGTTTACTTCGTAGTTTCTGTAGCCCCATTTGTGCGCAAACCAATTGATGATGGCTCCATGCACTGGCCCCATAAGGTAGTGAACAGGCAAGAGCAGAAACAACCACCAATCTGCTGCAAAGTAAATATAGAACAAAGAATAGGCAGTGCCCCAGGCCACTCTTGACATCCAATTGTCGCCCAGCTTTTCCATAAACTTCCAATCTGGAATATGGTGCAGAAACTTTTTCTCAACCGGAAAGCTGCCATCAAGAATTCCATGGTATATCTCTTTGGTTTTCCACATCATGGCAGGCAGATTGGCTGAGTATTTGGGCGAATGTGGATCATTTGCTGTATCGGCATACGCATGATGAAGCCTATGCATAATGCCGTAAGCTTTTGGGCTAAGAAAAGAAGAGCCTTGAAAAATATAGGTAAGCCAATAAAACACCTTCTCCCAGGTTTTCGACATGGTAAACATGCGATGAGCAGCATAGCGGTGCAGAAAGAAGGTTTGGGCAAACAAAGACAAGTACCAGTGAGCCAGGAAGAAAATGAGAATTGCCATTTTATTTTTGTGTTTCGCCTGCAAAGCAACAGACTTGTATCGTGCAAAAACATGACTTTCGTCAACGAATGAGATGACCATCCGACAAAAGCCTTCGTGTTGGCATATTCATGCTCAACTGGCTGACTCACAGCCCTTGAATTTAAAAAATAAACGCTACATTTGCGCCTCCTTTGTGAACTGGCAAATTTTGAAACAAGTTATCAGGCTGATTTTAAGTGCTTTAATTCTAGCAGGTGTTCTCTCTGCTGCGTTGACCACAAGGCCAGTTCAGGTTGTGCAGACCATATCCGAAGCACAAGACAACAGAAATTCTGAAGGTACGCCACTAAGCCCTCAAGTTCATCTACAGGAAGGTTACTACCAGAGTCCAATCCAATTTACTCCTGATTTTCCGCTTCAAACAAGCCACCACAGAGAACCCCAATGTACTTTTGATATCAGCAGTTTGCCTTGTGAATGGCTGCTTGCTGGAATTTCAGTGCATTTTGGCAAATTCGTACAAGGACTTTTAACCTGCATCCAGGCTCAGGCTCCATAATTCTCAGATTTTACAGTTTTTTTCCGGTTTATAATTCCGGTTTTCTTCATCTGGTTGAATGCTCATTCAACCTTTTTAATTTCTTTAATTTACTTTTCTCATTCAAATGAAAAACAAACCGTTACTCATTATCCTGACCGTAGTAGTGTCGCTTCTGTGCCTCTACTATCTGTCGTTTACTTACATATCCCGTGGGGTAGAAAAAGATGCTGTTGCATTTGCTACTGCTTCAGATGGCAAAGTTAATCCTTCAAAAAAACAGGCATACCTTGATTCTGTTTGGACAGAGCCCGTGTTCTTAAATTTTACCTACCAGGAAGTAAAACAATATGAAGTAAAATTAGGCCTTGACTTGCTGGGTGGAATGCACATCACCATGGAAGTATCTGCTGCCGACATTGTAAACGTATTGTCTGGCAACAACAAAAATACAGCCTACCAAAAAGCACTTAAAGACGCCCAGCAACTTGCTATTTCAAGCCAAAAACCTTTTGTCACCTTGTTTTACGAAAGCTACCAGGCACAAAATTCGCCCGTGAAGTTGGCGGCAATTTTTGCCAACAAAGGCAACCGTGACCGCATAGACTTTCAAAGCGATGACCAAACTGTGTTGAAATACCTGAATGAGGAAGTAGACGAAACCATCGACAGATCGTTTGTAATTCTCAGAAACAGGATTGACAAATTTGGTGTAACCCAACCTAACATTCAGAAACTGCAGGGAACAGACCGCATTCAAATAGAACTACCAGGTGTTGAAAACCCTGAGCGTGTGCGAAAACTGCTTCAAGGTGTGGCCAAACTGGAGTTTTATGAAGTGTGGGAAAACGAAGAATTTGGAGCCTACTTTCAAAAGCTGAACGACTTTTTGGTAAAAGAAGAAAAGATCGACAAATCTGGTGACAAGGAACCATTAAGTTCAGAACCAGCAGCGGAAGGTTTAACAGATGAAAAATCGCCTGCAGAAGACCTGTCCAGCTTGACCGAAGATACAGCTAAAAAAGAAGCTGAAGCAATTGCCGAAGCCGACACTGCCAAAAAAGAAGATGCAGCTTCAGCCACAAGCAAGTTCATTTCCAAGTATTTCAGAATGAGCAGCAGCGGTATAGGTGCTACTTTGAAAGATACAGCGAAAATAAACCGACTGTTAGCCCGAAAAGACATTGAGTTGCTGTTTCCTTCGAACATGAAAATGCTCTGGGGCGGTAAAGCAGAAAAACTAAGTGATACCTTGGAAGTGTTGCCACTTTACGCCATCAAAGTTAGCAGAGACAACAAAGCACCACTTGAAGGCGATGTGATTTCTGAGGCTTATCAGGATTTCGGACAAACAGGTCAGCCAGAAGTGTATATGCAAATGAATGCTGCTGGTGCTAAAAAATGGAGAAAGTTAACAGCATCTAACCTCAATCGACGCATCGGTATTGTACTCGACAACTATGTGTACTCTGCACCGGTAGTGCGTGGAGAAATTCCAAATGGTAGTTCATCTATCTCCGGCAACTTCACAATCGAAGAAGCAAAAGATCTGGCCAACAAGTTGAAAGCAGGTAAGCTGCCTGTTCCCGCCCGCATTGTGGAAGAAGCCGTTGTCGGGCCAACCTTAGGTCAAGAGTCTATCAATCAGGGCTTGTTGTCCATTATATTCGGCTTTGTTTCAGTTCTGATTTTCATGGTAGCCTTCTACAGCCGTTCAGGTATTGTAGCGGATATGGCGGTGTTGCTCAACGTATTTCTCATTCTTGGTATTCTGGTACCTGTAGGTGCTGTGCTTACCTTGCCGGGCATAGCTGGTATCGTGCTTACCATTGGTATGGCCGTTGACGCAAACGTGCTAATAAATGAACGGATAAAAGACGAATTGCGGGGAGGGGCCAGTATGGCGAATGCTGTGAAAAACGGATATGCAGCTGCTTCGTCTTCTATTTGGGATGCCAACATTACTACTGTTTTGGCTGCGTTTGTGTTGTTTTACTTCGGTAGTGGCCCGGTTCAAGGATTTGCCACCACCCTCATCATTGGTATTTTCACATCGTTGTTCACATCCATCTATATCACCAGGATTGTGATTGAAAACCAAATTGAGAAAAACAAAAACTTCACCTTCTTCAATAGCGCCACTAAAGACTTCCTTCGCAACATCAACTTCGATTTCGTTTCGAAAAGAAAGATAGCTTACGTCTCATCGGCCATTGTGCTTGCACTTGGCTTTGTTTACATCGGCTTTAATGGCCTCAACTATGGTGTTGACTTTAAAGGTGGCTGGAAGTATGTGGTAGAATTTTCTGAGCCTATGGCTGCCGACAAAGTGAGAGAGGCGCTGAATAAACCACTTTCCGGATATCCTGAGGTAAAAACCTTTGGTGGTTCAAACAAACTGCAAATCACTACCAGCTACGAAATTGACAACCAATCGCCTGAAATTTCTGATCAGGTAATTGCTAAAATTCAATCAGGACTTGATGAAGTGGCCAAAGGAAAATATGAGGTGCTGAGTAGCTCTAAAGTTGGCCCAACAGTAGCAAATGACATCAAATCGAAAGCCTATTATTCCATATTGCTGGCCACCTTGCTCATTTTTGCATATATCTGGTTTAGGTTTAGGAAGTGGGAATATGCTATGGGTGCTACACTGGCAGTATTCCATGATGCATTTATGGTGATTGTGTTTTATAGTGTGCTGAAAGACGTGCTCCCATTCTCGCTTGAAATAGACCAGAACTTCATTGCCGCCTTGCTCACTGTGGTGGGTTATTCAGTGAATGACACGGTGGTGGTTTTTGACCGGGTTCGGGAATTCTTTAAAGACGCCGCAGTAGATGCAGATCCGGAAAAGGTGATTAATAAAGCATTGAACGACACCTTTAGCAGAACCATCATCACATCCACTACCGTGTTGGTGGTGGTGGTAATCTTGCTCTTGTTTGCAGGTGATACCATTCGAGGCCTAAGTTTTGCGTTGTTGATTGGTTCCATTACAGGCACCTATTCAACCGTTTTCATTGCCATTCCATTTGTAATTGACGCCAGGAAACGCAAGAAAGCTGAAATAGCCGCATAAAGGGCAAACATCAACAAGTTCTCGGTTTGAACTTTAAACAAAAGCCTCAGCATCCAATGGATAGCTGAGGCTTTTTTATTTTCTATTTGCTAGACTTAGGCAACATGATGAATATCTGCTGAAAAAGTTATTTTGGTTTCTCATGTGTTGGTCAATAACCTATACAAGTCCACGGCAAAGGCCAACAAAGTTAAAGTCCATTCATACACCAAATTTTCTACACCAATTTAACCCTGCGGACAAATAATGTTTTGTCGGAAAACGCCTGTTGGTACACGCAGCGCCAAATTATCTTTGTACAAAACAGGCAAACGAATAGTTGTTGGTCTGAAGGAATGCTTCGCTCTATGCGAAGCATTCCTTCAAAACAAATCCCACCATCAACTAATTATCCGGAAGGGCTGTATTTCTACAAGCCAAGTGCCACTACTTCCAATTATGAGCCTTCTTTTTTACGGTTAATGATTATTTAGGTTTTGCAAACAGCAGTAGCTTTTGGTATAGTGGTCAATTTGCATTAATCGAAGGCCAGGTATTTGCCAACCCATGGTTTCCCGGGGGTCGTGAGACAAGCCATTCACCAATGGTAGTGATTAGCCACTTGGTCTCGAATGCCAGGGTGTGTAACATTGCCAGGCCATCTTACAACCGAGCCAACTTCGCAGGTTGCATCATGAATAGATTGATAAACAACGATACCACCATCTTGTATGTAAAATCTTTCACCATCCTCAACGATGCCTTGTTTATAGAAGCCACAAGCTGCACAAGAAACAGGGTTTTTGAAGATAGATTCGGCAACTTTTACCTCGACACCATCTGCGATTATCTGGAAACCCGAAACAACATTTTCTACATTTCCGTCTCCACCATCATGGACAACTTAGGCATAGACCGTATTGTAACCCAAACTAAGCCTAAAAAGCAAATAGTAAACTCCAACTGACTGCTTTATCCCAACCCGGCCAAAGAACTACCTGTAAGCCACCTACCCGAGGGCATGTATGTGGGGGTGTGGCAAAGCAACGCTGGCACAAAGGCCGGGACGGTATTGCTGGAGTGAGGTTTTTGTCTTTTAATTTAATTTCAAGCCAAACTTTTTGCCCATGTTTGCAGGCTGTTTCGTTATATCAAAACTAGAGAATTCATGCAAAAACTTGGTTTGGTTTCGCTCATTGTGAATGTAATACTCATTGGCTGGTTGGTTTGGATCACCGGAAAACTGCCTCAGGAAACGCAGTTAGAAAGCTCCACCAAAACTGAGGTGGCTACCGGGGGAGCTAAAGAAGAAAGTTCAACCTTGGATGCATCTATCGAATTGCCAAAATCCATCAAAGGTCAGATTGCCTTTGTAAACACCGACACCTTATTCGAAAAATATGACTTGTTTAAAAACATTAAAGGTCAACTCGAAAAAAAGAACAGAACGTTGGAAAATGATCTGGGCAACCGCCTTCGCAACCTGGAAAACGAAATGGTTGAAGCCCAGCAACGAGCGCAGGCAGGTGGCTACACACCAAACCAAATGCGGGATAAAGAGCAGGAAATGATGCGTAAGCAAGAATCATTGGCTGAATATAAAGCTGCCCAAACCGAAAAAATGATGGAAGAGGAGCGAAAGTTGAATCGGCAATTAATGGACGCCATCAAAGGTTTTATGGGCACATACGGACCAGAAAACAACCTAAACTATGTGCTCGGCTACACAGAAGGTGGTGGTATTTTGTATGCTGTAGACAGTTTAAACATCACCCAACAAGTGCTGACCGGGCTCAACAAAAAATACCGCTCTAAAAAGTAAATTTCGCAACATTTTAAATTTTCCAAAGAATATGGATCAATGAAAAGTTTGTATGAAATAATGTTTGCCGTTTTGCGTCAGGACAATAATTTGATATTATTGCGCCTCTTTTACATGAAAAGCCTTTTAATCAACTCCGTTTTTATCAACAAATCAACTCGTAAATAAATGAACAAGGTACAACCAATAAAAGAAAGCCCTCTTAAGTCTTTCTTCGCCGGAATTGTCATCGTCCTGGTTTTTATTGTCGCACTGTTAGTTTTCCTTTTTGTGATGGGAAATCCGAGCAACTTTGAAGGTGGCGACCCCAACAACCACCCTCTTCCGGGCAACTATCTCGGCATAGTTTTTAAGGGAGGACCTGTGGTGCCTGTACTCATGTCGTTTTTCCTTATGGTGTTAACATTTAGTGTTGAACGTATGCTAACCATCGCCAAAGCAACAGGAACAGGCTCTATCGATGCATTTGTGAGGAAAATTAAATCCTTGCTTTCTTCTGACGATGTTTCAGGAGCATTGAAAGCTTGCGATGTGCAAAAAGGTTCTGTTGGCAATGTTATTCAGGCTGTGTTGCACAAATATAACGACATGATGCGGGAAGATGCCATGAGCAAAGATCAAAAAATATTGGCCATCCAAAAAGAACTCGAAGATTCAACAGCACTTGAACTTCCTATGTTGGAGAAAAACCTGACCATCATTGCAACATTGGCTTCAGTGGCTACCCTGGTAGGTTTGTTAGGAACTGTGATTGGTATGATCAAAGCCTTTGCCGCTCTTGCCCAAGCTGGTGCGCCAGATGCCTCAGCGCTTTCAAATGGTATTTCCGAGGCCTTGATCAATACTGCTTTGGGTATTGGTTCTTCTGCCCTTGCCATTATTGCCTACAACTTCTTTACCAGTAAAATCGACACGCTGACATACAGCATCGACGAAGTAGGATTCAGCATTATGCAAAACTTTGGAGCCAAATCGAAATAAATTCGATTGGTAAGTGTTCCAACTCAACCAGAACTACTTCCATAAAAAATGGCTAAAGTAAAAATACCAAGGAAAAACATCTCGCTCGACATGACAGCCATGTGCGATGTGGCTTTCCTTTTGCTTACCTTCTTCATGCTCACCACCAAGTTCAAACCTGATGACCCGGTGGTGGTCGACACACCTTCGTCCATTTCGGAAACAAAACTTCCGGATATAGACATACTTACCATTTCCATTGACAAAGATGGCAGGGTGTTTTTTGGTGTGGATGGACAATTTGTGCGTGAAGCAGTGCTGCAATCCATGTCCGATCGGTATGGCGTCGCATTCACGCCCAAACAGCAAAAAGAGTTTTCACTCATGAGCTCGTTTGGTGTGCCAATTGCCAATTTACCTCAGATCTTAGACATGACTCCAAGTCAAAGAAACAGCGTTTTTCAACCTGGAATTCCTTTAGATTCAGCTAAAAACGAACTGAGGGATTGGGTTCAATACACCCGCTACGCC
>JBBRCC010000015.1:0-55471 GCA_038205175.1 Cytophagales bacterium | reverse complement strand
ATCCATTTTGGCGGCTCACAAAGTGATCATAGAACCTGACAAAGTGAAATCAGCAAAGCTATTTCCCTGGGCAAATAGAACAATTAGTAATGCAAAGAAGGTACTGGTAGGGATTCATCATAATTGCATAAACAGCAAGTTCATACAAAACTACCTGGATGAATTCTGCTATAAATTCAACCGCCGCTATTTTGGTGAAAAACTATCTGATAGGCTCATTTTAGCCGCCGTTCAAAACACATGGTATTGATTGCGGACTGTCATAATCTTTTATTCTCAAGGTGATACACTTTTCAATGCTAACCATCAAATTGCTGAAAGAGGCAATGGATTGATATCACCAAATTTTTTTAGCTCCAATATTTCTACCATCATTCCAAACCATCAGGATAAATATTTGGTCATTTCGGCTACAAGCACTGTTTCATTAAGTCGTTCAAATATTGTTTTTTCCATAGTAAATACAGATTCAATCGGGAGACCTGCCATAGACACAAATAATCATCAGAAATTACTTTCAGCTAACTGCACACAACAGTTAGCAATAGCAAACCATATTAATGGTCAAGATTTATGGTTGATCGTTCATAAAATAAACTCCAATCGATTTATTTCGTATTTAATTGATTCAACTGCCACATTTAAAGATTCTGTAATATCTGATATCGGACCGTTATTGGGAGAATCTGAATTCGGTGAATTGAAAGTCTCTCCCTGTAGTGAACAATTTATATTTGGTCGACAAATAGACAATACCCTTTATCTAGGGAAAATTGATCGGAGCACTGGCACAATTACAAATTTAATTCCTGCATTGAGGTTAGAAAATTTTTCATTCAGTAATTCCTTTTCTCCTTCATCAGGTTTTCTTTATGGTGCATATTTGTCATTAAGTCCCTTTGAACAACCAGCAAAAACTAGAGGTAGATTATTTCAAATATCTGCAAATGTTTTTGATACAATGGCGATAAGAAATTCATTTCAAATCATCGACACTATTCCATATTACCAATGGCAGTCAATGCAGCTTGGCATTGACGGTAAAATCTATTTCTGTGACGTAAATTTTAATATTAGCCACATGGGCGTCATCCATTGTCCTGACCAACCAGGCCGATTAGCGCAAGTGCAAGACAGTGCAATTTATATGGGCAGGCCAACCGGCAGGGGCTTGCCCGTCCTCAACCAAACCCTGTTTGTAAACGCCCGCCTGCTGCAGGCCACCCCCAGCAGGGATACCATTTGTGCCGGAGACACAGTGCGCATTGCGGCTTATGGGGCTTCAGCAGAAACTTTTAACTGGTCGCTCTCGGTCAATGGCCCTTCTTTTTCGGCCAACAACACCATTACTGTAAATCCACAAACCACCACCACTTACTATGTGCGGGGAGCAGGGCGGTGCAGCAGCAAAGATACGTTTGTCACGGTTTATGTATTGCCCAGGCCTATGGCCAATCTGAGCCTAGATAGGGTGCTTTGCCTTGGCGATTCTGTAGTGCTAAACCTTCTACAACAAGCTGGTGTGCGGTACAGTTGGGCATGTAGCTTTGATGGTAGTGTAAGGTTCAGTGCGTCGAATAGCGTGATTGTTCGTGCTGGCATGGCCGGGCTTGGCTATGTAGCTGTGTTGGTTTCCAATGGCATTTGCACGGCAAGAGACACAATTTGGTTTGATGTAAAACCCAAGCCAATGGGCAACCTTCGGCTAGAACCGGACTCCAATCTATCTGTTTGTTCTAATGAACCGGTTGTTTTAACTGCCTATTCTTCAGGCAATTTGGGAATCCGCTGGAACACAGGCGATACTTCCAGAAGCATCACTGCAACCCAAACCGGCAGGTATGAAGTGCGGCTGCGTTCTGCTGAGGGTTGTCTGTCAGACACATCGATAGGCATTGATGTAAGTCTAAATCCATTGCCTCCAAGTGTGCAGATTTCTGGTCCTCAGTTTGTTTGTCCGGGCAGCAGCAACGTGCCATATCAGGTAAGGCCAACGGAGCAAGTACAAAATATCAAGCTGCATGTGATTGGAGACGATTCGGCAAGCTTTGCCGATGGCACTATATTTATCAACTGGGGCGCTGCCAATCAGAACGGACAAATCATGCTCGTGCCAATTAACAGCTTTGGCTGTCGGGGCGATTCGGCACGTTTACCCATCAACATTACCCGGGAACTTAGGCCACAAACCACACTTTTTGCAGGCCTGAACGATAGTGTTTGCCTTGCCAATGCCCAAAATCTGCCTTACGGCATTGCGAACCACAACCCGCAAAGCCGCTACACCTGGCGCACCGAACCCGAAAATTGGGGTACCATAGCCAACGCCAATCAGGACTCGGCCCGGATCACTTTTCTTGCCCTCGCCTCTGGAGAGGGTTGGTTGAGGTTGTCCGAAACAGATACCACGCCCATAGCCCAATGTTTTGGCGAAACGCTATATCGCATCCGCATTTGGCCACAACCCGGGCAAAAACCCATTCAAGGCTTTGATAGCTTGTGCATTGGCGAAAGTAAGGTGCAAAAAATAAGCTCTGAAGCATCTGGCACATTCAACTGGGCAGCTTCCCTTGGGGACATTTTAAGCCAAAATTCCAATCAAAGCCAAATTCGCTACACAGCTAATTTTACCCCAAGCCAGGATTTTACACCCATCATCCTCTCTGCCACAGAAACCAGCGAAAAAGGGTGTATCGGACCACAAAATGAAAAAATTCTGGTTGTAGACTCATCGCCCAATCCTGCACCTCCAAGCGGAGTTGGCCAGGAAACGTTGAACTGGCAAACCCTTAACAACCAAGTCTACACCACCACAGGCAGACCTGGCTCCATATTCTTATGGGAAGCTGAAAACGGACAAATAACTGCCGGGCAAGGCAGCAAGCAAATCATAGTCAATTGGCTGCCTGAGCAAGTGCTATACAGCCTGAAAGTAACTGAAACAACGCTCATTGGTTGCCAAAGCCAAAGCATAGGCAGCGCCATTGATTACAACAAAACCTTATTCATACCCAACGTAATAACACCCAACAGTGACGGCCAAAACCATGTGTTTGAAATCAAAAATTTGCACTTTTATCCCAACTCGAAACTGAGCATCTACAACCGCTGGGGCAGAGAAATCTTTCAGACTGACAACTACCAAAACACCTGGAATGCTGACCAAACCGGTACCTACTTCTTTGTGCTAACAGTGGAAGGGAAAGTATGGAAAGGGGTGCTGAGCGTGGTGAGGTAGTTTCAGTTTGGGAGGTTTCAAGATACTAAGTTTCAGGTGGCCTTTTAGGAGTTTTAAATTTCAAATGATGAGGTTTCAGGATATTCCCTTCTTTTGTCCGCTTGATTCAGCAACATGAAAAACCTATTTGGCTTTGACCTGGGCGGCACTAAAATAGAAGGTGTGGTGCTTCCAACAGCAACAAGCACAAACCCGATAGCCCGATTGAGACTCCCGACCGGGTCGGCATTAGGATATGAGCACATCATCCAACAAATAGTAAAACTGCAAGGCCAACTTGTTTCAGAAACTGGCATTTCGCCCGAAGTGGTTGGCATTTGTACACCCGGAACTTACGACCCAATTACCCGTTTGCAAAAAAACAGCAATACTACCTGCCTCAACGACAAACCGTTCTTAGACGATCTTAGTACTGCCTTAGGTGTGCCGGTTCGCATGGCCAATGATGCCAACTGTTTTGCCCTGGCCGAGGCCAGGTTGGGAAGCGTAGCCCAATGGAAACCAGATGCCGAACTTGTTTTTGGAATCATCATGGGAACAGGTGTGGGTGGCGGCCTGGTGGCGCATGGCAAAGTGGTGAACGGCGCCATGGGCATTGCAGGCGAATGGGGACACAATTTTCTGGACGAAAGCGGTGGGTCTTGCTATTGTGGACGCAGTGGTTGTGTGGAAACTGTTTTGGCAGGGCCTTCTCTTGAGCGGTATTACATGCAAATTTCAGGCAAAACATTGAAGCTAAAAGACATCATGAATTTGGCAGAAACCGGTGATGAAAAAGCCTTTGAGACCAAAAAACGACTCATTGAATTTTTTGGGAAAGCAGTTGGTGTGCTCATCAATATTCTTGACCCTGATGCCATTGTAATTGGTGGTGGCGTTGGCAACCTCGATTTTCTATACACAGAAGGAGTAAAAGAGGCCGAAAAATACCTGTTCAATCCAAGGCTCGACACCAGGTTTTTCAAGCCAGGTCTGGGCGATAGTGCCGGTGTTTTTGGAGCCGCCATGCTTTGGAGCTGATTGCAAATACCTTGTGTTCATTTGAGGCTATTTTCAGTTAATTAGATCATTGATTTGTAGTTTCAATTCAAAATTTCTTTGCTTTGTCCGTCTTGTTTCCTTTCACCTGAATCATTTTCACCATGACTTTCGACGAAATCGAAATTGGCCAAACAGCGGCCCTGAAGCGATCATTTTCTGCTGACGATGTAGCTCTTTTTGGTAGCCTATCGCTCGATACCAATCCTGTTCACTTCGACGATGCTTTTGCCCAAACCACTCCCTTTAAACAAAAAATTGTGCACGGCATGTTGGTGTCTTCGTTGGTTTCGGCAGTGCTTGGCACCCAATTGCCCGGCCCGGGAACCATTGTGGCCCGGCTTGAACTGAAATTTTCGAAACCAGTTTTTTTTGATGAAGAGGTGACAGCTGAAGCTACAGTTTCTGAAAAAATATCCAGAATGAAAGTAGTGGTGATGGACGTGGCATGTAAAAAGGCAGATGGAACTGTGGTGTTGAAAGGCTCAGCAACAGTTACATGCTAAACAAGGAACTTTTCGACGTTCGGCAAAGGGAATTAGGCTTCTATGCTCCCTTTAATTTTTTACAAAAAATTGAAGCCCCGAAATTGCTGGAGCCTATATTTCAGGATTTGGAAGCCTGGAACCACGCAGGTCGGTTATTCTTTGAATATGATGGTGTACAGTTTTTCTACACCTATTTGTCGTGGGACTCTGCCTTTTTTGGAAAAAAAACAGCCAAACTTAATCATGCTTTGTTTCAGGGCAACTTTGAAAGTCTTGTAAATGCCTGTCGGCAGTTTGTAAAGCAGTTAGCCAATGAGGGATTTGACTATATATTTTCCGAAATTCCTTCTGAAGACATTCAGCTCATTCAAGCCCTGAATTTGGCTGGATTCAAATCCACAGAAACACGTCTTGTTTACTTTCATGACCAGGTTCAGCAGTTTGAATCTGAGCGCTTTGAAGTTAGACCTGCCACTGAAAAAGACATTCCCAACTTGAGAAATGTGGCCATTGCCATGCGAAACCGATTCGATCGTTTTCATGCAGACCCCACCAAAGAGCAAGATTTAGGCGATAGCTTTTTGGCAAAATACATTGAAGAAGGCGTGCGGGGCTACAACGATGTGGTGCTTGTGCCCGCAGAACCAGGCCTTGCATCTGATTCATTTTTCAGCCTGAACCTGATGGAAAAAGATTGGGAAAAGCTGGGTACAAATGTTTCGAAAATTGTATTGACGGCTGCCTCGTCTGAAACCAACCGGGGCTGGCACTTTAAACTCCTGACAGAAAGCCTGCATTGGCTGAAGTCGAAAGGCGCCGAAGTGGTTTATATGCCCACCCAAAGCACCAACAGATCCGTGGTTAGAAACTGCGAAAAATTAGGTTTTAGGTATGGCGGCAGCAGCCACGTGCTCACCAGCAACATGTCGAAACAATTGTAAAGTCTATTTAGAACGGATACCCGAAAGCCAGGTTCAACACCAAATTGTTTCGTCTCCATTGGCTGCTCGACAGGTTAAACTGGTTGAATGTGTACCGCTCGCCTTCGGGCAACCAGGGTTTTCGAAAGGGAATGCCGAGATCGAGCCGCAACACAAAGAATTGCACATCGGCACGCAAACCAAATCCATAGCTCGCCGCAAGCTCTTTGTAAAACGAATTTCCAAACACGCCTCCTGGAATATCTGAATTAGGGTTGCTAAGCCATGTGTTTCCTGCATCTACAAACAAAGCACCCTTCATCACACTCACAATCGGAAAACGGTATTCTGCATTCAGCTCGAGTTTAATTTCGCCGCCTTGTTGCAGAAAAAACAAACCTCTCAGGTCTTCTGGTGGGGCAAAAGTGCCAGGCCCAAGAGAAAATGCCGGAAAGCCCCGCACACTGTAGGCGCCACCAGAGAAAAATTGCTTGATGTAGGGCATGGTGGCCGAGTTGCCATAAGGCAAACCCCAACCTGCTATGAATCGGGTTACAAGTGAGCTTTCTTTTTTCTTGTCAAGGTAAAAATATTGGCGTAAATCAACATCCAACCTGAGGAATTGAGAATAATTGACCTGCCCAACCTTGATCGGATTGACTGAACTTGGTGTTTGGTTCAAAATCAAACTTTTGTAGCCCGAAATGGCATTGCCAGCACTTTCAAAATTAACATTGAGGTAAAATGGATTTTGCTTTTCGGCCAGCACCTGTTCGTTGTAGAAAAACGAATACGATATGCCTGCAATCAACTGTTTCTCAAACCGGCGACCCAACAAAGGGTTTACCTTGATAAGTTCAAGAAAATCGCCAGACTGGTTTCCTATATTGAAATAGGTGATGTTGAGCAAATTCAAATCATGATCAATGGTTTTATTTGTTTTCCATTTATACCCATAAACAAACTTGAATGAATTGACATTGAAGTAGTTAATTCGATTCAAATGGCTGAAATCGAATGTAAATTTTGTACGGGGCACAAACATGCTCCTGGTTCTGATGCGCACCGGAGACATAAACCTGGGTACATACAGCTCTACCCTGGGGTTCAACTCATAAGTAAACTGGCCTCGGAATGGGCCGTTTAGCTGGGTTTCAAAAGATGTTCGCAAACCAAACACAAACAGTTCGGCCCCTTGAAATGCATTTCGGTTTCGAAAGCTGAAATTGAGCCCGGGACCAATAAAGTTGTTGGATTTAGAAACACCTTGCACCTCGGCGCTGAGCGATTTCTGGGGCAAGGGCATGAGCAAAATCTGGGCATTAAGCGCCGCCACTTCATTTGTACTATCGGCTTTTGTGAGGCGGATGTTTACGTATTTGTATACACCCAAGCCCATCAATCTGCTGTAAGTCAGGTTGTGATCCATCCGGTTGTAGGTTCTTCCATTTTTCAAAAACACCGACCGAACTATGGGCATTGGACGGATGTAATTGATTTCACTATAGTAGTTTACACTGTCGACTACACGCTTTTGAATGGTTTGTTGGGTGCCTGGCTGGTAATCTGCATTTACATTTACTTCACCAATTTTATACCTTTTTACACTTTGTTCGGCCACATCTTCCTTTACCCGTAACTTGATGATAACCTGTTTGTTGGCAGGTGTGCTGTCTGCCGAAAAAAGGAGGTCGTCTTCGTTCAAATAGTAAAATCCCAAATCTTTTAGTTCTTCCAGGATACGCATTCGTTCACTTACAAGGGTGTTTAAGTCATAACGCCGGCCCACTTTTAACAGACTAGATGGCAAAGTTTTGGCCAATTCCAGGTTGAGTTCATCTTGTTGATCTGGGTAAATCACTTGGGCAATCATGTAAGGCTTTTGAAGTTGAAATGAATAAACCACAGCAGCCGTTTTTTTCTTTTCCACGACTTCAAAGCCCGATTCAGAACTAAAATGTCCATGGTTGAACAGATTGGCTTGCAGGGCTTTATTCACCATTTCTGGCCGCACGTTGCTGAGATAAACAGGTTCTTGGGCCAATTTTTTGAAAAGCCATTTGTTTACCCTCGAAGAATCATTCACTGTTTTATAGTACCACCAAAGCCCAAATCGAATACCCAGAAGTGAAGAATTTGGTTTCGGCCTCAATACTTCGTTTGAAGTACTGAGCACCTTTTTGCTTTTACCAACTCCAGGGGCTTTCGCTATTTTTATGGCTGAACCTGTGAATATTTTTTCAGTTTCCGGAACATGCTTCAAGCCGGTGCATGAAAAAAAGTAAAACGTTAAACTGAAGGCAAACAGCGCTTTTATGGCATAATTCATCCAACCGCTCCTGCGATATGGTTTATGAATCGATGTAAATATTGGCTTGACCTTCAACTATTTTTCTGTTTTGGGACTCGGTTCTTCCTCTTTCAACCTGCCTAGCGCTTTTCGCAATTCGCTCCAATGATTGTAATTTTGGGTGAATGAAATGCCTAAACCAGTTCTGTACAAAATGCCGTCAATAACGCCTTCGAACTGATTTTCCCGAAATGCTTTGAGACGATATCGGCCATCCTCGGTTAATTTATACTCTACCAACACATCGCCGGTAAGGCTTTGGCCGTTTGCAGCACTGTTCTGATTTCCTCCATTTAAATCGATACTACTGCCAATTTGCAGCGACAAGCGGCTGTTGAAAAGTTCCTTTTTAAGGCCCACTTGCAAAGCTGTATTTTGTTCTGCCGTTCCCCCGGCATAGTCCTCTGTTGTTCGCAGGTTGAAGTTCAAATCAGCACCTTTTACATATTTGCCCGACAAGGCATTCAATTGGTCCGATAACATTTGGTTTACACTATTTCTGGCAATGGTCGACACAGCTTCGCCTCCACTCGGGCCACCACCTCCACTGCCCGAAGGCAAAAATTTGTTGAGCACCAACAAAGAAAAAACTTGCTTGTTCAGTTCGTTGGGGTCGGTGTTTAGCAGGTTAATTTTGTTGTACACAATGCCTCCAAACGAAAGCTGGTCAGCGGGAAGCATGTCGAGGTTGAAACTGAGTTGCGGTTTTAAAATAGGGCCTTCCACTTTCAAATTAACATAAAACGTCAACAACTTTCGGTAAGCAGCACGCTCATTTTCGCCCATACCCGTAAGTTCAGCTGCCAAAAGGTCGTTGGGTGGCGCCTGGGTTATGTATGTGGCAGTGAGGTCAATTTGTCCGTCCATGGGGTCGCCACTCCATGAAATTCGGCTGCCTGCCTTCATTTTAAACTCCCTTTTCAACACTTTTTGGAAAGATGCCTGGTAATGCCCGTCGTTGAGGGTATAAACTCCAGAAAGGCTCATTTTGCCGCTTTGGTCAATAGAAAAAGCCAGGTTGGCATCGCCACTTACTTCCAAGTTGTCGCCCGAATTGGGGTCTACAATCACCCTGAAAACTGACTTTTTATTCACTTCAATATTGGCAGTGAGATCAATACCTTTAAACTCAGATTTCATCACCACCGAAGTATCTTTCGGCGCTTTGTTGGCCAGGGAAGCTGAATCTTCAAACACCACCACCGATTCGCCCCGGCTCGTGTTCAGGTCACCTTCAAGC
The DNA here is from genome assembly GCA_038205175.1 of Cytophagales bacterium. Lineage (GTDB taxonomy): Bacteria > Bacteroidota > Bacteroidia > Cytophagales > Flexibacteraceae > JBBRCC01. Next base: position 46,197 of record JBBRCC010000015.1, on the reverse strand, counting down.
ACAACAAAAGTAAAGTTGCTGCCTTCCAACAGCTGTGCATTTGCTGTAACGATGGGCAGATTCTGATTGCCCCGAATCTGAATGGTGCTGTTCAAGGTCATGGTGCCGTAGTATGCAGGATTATCCTTGGCAGTGGTGTGAAGAACCGTAAAATTTTTGGTGCTGATGTTCAAAGCATAAGTCATCTCTTTGAAATTTGAACTTAACACCGAACCATTCACCTGAAGCTGCTGCCTGTCGGAATCCAAGATTGTGAAATTGTTAAAATGAACGCCCTTATTGTCCAGCTTCATGTTTTCATTCTCCATCAGCAATCGATTGTTGATCGCAACCAAGTTAAAACCTGCCTTTCTGAATCCTAGTGTTCCATTTACGGTTGGTTCAGTGGCTTTACCTTTGATGGCCAGTTTTCCTGTGAGGTGGCCCGAGCTATTATTAATTACCTTGGCGGCAAATGCTTCAAACGATTTCAGGTAAAGCTGCTGGATGTCCAAGTTCAGATCCACCATTTCGTTTTCATAATAACCTTCCAGGCGCACATTGTTGCTGTCGCCGCTGAGCACCACCAAAGCCGAATAGCGATCGGCAACGAGGTTGTTGGCCGTTATTTTCAGATTCCCAACAGGCACTTCCATTATTGCAATGTTGGAAATTCCCAGATCTGCCGTGAAACCAAGCGGATCTATGGTGCGCACATGCACAACACCATCAATGAGCCCTCGAACCAGGGCGGTATCTTTTTCTATAATTTTTGAAATGCTGCCTATTTCAAAATGCTGAAAATGAATGTCGATGGGTGCATTCGGCTTTTCGTTGGTACTTTGAACCCGTATATGTTGCCCTTCCTGGGCTAAGCCAAACTTCTGAATATTGATACCTTTGGGTAAAATTTTTATGAGGTTGTTTTCATCAAAAATCCATGTTTGGTTTTCGATTATCAACGATCCTCCAGTTAAGCGAATGGCTGTTTCGCCAGCAACCTGTTGGTTCACCGAGCCATGCATTTCCAATCGCTTGCCCGAATCAGGATGCACCACATTCAATCCAAATTCAATGATTTTATTTTTCAATCCGCCTTTCAGCGTTGTTTCGGGCAAAGAAATGCTTCCACTTTCAATATTTCGAAGGGAGGCTGAGTAGGCAACGTTGTCTTCATTGGCGTTCACATCCAAAAGAAATTCCTTCAGCTTATTTTCGCCATAATGAATGAATTCAGAAGACGCCTTCAGGTTTAGCGTTTGTTTTGATTGGCTAAAATCGGCTTCCATTTTCAAACCTTTAAACGCTGTCAATTCAGGCACAAATACATCTTTGAAAACCCGGTGAGGCTTCAACTCCAGGTTGCAGGTAAATTCTGCACCAATCAACACAGGATTTTTGCTTGGGTTTCCCAGCTTCTTATCGAGGTAATGTTGGATGGACGGCAGCAATTGATCTATACTGTGACTGCCCTTAAAGTCCATGTCGAGCAGGTCACTTTTTACCAAAATCAGGTGTCTGCCTATATCATTTTCCATACTGCCCACAAGCGAATCGAAGGCAATTTTCTGGTCATCTATTTTCACCAGCAGATTTTTGATGCTCAGCCTGGCATCCATTTTTTGAAGGTCAAAATCTTGAACTTCTACATGCATATTGGTGGAAATGGCCAGGTTGGTTTTGTATAAGTTCAAACCTTTAAAGTCGGCGTTTTTCAGATTCAGTCTCATGCTGGCAAAGGCAGAATCCTTTCGAAGGGAAGCTACAGCATCTAAGTTCAGGCTTAGGTTTTTGTCGTCTATTGATACATTGCCTGCATATCTGCTTTGGTTTGCCGTGGCTAAAATTTCTATGTTTTTGTAGGTATAGTGCTGAAGATCAATCTGTTGGATTTCGCCCGTCAGTTCTGCTATCATTTTCTCAGGGTCGAAAGTATGTCCACTGGCTGTGAAAGAAGCCGAAATAGAACCCAACATTGTTGTTTGTTTCAGTATTCGGCCTACATTCAATTTGTGCAAATCGAGGGCGACATCAAAGTAAGGGACACCCGCTTGTTCTGTATATTTTCCGCTAAGGTTTGCTGTGCCATCGCTGCTGTTGAGGTTCAACTTGGTGGCCATATTGGTTAAAGTACCTTTGGCATTTCCGTGAATATGCAACCCGTCGGGTAGCCTCACGATGCTTGGCAACATGGATTTGGGAAGCATATTTTCCAAGTCAAACCTGGAAGTAGCCAAGGTGTTGATCTCAACATCCACAAACAATTTGTTGGCATCGGGCAAGCCTTTCAAGGTTCCATTCAATGCCAAGTGGGTATTGCCAGCCATGCGGATGTCTAATTTTTGCACAAGCAGATCATTCACCAAGCCTTTCAGTTGTCCGTCGATGGACATAATTTGGTGGCGGTTTTGCTTGATAATAGGCTGCTGAATCAAGTCAGGGGCAAACTGCAACACGTCTTGCATGCTGATTTTGGAGTTATTCAGGTTCACATCCAGTCGCAGGTTTCCGATATCTTGAGCAAGGCTTTCGATAGATGTATAGCTGGCAAACAGGTAATTTGAAATCCTGGTTTTATCGGTTTCAATCAATACATCTTTGAGTTCGGCATGGGCGGAATCATATACAAATTGGGTTTTGAAGTTTTTCAAATTCAGTCCACAACTTTCAGTAAGTGCTAATTGGTCTATGTTTCCCCGAATCAGGTTTGGACTATAAAGTAGCTGGTTTGCTTTAAGGTTGATGTTTTTTGCGTCCAGGTGCTTGTAGTCTATGCCAGATCGTTGCTTTGGCACATTGTTGACTTGAAAACTAAAATGGTTGTTTTCTAGGTCTATTTCAGAAATAGCTGCTTTCCAATTGTTTGAAGCTCCGGCGGTTTCAGGTGCAGTGTCTTTTTCCTGAGGCTGTTGCTTTATCGAAATGCGGATGTCTGAGTTGTGCAGCAGCACTTTTTCTACATCAACCCATTGCTTGTTCAAGTCAATTGCTTTGGGTTCAAGCTCGAGTTGATCAACCTTAAAATCAAAAAACGAAGAGTCGGGTAGGTTGTGAAAACCAAAATTTACTTGGTTTAGGGTAAGCTTTTTCATGCCAAATGCTGGCAAAGAACCAGATGCTGAAGGTGGTGAAGGTGCTGCTTGTTTTCTGATTTCGAACACGCCGTCTGTGTTTGCAAGAAGCAGTTCGTCGGCTTTGAAACGCATATTTTCGAGGTCTATCTCTTTCATGCTCAGCTCCAGATTTCCAATGTTGGCTTTGGCATACATTCCAGAGACAGCATCGTCGTAAAGCAGTTTGATTCGCTGCAAATGAACTTTTTCTATTTGAACAACAAAATTGCCTGCAGCAGTGTCGGCCTCTGCTTTGGTTTCATTTGGCTGGCTTTTTACAAATGCCTTTATAAAAAAATCGAAGTTGAAACTGCTGTCGGGCAATGTTCTCTTGATGTTGGCAGTGAGGCCTTCGAGCTCAAAACTGCTTATGCTCAACTTGTTGTCGAGCAAATCCCACAAAGCCACATCGATTTCTAATTGCTGCAAATACAGCAGGGTGTCTCGGTTCAAATCTTCAGAAAACACACCTTCGAGCACAATACTCTTCGGAAAGCCTACGTACAGCCTGTCGATTTCAATACGTGTTTTGGTTTTTCCTGAAACAAAAGCGGTGGCTTTTTTTGTGATAAATTGCTGAAAAACTGGCAGTCGCAGCAAGAGCAAAAGCACAAGCAAGAGCAGAATTATTCCGCCTGCTCCATAAAGAAAACCAAAGAAAATTTTGCTTGCTAAACGCTTCAAAGAATCCAAAAAATAGCTAATAAACAATAAAGGTAATGAATTTGAGGAAGGTGTTCAAATGTATTTACCGAGAGAAATTGCCGGTTTTGAACGATGTAGCTTATGGTAGCTCGACGATATTGAGAGCAGGTGAAGAACGAGTTTGCCCTTTTTGATAAAGAATCTGGATATCAGTTAAGATCCATCCTTTCGTCGGGATAAGCAAAGAACTTCCCTTTTATGTCATACCGACGTAAGGATTTTTTTATGTCATACCGACGTAAGGAGGTATCCGATAGTAGCCGTCAGGCAGTGAGTTGGAAACAGATCCCTCCTTACGTCGGGATAAGCAAGGAACAGTCCGGGGTAAGCAAGTAACTTCCCTTTTATGTCATACCGACGTTAGGAGGTATCCGATAGTAGCCGTGAGGTAGTGGGTTGGAAACAGATCCCTCCTTGCGTCGGGATAAACACAAAAAAGGAGCAGTTAGCCGGGAGCTTGCCAATTTTTAGCCTTGCATTTGACTCCAACATGTTGGCTGTTCAATCATAAAACCTTTCAGCTCTTCAAACAATGATTGAACGTTTTATTGAACTGTAACCTGTGCACGAGAAACTCTTGCCATTCCAAAACAACCCACAGCTTGCACTTTTGAGTTCGGATTTTTGTTAAACAAATTCCCCCTTACATTGGCAATGGGATCAGCAAAAAGGCCTGAATTGTTCAACTGAATTTCCATTTCTTTCAAAAAACGCCATTGTTCGGCATCAATAGAGAGCAGGTCCACATCAATCACATCGCCAATCAGATATCCTTCGTCGCCATTTATTGAATTTCGAATGGGGAAAATAAATTCCAATCCATCGGCACTTCCTGGCGCAAAGGCTGCATCGGCTGGAAATGCTGCACCCAATCGGTTGTATCGCAAATCGGGTTTGCCATTAAGCCGATATTTGATCCAACAAAAGTCGCCAACACCTACCGAATCTCTTGCTATGAGCTGTGCAAACTTTCCAGCGGTGTTTCCAAACTCAGCTATGCGATCTTCGATAAAAAGGGTGTCGATCACCGTGCCTCGCACCAAGGGCGACAAAGCAAAATATTCCTGCCCTTGATATTCGATACTGAGGGAAAACACTTCACCTGTTTGGCCTTTTATGGTGTCGGCAGACAGGTAGTTGCCAGGTGTGGCCGGATTTTCTATAAATGGATAGCTTTTGCCCAGGTTGCTGGTCAACACCAATACAGCGCCAGAGACGCCTTGAGCGGGTTTACTGTTGTCGAAATACTTATTGGTCAAGGTGAGGCGCACTTGCTGAATGCCATCGTTCACCTTGATCAAGGCATCGACAGCCAATTGGCTTTTGCCCTCGTCCAGTTCAACCGAAATAGGATCTTCACAGGAAGTAAAAAAACCTAAAACCAATATGCCAACGAGTAGGCGGAAGTTATTGATGAGTTGCATAGTTAAAAGGAGAAATTATAAGTAACGGATGGAACAACGGTGCCTAAAACTGCAAAGCGAATGGCTTGCGTATTGGTGCTTTGCGTTACCCGATCGGGTCCTGAAGCATCGGCATTGGGCGGTTCTTGCCTGAAATAAATACCAAAAGGATTTCTACGGGCATACACGTTGTAAAGCCCAAAAGTCCAGCTTCCCTTCCACTTTCGATTTTCATTGTTCTTGGGTTCATACGTGACCGAAAGATCCAATCTGTGGTAGGCAGGCAGGCGGTAGTTGTTCCTCAAATTGTCAGAGTTTTGAGGAATAATAAAGCCCTGATATTCTATTCTATGGGTTGGAAAAGTTCCCGGAACGCCTGATCCAAACACAAAACTGCTTGAAACAGACCATTGCTTGGCCAATTGATAATTGGTAACCACCGCCAAATTGTGCCGTTTGTCGAAGCGGGTGGGGTACCATGTTCTATTGTTTATTCCCGATACCAGACGTTCTGTTTGACTCAAAGTGTAGCTCACCCAACCATTCAGTTTGCCCTTTCTTTTTTGCACAAAAAATTCAATGCCATAAGCCCTGCCATCCCCGCTCAAAAGTTCTGCATCCAGTTCTTTGTTCAGCAGCAGATCTGCACCGTCGATGAAGTCAATTTGGTTCTGCATTTTCTTGTAGAACACTTCTGTAGAAAATTCATAGTCTATCTCCTTAGCCACAAAGTTTTTGAAATACCCGAGCGACACCTGATCGCCAAGTTGAGGTTTGATGTTGTTGCTACTCGGTGTCCACACATCTAATGGCACAGATGCCTGCGTGTTGCTGAGCAAGTGAATGTATTGGGCCATGCGGTTGTAGCTGGCTTTCACAGAGCTGTTTTTCGTTAACTCATATTTGGCGGCAAAGCGTGGTTCAAAATTGCCGTATTGTGCCAAGGTTTTTCCTGATGCCACTGTTTGCACATCTCTGATGGGTCGCTTGATGCCTGGCACTGTGTCGCCCAATATGAGCCTGGTGCTTGCACCCTGATTCATAAAGTTGGAATATCGCAAACCATAGGTGAGGCTCAGTTTACTTGACACCTGTTGTTCATTGCTCAGATAAATGGAATTTTCAAAGGCATATTTATCACTCAGTCTGTTCACAATAGTTTCTCCGGCACTGAGAATGGTTGTTTTGCCGGGCAGAAAATCATAGTGCAAAATTTGTCCTCCAAAAGTGATCGTGTTTTTGTCATCCACATAATAGGTAAATTCAGGCTTCACACTCAGATTCTGAATTTTCGACTGCCAGTTGAATCCATCGTCGTTGGTCTGGATGTTGAGGGCATAGTCATAATTGCTATAAAACGCTGTTACATTAGAAAAAAGCCGGCTTCCAAACACGTGGTTCCAGCGAAGAGATGTGGTTGCATTTCCCCATTCAAAGCCAAAGGCAGAGCCAAAACCAAATTTGTCACGGCCAAAATATCCAGAGACAAAAACTTTATTCCTATCGTCTATTTTGTAGTTGACTTTTGCGGTGAGGTCGTAGAAATAAGCCACCGACGTTTTCAATTGCTCATTGTTGGACAAAGGAAAAAACAGATCAAAATACGTTCGGCGACCAGCCAAAATGAACGATGCTTTGTCTTTTATAATAGGGCCTTCCACCGAAAAACGGCTTGACAGCAAACCAATTCCACCGTTGAGCTCAAATTTCTTGTTGTTTCCGTCTTTCATCCTGATGTCGAGCAACGAAGAAATTCGCCCCCCGTACTGCGCAGGAATACCGCCTTTGAGCAGCTTCACATCTTTGACCGCATCAGGATTGAAAACAGAGAAAAAGCCAAAAAGGTGGGAAGAATTATAAACCGGCGCCTCATCAAGCAAAATCAGATTCTGGTCAATGCTGCCACCACGCACATTAAAACCTGAAGCTCCTTCTCCAACTGTGGAAACTCCAGGCAACAATTGAAGCGAACGAATCACATCTACTTCTCCCAAAAGAGGTGGAATTTTGTTAATGGTTTTAATGTCCAACTTATTGATACCCATTTGGTTGGACTTCACATTCGCTTCTACTTCGGCCTTCTCGCCCGTAATCACCACTTCTTCTGTTCTGATCGATTCTTCAGCCAATTCCACATTGACGGTCTGGTCCCGATTCAGGTCTATGGTTTGGGTCTGCGTGACGTGGCCTAAGTACAAAAACCGGACAACATACTTCCCTTTGGGCAAGGAAAGCGAATAAAAACCGTACTCATTCGAGCTGGCACCCTTTTGCAATTCTTCTACATAAATGCCCGCTCCAATGAGAGATTCACCGTCGGCAGCACCTTTTATATATCCAGATAGCGTGGCTTTTGTATTTTGAGCATGTGTGGAAAGGAGAGTTAAAACAAGAAGGACAAAGCCAATAAACGATCTGCGTAAATAGTAAGATTTAAACATAATGACGGAAACCGCTTTAGTGATGGATTTGTTGATTTTAAGCACAAAAAAGGCCAAATGTATTTGCGGATAAACCAATTGAATGACAAAAGGCAAAATCTGGATTTTAAATTGGAATTATTGAGGGAGGGCTGGCACTGGGTGAGCTTTGGGGTTGGGATTTTTTCATCTATCCTTGGAGTTAGTGAAGGACTCTGAGAATTCCTTAGAGTTGGGATTTCCGGGCACTGATACCCCGAAAAGGAGGATAAGGTTTTGACATTGCAAATATCGAAAAGCGGGGAACAATGCTACCATCCGGCCACCCATTCAGGGTTAAAAATACAGGACTTCAAAACCTGAATAATCCAAGCTATTCAATTTGCAATTTAAAACTCCACAAACTTGAAACTTGCTAACTTGAAACTTCCCAACCACAGGCTATTTAATTTGAAACTTCCCCATTTGCAATTTGCAACCTCCCCCCATCAAAGCCGAAACCGCCCCACAGCGTCAACGAAATTCATAAACGTGCCCGGAGAAGTGATGAGCGGAAACAACACCCCAAACACTGAACCATAGAAGTGGGCATCGTGGTTGATGTTGTCTCGACCCGGCTGTTTGGCCATGTATTTCGAATACAACAAATAGATACCGCCAAAAATAAAACCGGGGATACCGACAACCCCAAACAGGTACACCTTGTTGAGCGGATCGAGCCAAATGGCAGAAAATATGACTGCAGAAACAGCTCCTGAAGCACCTATGGAACCATATTGCCGGTTGTTTTTGTGTTTAAACACGTCGGGAAGTGAAGAAATAACCAAGGCCAACATATAAAAAGCCACATACATAGCTGTGCCGTTGGAGTACAACACATTGAAATAACTGTTCACCACATCGCCGAAAAAAAATAAAGACAGCATATTGAAAGCCAGGTGGCCATAATCAGCATGAAGGAATCCTCCAGAAATAATGCGGTAGTACTGCTTTAAATGTACAATATTGTAAGGCTTTGTAATGCCTTTTTCGAACCATTCCGGGTTTTGCCAGGCAAAAAAACTGGCCGCTACAGTTCCAAAAATAATGATGAGGGTGATAGACATGGCAGCAAAGAAAAGGATTGCACCCGGTAATTGGAGATTCAGAAATTTAGATTTGAAGAATAGACTGTTTAAAAAGGCTACACTTGAAGGTAAGTAGAACTGATGTGAAGTAAATTTACCACCTCACTTTAAAATCAGCAGTCTCCAGGATTTGTTTTTGTTTTTTGCCCCGCTGCACCTCCTTTTTAAATCCTTCAACCTAATTTGCGCCCTCCAAGAATTCACTATGAAACAAAAAATTCTGGTTACCGGTGGCGCCGGTTTCATTGGTTCTCACACCGTGGTCGAGTTGGCCAACGCTGGTTTCGAACCTATTATCATTGATACATTCGAAAACTCATCGCCCAGTGTTCTCGATGGTTTGGAGAATATTCTGGGTTTTAAACCTGCTGTGTTTCGGGCCGACTGTGCCACCAAAAGCGAATTGGCCACTGTATTTGATGCGCACCCTGACATGGTGGGCGTCATTCATTTTGCGGCTTACAAAGCTGTAGGCGAATCAGTGCAGCATCCCCTGAAATATTATCACAACAACCTGATTTCCACCATTAATTTACTGGAAACCATGCAGGAACGACGCATTCCCTACCTGGCATTTTCTTCATCTTGCACGGTTTATGGGCAACCTGCCATACTTCCCGTCACAGAGGCAGCGCCTGTGGTTCCGGCAGAGTCGCCGTATGGAAATACAAAGCAGATTTGCGAAGAAATGATAAGAGATGCAGTAAAATCCGGGGTGGAAATAAAGGCCCTTTCGCTTCGGTACTTCAATCCGATTGGTGCTCATCCCAGTGCCGAAATTGGTGAATTACCCATTGGAGTTCCCGGAAACCTGGTGCCTTATGTGGGACAAGTAGCAGCCGGAATCAGAGAGTCGGTGGCCATTTTTGGCAATGACTACAATACTCCAGACGGAACCTGCATCAGAGATTATATCCATGTAGTAGATTTGGCCAAAGCACACGTGAAAGCCATTGAGGTACTCAAAAAGCAAACTGAAAAGTCCTGGTTCGATTTTGTAAACCTTGGAACAGGAACAGGCAATTCGGTACTGGAAGTGGTAAATACTTTTGAAAAAGTGACTGGCGAAAAGTTGAATTGGAAATTTGCACCACGCCGACCCGGAGATGTGGAACAAGTTTGGGCCGACACCACCAAAGCATCAGAAATGTTGGGCTGGAAAACCGAACTCAGTCTGGAACAAGCACTCATCGACACTTGGCGCTGGCAACAAAAATTGTCGGCTAAATAAGCACACCATGAACCACGAAAAAGTAAAAGACCTGCTCATTGAAACAGGAATACTGGTATTCAGAAAAGTATGGCAACAGTTGCAGGAAAGCAGCCTTGAAGTGCTCAGTTCTGTGCACAAGGAAGCTGAAGATGACACCATTTACACATTAGACCGGCATGTGGAAGACATTTTAGTAGACCATATTGCTGCTTTTGCAGCAGAAATTGGTGGCGTTGTGTTGTTGGCAGAGGGTGTGGGAGATGTTCACAAAGGCATCGTATTGCCACAGGGTACCAAAGCCGAACATGCAGCCATAAAAATCATTATCGATCCCATAGATGGCACAAGGGGTATTATGTACAACAAGCGGTCTGCCTTTTTTTTGGCAGGGGCTGCCCCAAACAAGGGAAATGCAAATACACTGGCCGATATCGAGGTTTCGGTGATGTGCGAGTTGCCAACTTCTAAGGCACATTTTGCCGATACGCTGTGGGCTATAAAAGGAAAAGGAGCCCATGGGTTTTCGCTCGATATTTATTCAGGCGAAAAAAGGCCCATTCAAATTCAGCCCTCAAGGGCAAAAACCATTATGGGCGGCTTTGGGCAAATTGCCCGCTTTTTTCCGCCGGGGCGTGCCACATTAGCTGCCATTGAAGATGAAATGATAGACGAATTGGTGCCAACGGCTCCTGCCGGAAAAACCTTGGTTTTCGAAGATCAATATATTTCTTCGGGTGGGCAGATGTATGAAATGCTGATGGGTCACGACCGCTATGTAGCCGATCTGCGGGACTTGCTCAATTTGAAATTGGCTCGTGAAGGTCGCCCAAAAGGCCATATTTGTCATCCCTACGATGTGTGCGTTTTCTTGATTGGCACTGAGGCTGGCCTCATCATTACCGACTCCAAAGGCAAAGCCTTCGATTGTAACATGGATTTGATTTCTGACATTGGCTGGATAGCTTATGCCAACCCAGCCATTCAACAAGAAGTAGAGCCCATTTTGATGCGCTTGTCTCAAAAACACGGACTAGTATGATCTTTTGTGCTTCAGCGCCAGGTCGCCTCGATGTTATGGGTGGCATTGCAGACTATTCAGGTTCTTTGGTGCTTCAAATGCCTGTTTCACAGCACACTACAGCACGTCTACAACTAACTGATTCTGGAAAAATCTTGGTCAATTCGGTGGTGGAGGGTGAAATCTACGAATCATTCGACCAACCCGTCGGCTTATTTTTTACACCTGAAAATACCATTGACTTAGACTTTGCCAAGCAATGGTTTCAAGCCCATCCGCAGCAAAAATGGGCAGCTTATCCTGTGGGTTGTTTCTTGATTTATTGTGCAGAATTTGGCATTCAACCAACAGGCATTGACTTGCATATCGAATCTTCTGTTCCCCTTGGCAAAGGCGTTTCTTCTTCTGCCTCGCTCGAAATGGCAGTGATGAAAGCGCTTGGGCTGGCTTATCATGTAGCTTCTGAAGGAACGCTAATTCCCAGGCTGGGACAAAAAGCAGAAAACCTGGTGGTTGGAGCTCCTTGTGGGTTGATGGACCAACTGGCCTCTTATTTTGGAAAACCCGGTCATCTTTTGCCCATCGTTTGTCAGCCAGACCGCTTGTTTGAGCCGATTCCTTTGCCCACAGATGTTCACTTTTTAGCCATCGATTCCGGTGTGCGCCATGCCGTAACTGGTGCCTCTTACAGCGATGTTCGGGCTGCTGCTTTTATGGGTTACAGCATTATTGCCAAACAATTGGGAGCAACTTTGAAAGATCTTCAGCTCGCTCGAAATAGTAAAAATTGGACCAATTTGCCTTTGCAAGGCTTTCTCACCAACATGTCGCCCGCTGATTTCGATTTGAATCACGCCGAATCAATGCCCGAAACCATGTCGGGTAAGGAATTTTTGAAAGCTTTTGAAGTAAGCATTGACACGGTGACCCACCTTGCTCCCGACACCCAATACAAAGTAAAAATTGCCACGAAACATCCTGTTTATGAAAACCACAGGGTGTACCGGTTTAAGCAATTGCTGGAACAGGCCACCTTGCAACCAACTGAAAATTTGTTTCAAGAAATGGGCGAACTGATGATGCAAAGCCACCAAAGCTATTCCGCTTGTGGATTGGGCACTTCTCAAACAGACCGATTGGTACAATTAGCTATAGAAAAGAGAAATAAAGGCGTTTTTGGAGCTAAAATTACTGGAGGTGGCAGCGGTGGAACAGTTTGTTTTCTGGCCGTTGGAAATCAAGGCAAGCAAGCAGTAGCAGCTATACATCGTGAGTACGAGGCAGAACAAAGGAAAAGCGTTACTTTATTTGATTTTGAGGAGGGGTAAAAAATATTAAGCTTTTGATCGTGTTACAATTTTTACGTCTAATTACTCATTTACAATGGCTTGGATTTGCCCTTCGCATCGGGTGAGTACTTAGGTCAAAACACGCAAAATATGCTTCAGGATAAGTCCAAAAACCCATTCACCCATTCCGGATCAAGACCAGCATTGAACTTTTTGTAGAATTGAATGGCTGGTTCGTTCCAGTCTAGCACCTGCCATGTGAGGCGTTTGCAACCTTGGGCTTTTCCCATGTCAATGGTGGCCTGAAACAACTTACTCCCTAATCCTTTCTGCCGCTGCCTTTCGGTGATAATAATGTCTTCGAGATACAAACATTTGCCTTTCCAGGTTGAGTATCGGAAATAACACAAACTGATGCCCACAATTTCTCCATCAAGCTCGGCCACCAAAAGCAGGTAAAGCGGCTGAAGTCCAAAACCATCTGCCAACAATTGCTCAGGTGTATTGACTAGCTCTTGTGGCGCTTTCTCATAAATAGCCAGCTCTTTGATGAGTTCAAAAACTGCCGGGACATCTGCGGCATGCGCCCTTCTGATTATTGGCTCTTCCATAGCGTGCAAATAACAAGGTAATTTGGGTTTTCTAAAGTTTTGCGTTTTGAAAGTTCGCTTGAAATTACCGAAGCTTTCTCGAAGAATCATTTGTTGTTTACCACTAAATTTGCCAAACTGCCAGTTCAAACGTGTTCTTTTTACATTTGTGCCATGCAAAAGAAACTCACCGGTTTGGGTTCCGCCCTGGTTACTCCATTTTTGGAAAACGGAACCATTGATTTTCAAGGGCTTGAGCGCTTGTTGCACTTTGTAGGCCCACATGTAGATTATTTCGTGGTACTGGGAACAACAGGCGAAGTCTCCACCATAAACGCCGAAGAAAGGCAATTGATTTTTGATTTTGTAGCCGACAACAATCCATGGAATCATCCTTTGGTGATGGGTGTAGGTGGTATCAACACAGCCGAAGTGGTGGCACAATTGCAGCACTTCAATTTGGAAAAAGCCGATGCGGTTTTGTCCGTTTGCCCCTATTATGTGAAACCTACCCAGCAGGGTTTGTTGCAACATTTTGCCCACGTGGCAGATGCAAGTCCTAAGCCTGTTATACTTTACAATGTGCCAGGGCGTACAGCCTCTAACTTATCTGCAGAAACAACACTCGAATTGGCATGGCATCCAAACGTGATTGGCATCAAAGAAGCTTCCGGCGATTTTGATAAAATCTTGAAGATTTCAGCCAGCAAACCAAAAGAGTTTTTGCTCATCAGCGGCGACGATATGCTGGCACCTGCTTTGATGGCTATGGGTGCAGCGGGCGTCATTTCTGTATTAGCCAATGCATTTCCTGAAGCTTATTCAAAAGTAGTGCATCAGGCTGGGCAAGGGCATTTTAAAGCCTCCCATGAAAATTTGTTCACCTTGCTGAAAGTCAACGAATTGCTGTACAGCGAAGGCAATCCAGCCGGCGTAAAAGCAGCCCTCGACATTCTGAATATTTGTAAACCATACACCCGCCTTCCATTGGCGCATGCTTCTCCAGATCTGATGCTTGCCATGGAAGAAGCTATGAGCAAATTGCCCGTGGAGTACGTAATGCATGAAGGAATTTAAAGTCAAAAAAAGTTGGCTTATTGGCTGTGTATTCTTGTTGTTTACGCAGGTTGTTGCGGCACAAATTCTAAACATAAATAAAACAAAGATTGATGCAAAAGACAGCAGCAATCGATTTGCCGGAAACATCAATGTCAACTTTTCGAGCAACAACAGAAGTGCAGCGAAAGACAACCCTGTGAATTTGCTTGGGTTTAGCCTACAAGCCAACGCAGTTTATACCCTCAAAAAAATTCAGTACGTGTTCATAGAACGCCACGACTTTCTTTCTATCAACAGAGGCACATTTCTTAATACTGGTTATGCCCACTTCAGAACATCCTTTTTCAGAGATCGAAGATTAAACTACGAAACGTTTGTGCAAGGTCAATACGACAACTTCAGGGGGCTGTCTCCCAGACTATTGTCAGGAGCAGGACTCAGATTTCAAATTCTGAACACTGAAAAAACAACCTTGATTTTGGGTGTTGGGGGCATGTTTGAATACGAAGATTGGCGGCACCCCACCGAACAAGGCTTAGTTATCAATCGTCAATTGGTGAAATCGACCAACTACCTGCTTTTCAGGCAAGCACCAAACGAATTTATTGACTACAATGCCATTTTCTATTACCAAACTGGTTACGACCAAAATCCAGGTTTGTTCAGAAACAGGTACAGCGGCGATGCCAATTTAAACATGACGTTTAATTCAAGTTTTTCGCTGAACATCAATTTTTCGGGCGGTTTCGAATCCAGCCCAATCGTGCCTATCACAAGGTTTATTTATGCTTTTACTACTGGGGTGAAGTATAGTTTTTAAGGAGAAGGGAGCCAGCTTCTATGCGCCTTGCGACCTGATCTTTTCTAAATCCTCAGCGTCTGCAATATCTTTGGGTCTGCCAGTTTTTCGCTTTTCCGAAATCAAGTGATTGATGTTTAAAAACCTGACAGGTATGCCTACAGTTTCTGCTATTGTCACTATTTCATAACACTCCTGAAAATCGAGTTGGGTTTATCCTTTAAAATAGGTCATAATATCCAGTTCCATTCCCGACATTAACCGGAATGTTGTCCAGCCGGGAATGAAATTCATACTTTCCAAAATTTCGAAATCACCCATTTCTGCCATTTTCATAGCTTCTCTCAATCTTCGGCGGTTTTCATGTGAGTCTTCTATCCAAATTCCCATTACTGGTAACAATCGACTGTGACCGTGTAAGACTGCTGCAAATTCTCCTATCAACAGGTATTTCAATCTATTTTCATGAAATGCCTGCCAAAGTCTGAGCAGTTCTTCATTCACAATGTCCGTGCTATTTTGCCGGTTCTATGATTGCTTTCTCCATCATTTTGCCAATTCTGAAGAGCTCGGTCATCAAATAAAAACGCTCTGTGTGGTTCATGGCCAGGTTTCGCTTCAGCTGCGCATCCTCATCTGGTGGGTCGTAGATTAAAGTGGCTTTAGGCTTTTTTTTCCATAACCTTCAAGTTCCTATTTATTGAGATTCTGTCCATTTTTAGTTTGAAAACTGCGCCAAAATACCCAAGCCCCCACAAGCAGCATGGGAATACTCAGCATTTGGCCCATATTGAAGGTGAGGCTGTCTTCAAATTCAACCTGGTTCTTTTTCAAAAATTCATAGCCAAAACGCAGTGTAAACAACACCAGCATAAACAAACCAAACGAACGCCCTTCAGGCAAAGCTGATTTATACCTGATCCACAAGAACAGTAGCAGTAAAAACAATAAAAACGTACTGATGGCTTCATACACCTGAGCTGGATGCCTTGGAATGGCATAAATGCTGGCAGTAACTTCTACCTGGCCTTTTTCATTCACATGTACTACTGGCTTTAAACTGTTGGGCAACAACACTACATTGTCTCGTGAATCTTCGAACCTACTCAACACCGTGGGAAGGTGTACCTGCAAAAAAGAAGGCACCGACTCGGCACTAAATTTATAGGGTTCGAACTGAAAATGATACCTGAGCTCTGAAAGCGTTTGGCCATTGACCATTGTATCTTTGTTCGCTTTTGTAATCTCGAGCCGCTCAAGTATGGTTTCAAACGATACTTCGATGGCCTCTCTGGAACCATGTACAAACTCAACAGCCCAAGGCATTTGCGTTGGATTGCCTATAATTTCGGAGTTCATCAGGTTTCCGGTTCTGATCAATGCGCCCGCCAATGCCACCATGATGGCGATGCGGTCAAGCACCCAAAGGTAGTTTTGGTCTGGGCGTTTGCGACTATATAAAAATATGGCCGTGAGTATGCCAACTGCAGCACCGTGGCTGGCAAGTCCGCCTTTCCACACCATCAAAATCTCAAGGGGGTTGCTGAGGTAATACTCCGGTTCATAGAATAAACAATGTCCGAGTCTGGCTCCCAAAATAGTGGCAACCAGCATATACATGGTGATGCTTTCAATGTCTTTTTCGGGCTTACCTTCCGTTTTAAAAATTCGGGTCAGCAGCAATTGTCCCAAAAAGAACCCCAAGGCAAACAAAATTCCATAGTAGCGAATGGTGATTCCAAAGGAAATATTTGGAGATATTTCAGGGCTAACATCCCATAAAATATACCCCAAAAGCGAAAAAATGGATAGTAAAACTGTCATATCGGGTTCAAAGTAAATAAAATGATGGCAGCCCTTATGCATTTCACCAACAGAATAAGCATGTTTGTAGGGCAAACCGGGCAGGCTTTCTGCCAAACACCAAATAAAGCCTGAAAACTATGGCCAAGAAAAAAGACACCAAAGCAACATTGACCGATGCTCAACTTCCTGAAACAGCACTCGACCAGACCAATCCAATTGACAACGCACTGCTGTTTGAAATTGCTTGGGAGGTTTGTAACCAGGTTGGTGGTATATACACCGTAATTCGCTCTAAAGTGCCCGCTATTACTGAGCATTGGGGCGAACGCTATTGCCTCATCGGTCCTTATGTGCACAAAAACGTGCATGCTGAATTTGAAGCTTCAGACGATTACGACAATCCGTTTGGAGAAGTAGTGCTCAAAATGCGAGACATGGGTTTTGAAGTGCACTATGGACGCTGGTTGGTGACTGGCAATCCAAGGGTGATATTGTTTAATCCCTATTCGGTGTACTACAAATTGGCCGACATCAAGTACAACCTTTGGGAGCATCATGATATTGCCTGCCCCGACGGAGATAGCTTGTTCGACATTTGCGCTGCTTTTGGCGATTTGGTAAAATCATTTTTTGCCACTTTGCACCATACCGATATTCCGTCGAAACATGCAGTTGTTGCTCATTTTCATGAGTGGATGGCCTCCACCTGTATTCCTGAAATCAGGCGTGACCACTTGAACCTAAAAGTGGTGTTTACTACCCATGCTACCTTGCTGGGACGGTATATTGCCATGAATGATGCGTTTTTCTACGACCATTTGCCCTTTTTTGACTGGGCAAAAGAAGCCACGCATTTCAATGTGTTACA
The DNA here is from genome assembly GCA_038205175.1 of Cytophagales bacterium. Taxonomy (GTDB): domain Bacteria; phylum Bacteroidota; class Bacteroidia; order Cytophagales; family Flexibacteraceae; genus JBBRCC01. The sequence goes on along the minus strand of JBBRCC010000015.1, from coordinate 28,808 downwards.
TACAGTGAAAGTGGAGCGAGCAGCGGCACATGGGAGCCACGTGTTTACAACAGTGAGCGAAGTAACCGCCCGGGAATGCTTGCACTTACTTGGAAGAAAACCCGATTTTATTCTTCCCAACGGATTGAATATCGAGCGATTCACCGCTTTGCACGAGTTTCAAAACCTGCACAAAATCTACAAGGACAAAATCCATGAGTTTGTGATGGGGCACTTCTTCCAAAGCTACAGTTGGGATTTGGACAACACCTTGTATTTTTTCACTTCCGGTCGGTTCGAGTTTAAAAACAAAGGCTTTGACATTACCCTTGAAGCCCTTGCCCGGCTTAATTGGAAAATGCAGTTGCTCAACCTGGAAACCACAGTAGTGATGTTCATTGTTACCAAGCAACCTGTGCACAGTCTCAATCCTCAGGCTCTTCAAAGTCGGGCTTTGATGGAGGAAATCAGAGAAAACACGCAGGCAATACAGGAACAAGTGGGCGAGCGTTTGTTTTATGCCAGCGCCTCAAGTCCCGATTCCAAGTTTCCTGATTTGAACCAATTTATTGACTCATATTGGAAACTTAGACTAAGAAGAAACCTCCAATCCTGGAAATCAGGCCAATTGCCTTTGGTGGTAACCCACAATTTGGTAAACGACGCTGGCGATGAGATTTTGCATTCTATCAGGCACTTAGGCCTGCTCAACCACCGCCACCACAAAGTGAAAATGGTCTATCATCCTGACTTTATCGCTTCTTCAAATCCTTTGTTTGGCATGGACTACGGCCAGTTTGTGCGAGGTTGTCACCTGGGCGTTTTTCCTAGCTACTACGAACCGTGGGGATATACTCCATTGGAATGCATAGCAAGCGGAGTTCCTACCATTACCAGTGATTTGTCGGGCTTTGGCGACTTTGTGCTGAGCACCATGAGCGACAACGAAAAAGATGGCATTTACGTGACCCACCGTCGATATCAATCTTACAGCGATGCTGCCGAAGAGCTATCTGAGCAAATGCTGACTTTTGTTCGCCAAAGCAGAAGGGAAAGAATTGCCCAACGAAATAAAACAGAACGATCTTCCGAACTTTTCGATTGGCAGTATTTGGGGCAATACTACATGGATGCCTACGAAGAAGCTGTGAAAAGATAGTTTGAGCTCAATCATAATAACCGAAATGGAAGATGAATTTTAAAAAACCGTTCTTCCTGTTGCTTTTGCTGAATATTGCGATTTTGGCAGGTGGAATATATGGGCTGGTTCACAACAAACTCTATGAAAGACTTTGGAGAAAATTGACCCAGGCACCTTATGCCCCAAATTGGGATAATGAAGTCGACAAGCACCAAAATTTGTACACCGGGCCAATGAATATTGTGATGTTGGGCAACTCAATTACCTACGAAGGCAATTGGAACGAAATGCTTGGTCGGACTGATGTTGCCAACCGGGGCATTTCCGGCGATGTCACACAAGGTATGAAGGTGCGGCTTGGCACTGTGTTGCAACTGAAACCCAAGATCATTTTTCTGGAAGCAGGCATCAACGATATTTTGTCGGGTTACGACTTGAGCCAAATCAAAGCCAATTATCAGCAATTGTTAGAAACCATTGTGTTGAAAGGTGTGAAACCGGTGGTAACACTCACATTCTACACCCGGTACGAGCCAGAAAGCAACAATGATGTTGATGAGCTAAACCGGTATTTAAAGGCTTATTGCGCTGAAAACCAAATTCAGGTGATAGACTTAAGTGAACAATTCAATGAAGATGACAGGCTAAAAAAGGACGTGACTCACGATGGGGTTCATCTCAATGCCAATGGATACAGGCTGTGGGCGGAAAAGGTGAAAAAAGTGCTGGATGATATGCCGGGAAATGATTCTGATGAAGAAAGCTTGCAAAAAGAAAGTGAAATATAAAAAGTTGTTAATGCCTGTAGCCACGTATTGTAATAACGAGGAAAAAGGACAAAGCATGAAGTATGAAGCGGTAAACCTTATGCGCTTATTTGTCTAATGTGGTTCAATAGGGAGGAAAAACATAAAGAGAATTTTCAATAAATTGTATCATAGAAATAGAATCATTCAACAAAAACCTGGAGTGAAAGGCGACTTTGTTATACCAGAGAAGTTATAACATGACCAACTTTTCTCTCATAATTATTGGCGTGTTGTTTTAGCTTACACCAACCTGCGTTGCTTATTTTCCAGCTAAATACTTGCAACATGTATAATAACATAAAGATATATTGCTTTTTTCAATATTTAAAAAGTCCAATAAATCAATCATTAAAATTAGAGTTATACTATTTAATATATAAAAATATCAATTTAATTTGCTTTTGATAATTTATATAAAAAAATATTTTTGGTGGATTGAAGCGTTTACATAGTTTTAAGTGTCTAGTACATGTAGTTACTAAACCTCTTTTGTTATGAAACGATTATTCTTGGTTTCGCTCCTTAGCCTATCATGCATGCTATTTGCTGAGTCATCCTTTGCTACTCACGTGGTAGGCGCAGAAATTACCTATGAATGGGTAAGCGGAAATAGATTCAGATTTAAACTTTTATTGTTTCGGGATTGTGGCAGCAATATTTTTATCCAACCGAGGCAAAAGCTTTTCTATAACTCATTTACCTGTGCGCCAACACAGGATTCCATTCAAATGACACAAGTAGGCCAACCCCAGGATGTGAGCATGCTTTGTGGGCGAATACCTAGTACATGCAATGGCGGTACAAACCCAGGTGTTCATAAATTTACATTTGTAGGCGAAAAAGAAATTGCGCAAGGGTGCCGAGATTGGGTCATTTATTTCAGGGATTGCAACCGGTCCTCAAACGTAAATGCCATTGTAGAGCCATCGAACCAGTGTTTGTATGTAGAGGCACGGCTCAACAACCTGGATGCGCCACGCAATTCTTCACCCGCATTTACCGTAGACCCCATGTCGTTTTTGTGTGTTGGTCAAGAGGTGTCGATGAGTGGTGGAGTGCAAGAAAGAGATGGCGACAGAATGGTATTCAGATTAGTTTCGCCTCGAACAAACCTGGTAATCCCAAATCAGCCAAACTTAAATACTGTCACCTACATCAACGGTTTGTCGCCTTCCAATCCAATTCCAACCGAAAATGGATTCAATTTCGATTCTACCACCGGGACAGTAGTTTGCAGGCCAATATCGACCATACAATCTGTTTGGGCCTTACAAGTAAATGAATTCAGAAATGGGGTTTTTATAGGCAGCGTTATCCGGGACTTTCAGCTTCTGGTCAGAGATTGTTCAAACAACCTGCCTTTCATTTCAGGGGTAAACTTAGGAGCTGAATATGAGCGTACCATTTGCCTTGGCGATTCTGCCAGTTTTCTTTTCGAAGCTACCGACACAGATGATTCGGTTTCCCTGGTTTGGAACAATGGAATTACTTCAGCCAATTTTTCAGGTGATACAGGATACAAGAAGGCAACCGGTCATTTTGGTTGGAAACCACAGGTTTCAGACTTAGGCGACCACTTTTTCACCCTCACAGCCACTGACAATCATTGCCCTGAAGTGGGACTAACATCTGTGACTATAAAAATAAAAGTCCGCAGGAGACCCATAGTAGCATTACCTGCCGATACCAATATTTCTTGCGGAATTACTGTTCCGGTTTCGGCTAGAGTGGTTTCGGGAGAAGCACCTTTTGTTTTCTCCTGGAGCAATTCGGCGTCTGCATCGCAAACGGCAAATTTTGGTCACGGCATTATTGTGGTCAGGCTGGCAGATGCAACAGGTTGTTTCGCTACCGACACGATGGCATTGTTGGGCTCAGGACTGTCAGCAGGCATCAGCACAGATACCAATTGTGTAAACAGAGTCACCAGGTTTTCGCCCAATGTAATGGCAACTGATAACAACCTATTATTAAACTACAGTTGGGATATCCAACGAAGTTCAGGATCGGGCCAAATTCGTAGAGCAACGCTTGAAAAGCCAGAATTTATTTTCGACTCGGCCGGCATGTACCTGGCCAATTTACGGATTACGGCAAGCAACAATTGCACACTTCAGGTAAGTCAAAATGTACAAATATGCAGCAGACCCGTGAATTCGGCTACTTTCAGAATCAACGTTTGCGAAGATGAAGCCCAAAATATAGGATGTGGTGTACCAAACACCGGCGGGTTTTGTGGTATTTCAAGAATATCGTTCCAGCATTTTAACTCCAACTATTTCACATTTACAGGCAATGGAAGGGTCATTTTGCATCCCGACTCGCTCGGCCCCGACACAAACATTTTTAATGTAACCACTTACTCACCCTCAGGATGCTCGAATAGTGTAAACTACAGGTTTAACGTTGTAGGAAAACCTAAAGCTATTTTTAACCCTAGCCAAATAGATTTTAACTGTCTGTTGCCAGATACCTTTGTCCGGGTTAAGGTTTTTAAAAGTCCATGGTTCGTAAGCGAACGATTGGCTGCTACAATAACCTATGGTGACTCAATATACAATTTGCCCTTATCGTTGGCAGACACACTTCGCTACAGTGTTCCAGTGAAATACCTTGGCAACATATTGGTCAGAAGCAGGATGACTGGTGGTTGCACAAATTTGAATGCTGCCAGTATCAATAGCCCCATTAGTGGAAATATTTCTTCAAATGTTTTTTGCAATGCCGGCGACACCACCCACCTGATCGCTGATACCCAGGTAAGGTTTGGGACTAAGGAAGTAAAATGGAATATACCAGGTGAAGGTATAACGTACGACCTAAATCCAAGCAGGGTGTTTCCTCCTGGACAATTTATAACAGTAAGGCTCATGATTGAGGACTCAACCACCTGTAAAGATACGCTGACGCACACCATCAACACGTTGCTGCCCGACACCAATGTTGTGGTGAGTAGCGACACTGTTTGCAACAGGGGTTACCTCACCTTTCAATACCCAAATCAGTCGCTGCTGACCCGCATGGTCTGGAACACCAACGATACCACAATAACATACACGATTCCTTTTCTGGGCGATTCACTCACATTTAGCAGGCCAGGTTCCAATGCCTTATTTGTAGCCATAAACTACAAGCAAAGCTGCCAAAAAACCTGGAAAGCAGGCGATTTATGGATTAGAAACCCTGTTCGCACAACACTTTCGCTGCAAAACACATGCGCCTATGACAGCACCCGATTTGTGGCTACGAAGCTGGAAGGAGATTTTTCGGTAAAGCAATTTATGTGGACACATCGCTTTGTCAATCAGCCGGTACCTGCCATTTCTGATACAGGCACTTATGTCTCCAGGTTGTTCAATCGAAATGGTAGGTTACGAACCACCCTCAAGCTCATCGATTCCAAAAACTGTAGTGCCAGTTCCATGTTGGATACCAACATGATATTGATGAGCAAACCTGCTTTCGATGTTTCTGGAAGTTGCCAAAAAGATAGCCTGATTTTCTTCACAGGAAGGGTGCCTGATTTATATGAAAATACGGACAGATACATATACAACTACGGCGACAATGGATTTGAAGCCTCGGCCAACGGTCAAGGGTTACACCAGTTTGGACAGCCTGGCAACTATATGGTAATACTTACTTCATTTTCTCGGGAAGGTTGCTCAAACATAGATTCAACGCTATTGACCATTAAGCCCCGACCCAAAGCCCTCATCAATCCATCCCCGGAAACTGCATGCCAAAACTATATTTTCAATGTAGACGGCCTAGGTTCATTGCCTGCACAAGAAGGAGAGCGAATCACTTCTTATTTTTGGGCGCAAAACAATATAGGTATTTCTACAGAGCCTTCAGTGGGTCTGCAGTTTTTGCAACCTGGTTTGCAGCATTATTCATTGCAGGTCAAGTCAGAAAATGGATGCCAGGATTATCTTAAAATTCCTGTGTTGATACACCCTACTCCAAAGGCCGGATTTGAAGCCAATCCATTTGACATGATTGAAAAAAGCCATGTTCAATTTCTCGATCAATCTGCTGGAGCTACTTTTTGGAGATGGACATTTGGAGATGGCAACTCATTTACTACTTCCAACTCTTTTGAAAGTTCGCCGAAACACAAGTTTACCAATGGGGAAATGTATCAGGTTAATCTTTGGGTAAAAAATGAGTTTGGATGCGCCGACAGCACTTCTAAAAATGTAAATATGAAAGCTTATTTGGCTGTGCCAAATGCTTTTACGCCCAACAATGATGCGAGAAACGACTCCTTCAAACCATTGCATCGTCTGGTAAAAGAATTGGTGGAATTTAGAATTTTCAACAGGCTTGGAGAAGAAGTTTTTGTTGAAAATAGCAGTTTGGATAAAGGTTGGGATGGCACGTTTAAAGGCAAACTACAACCATCTGGCGTTTATGTGTATGTAATCAAGGCCAAGTCTGTTTACGACGAAGACCTGGTGTTGAAAGGCAAATTAAGCTTATTGCATTAAACCATATCCAGCCATGCAACATATTGGTATCAGACTTTTGATAGCAGCTTTTGGTTTGCTCATTCAAACCTTTGTCAAAGCGCAAGACTACACTTTTTCTCAATCAGGCTTGCTGGGTATGGCCTTCAACCCTTCGCAGGCTGGCAGGCACCCCGGCGATGCAAAAGCAACACTTGCACACCGAAGCCAATGGTTGGCTGCCGATTTGCCTTACCAGTCTACCTTCCTGAGTTTCGAATGGAATAAGCCCGTACGTTTCAAAGGTTGGGAAAATGTTGGACTTGGTGCGCTGGTTCTCGACGACAACTTAGGCCAGGGAATTTTGCGCAACACCTGGATTCAGGGAGGTGCTTCTGCTTCACGCTTTTTAGATGCTGGCAGAAGGCATGAACTGCGAGTCGGTGTAGGAATATGCCTTTCCACACGTAAACTAAACAACAATAGCTTTCTGTTTGAAAATCAATTTAATACAGACTTAAATGACTTTGATACTGGTTTAAATTCTGGCGAAATTTTTGACGGTCAGCGTCAGGTATATTTCCAACTTCACACCGGTTTAACCTACCAGTTTGCCATAAGCCATAGGGCTGTGCTTGAATTGCAAGCCGCTACCATGGGGCTCAACAAACGGAGCGACAGACTAAGCCAGTTGCCAGAAAGTCAATCTGCCTACCAAAAAATCAGAACCGTTTTTTCAGCCTCATTGAGGTATGCGCTTCTACCTGGATTCAGCCTCGAGCCCTACATGTTTCACAACAGGCAAGGCAGGGCTTCAGAGTGGGTCGTGGGGAGTTGGTTTAGTTTCTCCAATAAAAGCAATTCCAAACAACGAATCTATGTTGCACCAGGTGCTTTTGTGAGAACGAACGATGCATTTATAGGTGGGGTAAGGTTTCAATATCAAGCCATTCAAGCCACTGTTACCTACGATGCAACATACTCAAAAGTGAACAACGCCAACACCCGGTATCTATCAGGCACCGGAGGCCTGGGGAGTATGGAATTGTCGTTGGTTTACTTGCTTAATTATCGATTTAGAGGCTATTCACGCTATCCAGTGCCCTGTCAAACCATTTGAAGCATGAAAACAAAATTCATTGCAGGCTTTTCAGCATTCATTGTGATGTTGACAGCACCTTTCATGCTGCGTGCTCAAATCTTTGAACCTGGAGACACCAGCTTAATCCGACTTCAAGCCATTGGAAAACTAGTTGAAACTGATGGGCATATTGCGGCTGTGGAAGAGCTTAATCAAATTCTAAACCTATTCCCCAACCACAAAAGAGCCAAACCTTTACTTGGAAAAGCCTGGTTTAAAGCCAAAGATTATGAACAATGCTTTTTGCAGCTTAACCAGGCCAAAAAAAACTATGACACAAGTTTAGACACCGAAGAATGGTTTATGCTGGGCGTGGCAGCTTACCGAACAGACCGAATGCAAGATGCACTGAAGGCTTTCCAACGCTTTGAGAGCATGCGACCAAGATACCAAAAGGCTGTTTGGAACGAACTCGCCGCCGTGAAGCTTGCCATTACACATCGCAAAAGCATAGATACTTTGTTAAGCCATTTCCAAATGGATACCACTTTTGAATTTCCCAATTCAGCTTATGCCGATTTTAGCCCTTTGATTGTAAACGATTCAACTGTGTTGTTTTCTTCGTTGAGGTCAGACACTTTGGTGGTTAAGGAAATTGGTCAGCCTGAATTCAACACTATTCAAATTTACAAATACAGCTCTGGCGCAGAGAAATTAAATGAAGTCAAGTTGCAAAAAAGCTTACAAAAGCCTGCCTATCATACCGCAAACGGGTGTTTTTCGCCAGATGGAAAAAAGTTTTTCTACACACTTTGTCTCGGTCAGCAAACTGGAAATTTGAAGTGCAAACTTATGATGGCCGAGATTGACAAAGACGGAAAGTTCAAAAAAGGAAAGGCTTTGCCAGAAAACATCAATAAAGTCAAGTATTCGAACAGTCAACCTTACTGTGTAAATCTTAACTTACAAGGTGTGCAGCAAACTGTTTTATTTTTTGTGAGCAACCGCAGGGGAGGCTATGGTGGCACCGACATTTGGTATAGCTTGTTCAGCGAAAAACGCAAGCGATTTGGAAAGCCAATACATGCAGGAAATCAGATTAATTCGCCAGGCAATGAAAGGTGTCCGTTTTATGACACACTCAATCAAAAATTTTATTTCAGCTCTGACTTTTTCCCCGGCTTTGGAGGCTTAGATGTTTTTGTATCGGGCAGCAAAGGCTTGTTGTTTGAAAAACCGAAAAACCTTGGCAAACCCATAAACTCGGCAGGCGATGACCATTTTTTCACCTTATCAGGATCGGGTATGTATGGATTTTTGGCCTCAAACCGAGCAGGTTCTACCTTACTCGACTCGGTGTTTTGCTGCGAAGACATTTTCAGGTTTAAATTAAAAACCACCCCTCTCGAATCGATTGATAATGAACTCCTTGCGTCTATTGACTCCATGCTCTTGAAGGCAGAAAACCTGGAAATAACGGCGTCAATACCTGAAAAAGAAGATTCAATTCATATAGAACTTGCTACCAAAGAAGAAGCATTACCAAAAACTGAAGTAGTGAACGACAGTAAAGCACCAGACCCCGAAAGTTCATTGGCACTGAAAAGGATTAGCAATCGCTTGAAGTTTGCAACCAACTCTTTTGAATTGAATGACAATTTTTCTATTTATTTAGATTCCTTGTCGGGCATGCTTCAAGCCAATACAAACCTACAGCTCGAACTCATTGGGCATACTGACAATACTGGCTCACAAAAATTGAATTTACAACTTTCGAAAAGAAGAGCAGAAACGATAAAAGCCTTTCTCACAAATGCCGGTATTTCACCTGAAAAAATTACTGCCAATGGCAAAGGCAGTGCCTCCCCTCTTCTGACAAACTTCAACAAAGATGGTTCAAGAAATGAAGCGCATCAAGCAGCAAACAGAAGGGTTACCATCACGATAACAAACATCCAATAATTTGGATTTAATGTTCAATCGGGTAAAATACTACCCTTTTTTCGCCAAGAAATCAACAGTGGAAATAAATTCATAATAACCAAAAATGGTTTGATACTAGATTATGCATTGCGATGAATTACTTCTGATTTCTAACCAAAGTAGACTTTTCAAACACTACAATGCACATGTTGCGAAAATTTTATACAGCCTTCGGGGCTACATCACCATTTTTCTGGAATTTCAGGATCAATTGCTGAAAACCTTGCTCATTCGCTAACCCTGCCGTTCTGCCAGTTCCTCTTGAGCCTTTTGCTTTTCGACAGTAAGGGTAAGGAAAATGCTGATTTCATACAGTGTGTAAATGGGCAAAAACACAATCAACTGGCTAAACACATCGGGGCTTGGTGTGAGAATAGCCGAAATGAACAAAATGATGATGATGGCATGTTTGCGGTATGATCTTAGAAATTTTGCCGAAACAATGCCTCCTTTCGCCAATATGTAAATAACCATTGGTAGCTGAAACATCAATCCGCAGGCCAGCACCATCATCACCAAAATTTGAATGTAAGACAGCAAATCAATTTGGTTGTCTATCGATTCGTCTACTTGGTAGTTGGCCAAAAAGTTGATAGAAAGCGGAGACAGCACATAATAGCCAAACAAAACCCCGGAAAAAAACAGAGAGCTCACAAAAAAGACTGCGCCACGGGTCAGTTTTCGTTCACGAGGATACAGGCCTGGTCTCACAAAACGCCACATTTCCCAAAAGAAATAGGGAAAGCCAATCACCAACCCAACCACAAACGAAACAGTAATGTGGGTAGAAAACTGCCCGGTCATCGAGCGGTTTTGAATAATAAAATTGAGCTTTTCTATGCAAAGGAAAGGCTGATCAAGTATCTGAGCCAATTGGCAAAGTTTCAGGTATGTCCAAAAATCCGGGCGGGTTGGAGCCAGAATGAGGTCATGAAAAATAAACTTTTTCGAGAAAAACGCCAAAATGGAAAAAACCAAAATTGCGCCAACAGACCTGATGAGGTGCCAACGGAGCGCTTCTAAGTGATCGAGAAACGACATTTCGCCTTCCTCACTGCCGTCAGTGCGGGCTGCAAGCCAGTTTAACATGTGCGGGGTTTAAGGGGAAACAATGCGGGTATTAAAATCAACTAAAAAATTTCGCCAGGTCTTTCATGGTTAGCTTGTCTTCATAAAATGCCCGGGCAATTATAACGGCAAAAAGTCCCATATCGTTCAGCTTTTGAATATCTTCTGAAGAGCGCACACCGCCACTTGCCACTATTTGAAGATCAGGAAATTTATCTCTCACTTCCTGATACATAGCAAAATTAGGCCCCAACATCACACCATCACGTGAAACATCAGTCACTTTTACAAACTGGATGCCCCTGTTTTTGTAAAAATCGATGTGCTCTATGTAGTCTATTTCCGTGCGGTTAGCCCATCCCTTGGTAGCAATTTTCCCATCCACCATGTCTGCCCCTAAAATAAGGCGCTTGGGTGTATAGGTAATCATCCAGGTGGTGAACATGGCCGGGTCTGAAGCTGCAACCGTGGCCGCAGTTATGGTTTTGGCACCGCAATCAATCACTTCTTGTATGTCGCCGTCAGTTCGTATGCCTCCACTGTAGTTTATTTTAAGCTTGGTGTATTTGGCAATAATTTCCAGAATATGGTTGTTTTTGGTGCCTTCACTTCTGGCTCCATCCAGATCCACAAAGTGAATCCATTCAACGCCGTTATCTTCGAAATACATGGCCAGATCGAGTGGCGATTGTTCAAATAGCTGGGCATTTTTATAATTGGAGTGGGCCGACAGCTTGGCGCATTTTCCCTCACTGATGGAAATGGACGGTATGACAAGCATTATATGTTTGGAATTTAGCCCGCAATATATTGAAAATTGCCCAACAGCCTAAAACCTTAAGATGAAGTGCCGACTTCCTTGCCCGGCACAAATGTGATTTCTGTGTTAACTTTGCCTTTAATTTGGCCTTGATCCAAATGGATTTAACGAAAGTTTCCAGAACACGGGATCTGGTTCTATTTCCGGCGAGGCCGCTAAGGAGGCATTCACCAGCATTTTTTAGTAGGTTGCCATCAGCTTGAAAACTCAATATCCTGATTTGTCTTTAGAAAAGTGGTCTACAGATCAGCTTTTTCATTTCATTTTTTCGCTGCAGTCTGCCGGAGATGGGGCTTACCCAAACGGTTTGTTTCCTTCTGTTCGCTGGCACCCATTGGGCTATAGCAGGCTCGACAATTCGGCTTATTTCAGTGCAGGTTTGCTTTTCAATTTTTTGCGCTTGAAGCCGCTACTCACACAAACACAAAAAACCTTGGTTGAACTACAGATTGATGCCTTGCGTCCTGTTTTCGATCTTTACCAAAATAAAGCCGGGAGAAACACTTACAACTTTTGGCAAACTAAACCCCCGGGTCATTTTTCAAATGGGAAAATTTTGGGCCGATGGGAGTTTTTTCGTCCGCCCGACGATGCTGATGATTCAGTGATGATCTATCAGGTTTTAGAAAAGCAATCCTCTGATTGGCAATGGTTGCTCACATTTATAGATGCCCATGCAAATGGAAAAAAGCATCAGGTAAAGCACTTTCCAAAAAAATACACTGCCCTGAAAGCTTGGACAACCTTTTTTGTGCGTGATATGCCTCCCGGTTTCGATGCCAGCGTCATGAGCAACCTGGTTGGTTTTGGATTGAAATCCGAACTTCCACTTTCTGTTCATGCCCTTGAAAGCATTCGTTTTCTGGAGTTGGTTTTCGAGTCTGATGATTGGTGCAAGCGCCCTGAAGTTGTTGCTCCATATTATCCATTTCCCTTTGTAATTGCTTATCATGCCTCCCGTTTGGTATACGATTTTCCTCACAACAAATATTTGCAGGTATTGCGGCAGTTGCTCATCGAAAAACTAGCTCCTTGTGCGCAACAAGAAGGTTTTGATGCTTTGCTTCAATACATTGCTTGCCGAAATTTGAATTTGCCTGCCTTGTTTCCTGCCACAATTACAGCTGAAAAAATTGTAAATTCACCTTTTTTCGTTTTACCACTGTCTCTCGAGTTTCATGGCCTTTGGGCGAAATGGTTGGCCAGACAGCGAATCACACATTTGCGGTTTTCATGCCCTGCATTCAACCTTTCTTTGGCTTTGGAAGCCAAGATACTTCATGAAAACAGTTGACTAAAACAACCAGCGAAACAGCAGGAAAAGCGAACCCGATAAAATAATAGAAACCGGTAAGGTGAGCAACCAGGCCAACAGAATGTTTCTCACTGTATCGGGACGAAGATTTTTGATGCCTTTGTTGGCCACCATACTTCCAGCAATGCCAGACGACAAAACATGCGTGGTACTCACCGGAAGACTGAAAAATGTACTCAGTCCGATGGTACTTGCAGCCACAAGCTCTGCAGAAGCGCCTTGGGCATACGTCAAATGTTGCTTGCCAATTTTTTCGCCAATGGTTACCACAATGCGTTTCCACCCAATCATGGTGCCCAGGCCCAGAGAAATAGAGATGAGAAATGTAACCCAAATCGGACTGTAGTCTGTAGATGGCTTCATTTCTTTTACCACGGCTCTCAACTCCTTTTTATCAAGTACATTGAGGTTCACATTTTCACTTTTCAACAATAGGTCAATGCCTTTTGTAACAGCCAAAATTTCATTTCTCAGCGCAAACTTCTCTTTCTGAAGCGCCCCCATGGAGGTGTCACCTTTGTTTTTGTAGTCAATAGCAAAACGAGCAGTATTCATTTCAACCCTTTCCAGCACCACTTTTTCTGAAATGGAGAGCAATGAGGTATCGATTTTTGCTGTGGTAGTAAGGATTCTATTTGAAATTGGATTAAGGTCAGCTAATCGGTAATCCTGATTAATGGCATAATAGGCTGGAAGTACAGTGATGAGAATCAACATAAGCAAACCTACTCCTTTTTGCCCATCGTTCGATCCGTGGAAAAAGCTCACCAAAGTGCAGGAAATGATGAGAATAGACCGAATCCATAAAGGTGGTGGGTTCTTTTTATCTGGCTCCTTAAAAATAACACTTCCCTTACCCAACAACCTGCGCAAAAAGAACACCATGAATATGGTAGCAGAAAACCCAAACAACGGCGACATGAGCAGAGACAAACCAATTTCGCCTGCTTTTCCCCAATTCACCGCAGTTTGATGTTCGCCCGGCAAAAAACTAAAAGCCAGGCCTACTCCTAAAATAGAACCTATGAGTGTATGTGAACTTGATGCAGGGAGACCATAATACCACGTACCCAAATTCCAGATAATAGCGGCAAACAAAATGGCCAATATCATAGAAATGCTGTGATACACATTCATGTCTATGAGTGCTTCGGGTGGAAGCAGGTTCACAATGCCCATCGCTACACCAATGCCACCCAAAAAAACTCCGCAAAAATTGCAAAATGCTGACCAAATCACTGCTGCCCAAGGCCGGAGCGAGTTGGTGTATATAACAGTTGCTACAGCATTGGCTGTGTCGTGAAATCCATTCACAAACTCGAAAGCACAAGCTGCAAGAATGCAAAACAAAAAAATCAGGGATAGCCCTGCCTCAAGTCCAAACATGCGGTGTTGTCCGAATATTGCGACAAAGATATGTCAAGGATTTCCGTTCGAATGTTACGCCAATGTTAATAAAGGCAATATTTTCACCAGATAGGCCTTTTGAGCCATTGGTTTGCTGTAAATTTTCAAAAGACAAATTTTAAGAACATTTTCGAGTTAGATTGTTATTAACACACGGCTCAAATAGTCTTTGATTAATTCATTAATTTAAGTCAATACAATGAAGACACTTATTGTCAAATGCTTACAATATGAAAAAAAGATTAAAAATCTTTTGTAAATCCAATAATATTCAAAATGTTTGCAGCCGATAACGAATCATTTGTTCACCAAAAAAAATCAGTTTCCCATGAAAAAGATTCTTACTCTCCTCGTTGGCTTAGCTGCCATTACTGTTTCTCAAGCTCAGGATTTTAAACCTGCCGGTGGCGAGAAAAACCTTGAAGTTCAATTTGCCCCTCTTGGAGGCAACCCAATTTCTATTGGAGGCATTCGCTACAGACAATTTAACTCTCCAACTTCAGCCTTTCGTGCAACAGCATTTTTAGGCTATTCTTCAACTTCTGAAGTTACTCAAGACGAAGACAAAACCGATGGCAACAACGACGAAGAATTGAAAGACCGTAAAACCCAGTTTGATTTTGCCATTCGTCCAGGTATTGAAAAGCACTTTGCAGGAACGGACAGATTATCTCCTTATGTAGGTGCAGAGCTTGACCTTGCCATCAGAACTACTTCTGAAACATCTGAAAGACAAGACGGATCTACCATCAAAAAGGATAAGAGGACCGGAAACGACGCCTTTACTCGTTTTGGTGTAAACGCTGTTGCAGGTTTTGATTACTACTTTGCAAAGCACGTTTATGTAGGTGCAGAACTAGGTTTGGGCCTTGGACTAACAAGCCCATCAAAAATCAAAAACAAGCCTGACGGTGGCACTGAGACCGAATCCAAGGTTGGCAATATGAGCCAATTAAATTTTGGACCCATCGTAAATTCATTTATTCGTTTGGGTTTCCTATTTTAGTAGGCGATTTCCCTCACCTTTAAATGGAACTAACCATGAAACTATTCACAAACAGGCTGCTAATGGCAACATTGGCAGCCTTTATGGCAGTCAATTTTATGGCTTGCCAGCAAGACAAACTTCCGGCACCTAAAAAAGACTCACCGGAAGTAGCCAGAATCAAGAAATTGTTCAAGCACATGCCCGAGCTTGTAATTACAGACCCGAAAACGGGAAAGCAATTGCGCATTGCTGATGGTGGCTTCTCTTTTTCAAACCCTCCGGCTACCAACTATACCGATCCTACTTCAGGCGTAATCTGGACCAATAGCGAAACTGGTGGATCTCTTTATGTAACCGGAAATGCTTTTGGCGGAAATGCCGGAGGAGGTTCAGTAGGTGCAGGAAGTTATACCTATCCCATGAATTACGCTCTTTGCTTCCAAGCTGATGGCGACTTTTGGGGCACAGATTTATTCTCAGGTTTTGGAAGAGACTTCGATGGTGTATCCGGTGTAATTGGTCTTTCCGGAGACCTTTCTCCTGAAAATCTTGAAGGTGGCGAAGACATTGAAGATGTTCTGAAAGGTTTTGCGTACTACCTGGTGTATGACAGCGAAGCACAAGGCAGCTACGACATTATCAACTGGTTCGATGATTTAGAAGACCCGGATGATTTGGAAGGGCAAGGTTTTGCCATGATCATTGATTTTGAAAACCAAAAGCTCTTTTTCTCAAAAAGCGGACAGCTCAACGTGAGTGGAGGTAATATGACTTTCACAGGTACCTACCTTCAAATCGATGCTTCATTGTTTGAAGACGACGAAGATCCTACTTTCCGTGAAGTTTCCGGTTTTGGAACCATGGGCTGCGAATAATTCAGATTGATTACAGGTTTTATAGAAAAGGGTCGGCGTGAGTTGGCCCTTTTTTCTTTCAGCGCATGGTCGATTCTTTGAGTCTTCGGATATCTGTAAATGGTTAGTTAGAAGAAATTGCTCTTACTTTGAGGGCAAAAAACAGCAAGAATTTATATGGGCATAGTTACCAATATCCTCAAATCAATTTACCGGACTAAAAATCTGAATCTGGAAGTAAGGCCATTTAGAAACGCTGCCTTAGCTGCACATAGCGAAATTATCAGACCTTATTCAAACTATGCCCCTTGGAAAATTGATAAGGAGTTTGCCTCAACGTTTGAAACAATAAAGGGACATACGCTGGTAGACATGTACCGAAATTATGAGTTGTGGGATTTGGTTGGCCAAGTGGCTTCTCAAATTGAAGGCGATGTATTAGAAGTAGGCGTATGGCGAGGAGGCACAGCCGGAGTTATGGCTAAAAAACTTTCAAAAGTGGCTTCGCAAAAGAAGATTTATTTAGCCGACACTTTCACAGGTGTTGTAAAAGCGGGCGATGAAGATTCTCAATATTCAGGTGGAGAACATGCAGATACCAGCGAACAAACAGTGGTCGATCTGTTATCAAAAAATCTTGAACTCAAAAATTTCGAGATTCTGAAAGGCATCTTTCCGGAAGATACGGCCGATAGAGTCAACCCTCCAAAACTGTGTTTCTGTCATGTAGATGTTGATGTATATCAAAGCACCAAAGACATTGTAGAATGGATCTGGCCTCGATTATCGGTTGGAGGTATGATAGTTTATGATGATTTTGGTTGGATAGATACCGACGGTGTAATCAAGTTTGTGAATGAAGAAAAGGCAAAACCCGACCGGTTGATTACCTACAACCTAAATGGCCACGCAGTTGAAATTAAATTGAAATAGTTTCTGATTTTAGAGCCTAAACAAAAGAGCCGGATTGTTGTCCGGCTCTTCTGTTTTAAAATGATCTGTAAAAGATTTATTGAATCACAAGTTTCTTTTGAGCTTTCATTTTGCCCTTGGCCACCACCGAATAAACACCAGGTTTCAGGCCTGAAACATCCAATTTCAATGTTTCAATTTCTAAAATAGAAGCATGTGAAAGGCCATGTTGTTGTACTGTTTGACCCAAGCTATTTACAATACTAACTTCTTGGAATGATCCATTTTTTGCAAGAATATTTACCTGGCCAGTGGCAGGATTTGGAGAAATAGAAAACAAATCTGCCTTGGTTTGAAATTCTTTGTTCGAAGTAATATCTGATTGATGAAGGTTGGCAACCATAGTAGCCGTAAATCCTTTTTTATACACCTTCACTTCATCAATAATTCCATTAAAGCCCCCATAGCCATTTAAATATTGATCTGGAGTTGCTCCAACAGAAAAAGCTGTAGATGGCGGGTTATAATTTCTGGAAGCCGAGGCCTTAAAATCGCCATCGATATACAACTCAAATAAATTGCCCTTTTTAATCATCACAATATTGATCCATTGTTCAAGTGGCACTTCATATAGCCCATTAAATGTGTTTTCAGCTACGCCGCCTTGAACAACTACAATTTTATTCCCCAACCCTCTTCCTGTTAAAGGTTCTTTCATAAATAAACCATAGCCATTGAACTCCGAATTGCCATTGTAGACCAAGGCAGTGTTTTGTGAATCAGACTTGGAGTAATACCAAAGAGAAAACGTGATGCTATCATCCAAATCCAGATATGGCCTTTGAATAACACTGTTTGCACCATTGTGAGAAAATGCACCATTTTCCTCTCCATTGTAACCTAAGGCTGGAGTTACGTTGGCACACAAGGCATGTAAATCAAACCCACTCCAATCCTCACAATTTCCTGTGAATGGAAAATGCAGATAAATGAAATCTCCATAAAGAGGTTGCGAAAAAGACTTGCTGTTGAGCGAAAGACAGAAGAGGAACAAAATTGCCGAACGGAGGTAAATTTTGGTTTTCATAAATTTTATTTTTGTATGCAAGTACATAAACTCTGTAACGTATTCCAAAATAAATATTCAATTATAGAAAAATAAATATTTTCACAACCCATCGCATTTTTCTTCCCCCACTCTCATCCCGCAATTAATTTTGCGAGACAACCAAAAGACCATCAACTGCCCTTCTAGTCAGCAGCCCGGACTACATGTTTGCATCTAAGAATCAGCAGTCCGGATGGCGTTTCTACTTTGCCAGTAAACTTTTTGCCTTAAACCGGATTCAAGACCCGGTTAATTTCTTCCCAAACCTGCTCAAGCTTGATTTCACCCATCGAAATTTTGCTGCCTCTGGTGTGGGCCTGAAGTTGGCCTTTGCGGTCCAGTTCAAAAAACGCATCGGGATATAAGGTAAAAACATTGGGCGAAATCAGTTGCGGATAAGGATTCCAGCGTCGAAAATGGTTGCCATTGCTCAAACAAATGGTGGGAGTACCAACCATGGCCGCCATGTGTACCGGACCCGACTCATTGCTCACCAAAAGCGAAGCCCTACTGATAAAGCCTATTGCCTGAGGAAGTGTGAGTTTGCCAGTCAGATCTTGCAAAATCACATCTTTATTCACCTTGGCTTTCATGCTTGTAAACAGATGTTGCTCTTGCTGCCCGCCAAGCACATAAATAGGAAAACCCAACTGGAAATAAATTTGATCGGCCAGTTTCGCAAAGTTTTCAATGGGCCATTGCCTTTGCACCACGCTGGCGCCGGGAGCTAAAATCACGAAATCTATATCAGGTGCCATGCTCAACCATTTGGTTTTTACCTGAATCGCATTGTTGTTCACCGGAAGATCTTGCACGGTAAGTTTGCAAAAAAACTGGCGGTTGCGGTAAAATTCGAAAGTCATACCGTGCTGCGTTTCTATGATTTCGGTGTAAATCTTTTTAGAAAGACTGTGCTGCCATGTAGCCATGTGGTAGCCAACTGGCATGGCTCCAATTCGCTCTACAGCGCCGGAGCACCATACTACCGACTCCAGCAAAAATTGGCGGGTGTGCATGGGACAAATCACTACCTCAAAGCCCCGGCTTCTGATTTCCGTCAACACTTGAAAACGGTAATTTGCATCGTTGAGAAACCTGGCCCGATTCAGAAAAATGAAATCCTCGAAAAGGTCTCCATGCAATTCCTGCGCCAGGTCGGCCACCAATTCGTTGCAACACAGTGTGAGTTTATAGCCTTCAAACCGTCCTCGTTCTGCCACAAAGCCAAAGAATTTTTGGCTCAACAGGTAATCGCCCAGCAGGTCGAGCCTGAATATCAACAAGGTTTTTTCCTTTGTTTTTACAGGCTTTTGTCTCACCCAAATATCAAGCGCAGCATAGAGCGAAAGTTTAAAGGGATATTTGATGCGAAACCAAAATTGGTTGAGCCATAAGGGCATGAATCTAGTGTTTTAAAGACCTTTAGAACCTGAATTTTCCAAGGTCCATCGGCCTGCGTTTCTGAGTTTGAAAAATGAAAACGACCTTCCTTCACCAAGATTTTGCCCAATGAAACTGTGAAGTTGTCCAACGATGCTGAGTCCAACTATGGTTTGCGAAACCAGAAAAGAAAGCGCTATACCACGCAAACCTATGAAATGATGCAGAAGAATAGCCAATAAAATATGAAAAGCGGCACCTGCCAAAGTAAACCAAGCCATTTTTTTGTGCAACTCCATGCTTTGGATAAACACGCCTTCCACATGAATGAGCACCTGGGTAACCATGCTGGAAGTGAAAATAACCAGCAACCAAAAGTCAACTTCAAATCGCTGACTCATCCAGGTTTCTATCACCCATGGACCAGCAAGAATAAGCAAACCTGCAACCGGCAAAGCAATTGCCACGGTGAGCCACAATAGTCTGTTGTGCAGCAACATCAATTCAAAATACCGCCCCTGACTACGTAGGAATGTGATTTTAGGAATTTTTACATCCGAAATTTTGAAAATTAGCCGTTGACATTGGTCGGGTATCCGAAAAGTGATGGCATAAAAAGCTACTGCAGAAACGCCTGAAAGGGTGGAAATTAAAATGCTGTCGGAATACAGAATGATTTGAGACGACATACCCAGGACGAAAAAATGCATACTTGGTACCAGAAATCTGTTGAAAGTCGGTTTGTGAAAGTGCCCCAGATGAATTTTGAACCTCACTTGTTTATACGCCAATGCTACGGAGGCGGCCATGTACAACAAAGTAGTGAGGAAGTTCACAAGCAGCACTGGCATCAAGCCTTCGTAGGTTTGGATGACCAATAGCGTGAGCCCAAAGTTGAGAATTAGCTTGAGTGCTTCCATCAGATTTCGCTGCGTAAGTTTGCCAAAACCAAAAATCACTTGCTGAAATACAGACCCAAGAAAGTTGAGAATAAAAATGCCGTATACAATAGCAAAAGCTCGTTGAGCATCTGGCACAAAGCTTTCAGTGAGTTTAAACCAAGGGCCTATGTTGTATTGAACCAAGAAGAACGGAGGCAAAGTGACCACCAAAAAAAGGAGGAGCGAAAAGAAAGCCGTATTGATGAGCCGGTTGGCCTTTCTTTCATTTCCTTTGTTTTTGATGAGCTCAATCAGAAAGGTTTGGGTGAATCCGAAATTGCTCAGGCTAAAATAGGCCACCACAGCTGTAAGGGTTATCCAAATACCATATCCTTCTTTGCCCAAATGGGTAAGCAACAAGGGAGTGAGGATAATCATGGTTAAAATGTTGATCCCCATCAAAATATAGCTGCTTCCCAGATGATGGATAAACTGCCAGTTCGACCTCACCCGGGTCGTCACTTTAGTTCTCATGTCTTTAGGCAGTTTTTTCGGTTTTTTCATGGATGCGGAAACGCTGTTGCTTGTGGCTTATTTCACCATTTGCTGAATAACTTGGAGCAAACCGCTTGCCCTTTTATCCAGCGTAAAGTGATCTGCAATCTGTTGCCGTGCTTTGACTTGCAAAGGTACAACATCTGTGTGAACTGCCTCGTTCAGCAAATCTGCCAGCTGCCTGGGGTCTCTTTTCTTCAAAATAAAACCCGAATCTCCAATAATGGCTGGAATGGCAAACACCGCCGAACCAATGGGAACACACCCGCAAAGCATGGCTTCGCACAAGGCATTGGGAAAACCTTCGGCCATAGACAATTGCAGGTAAAAAACGTGTTCGTTGTAAACAGAAAGAAGCTGCGAGTAATCTACAGGCGGCAGCAAAGTGACATTTTCCGGAAGCTCCGCCTGCTCGCCTCTGCTGTTTCCAATGATGGTGAAATGCCCGTCGGGACACATCAAGGCAGCTTTAAGTATGATGTCGATACCCTTACGGTAAAAATTACTTCCACCGGTATCTACTGCAACCGTGAGAAATGAAAGTGGCTTTCTCGGCAAATTTTGATTGTAGAAAACCGTCGGTTCATACCCATTGTAAACAGTGGTGACCGGCGTCGATATTCCTTTTACAAAATGTGCGTAGCCTTGCCTTTCACCCGATTCCGGATCGTAGGTATATGCAGAATTTGCCATGCTTTCGTGCACCGGCGATAGGTGTGAAGCCATTTTGTAACTCTGGCTCACAAACCAGCGCAACACCCTTTTTTGAAATACCCCATAGTTGATGTTTGGAAATGCGTAACAGTCGAAACCACCCAGAATAATGAGGCAAGGCTTGCCGAAAAGCTTCCCAAACAGGGCAGGCAGAAAAGAATGGTAACCACCAAACTGCACAATTAGAACCTGAGCCGACCAGATATGTGTGAGCAAAAACAATTTCTGCTTCAGCAGCATCCAGGGCGTTTGCCATTTGGGAAAAGGCGGACATTCGTGCTCTATTACCAATCCGGCCTGTTGAAAAATAGCCAGGTCCTTTCGTACAAAAGAAGCCTTGGAAGGGTAAAAGTAAAGCAGAATGGGTTTAGCGACCATGATGCAAAAGTCTGCAAAAATTTTGGCTGACTCATGCAGAATTCATCTCAGATGCTATTTGCCAGCAATTCTACCTACGGTTTGACAATTATTTTTTGTGTTGCCTTTTCAAATGGCGTTTCGATTGTCAAAAAATAGGTTCCTCCAGATTCGGTGTTCTCTATTTTACGACGGTATGTATTTTCTCCAATGCTCAAATTGGTGAAGACCTTCTCTTCAATTTTACCACCAGAAATGCTGTATAATTTAATTTTCACCTCACTCGGTTTGCTTAAATTAAACTTTACTAAGAAATCACCTCCATTGGGGTTTGGGAACACCTGCATTTTTAATGAACCTATGCTTTGTTCATTAAAATGATGATTACCTGTAATTGAGTTTTTTATAACATACACTTTAAATATTTGGCTGCTCGCATTGCTCTGCGTTCCGGTATTGGTAAAAAAGATATTGGCAGCAGTGCTACTAATGCCGCCATAAATGTGACCCACCAATGTACTATCCGAAGCGAATTCATCCAATTTGAGTACCTGGTTGCCAAAATGAGGCACACTTTTGATAGGGATAAATTCAGCACCTGCGCCTAGTAAACCCGGCATTTCTATTGGAAGTTTATATTCTGCCATTGTCCCCGCAGCATTTCTGGTCACCCGGGCAATAGTTTTGACAAAGGGAACATTATTGTCTTGCACCAATATTCCGGCACTATCATAATACTGAGCAATGCCTCCAAAGAATACGGAATGCATTTCATTGTTCAATGCAGAATAAAGGGGCAAAACTCCGCAATGGTAATGGTTGTAATACTGTTGAAATGAATTGTTGACCATATAACTTGAACTATCAATATTTACGCAATTCAGAAATGGCAAGTCCACAGTAGGTTGAAATACACCAGAAAATGCTGTAATTCCTTCTGCTCCATTCGGCAATATTTGAGGAATAGCATTGTAATCTCTTCGATGCAAATTTGCAACATCTGTAATAGTTGGTAAATGAGAAATGGTAATCGTTGCACCATCATCAGATACATTGAACTTGCGGATTGCATTCGTGTAAAATTGTGTGAAGGTTGGATTGCCTATCGGGTTGTAATTTCCATCAAACTTATTTCCCCCTATCAGGTAAAAAGTGTTGTTTATTTTATTGAGATGGCCGCCTGTTACTGCAAATTGGGCATCAGATATTTGTCTAAAATGGTTGGTTAATGAAGTTCCAGCTATTACAGCCTCAATGGTAGAAGGAACGTCAATTGCAGTAAGGTTATCAAAAGTTTTTCTTGATGCTGTGGCCGTATGGTAACCATAGCCTCCAATAAGGTAAAGGTAATTTCCTGCTTGATGAAATTCCATATTGGTGGAGCTCAAGTGTTCCCGCAAGGAAACAGAAAGGGAAGTAATTGGAGCTGTCCATTTTTGTTGAGTTACAGGGTCAACTACAATGATTTGGTTATTATTTCCTGCTATATCAAATGCTGCAAATGGCTGCCTTCTATGCAATCCGTCGAGCCTTCCGCCAACAATAAGCCACTTGCCATTGTGCTGTCCAAAGGCAAATGCTTGAAGACCGCCAAGTTCGGCGATAGTCATAGGCTCGATGTAAATATTGAAGGGGGCATTTTGTGCAAACGCAGATAGGCTAAATAAAACTAGTCCGGTAAATCCTAATTTTTTAACTGGCATGGTGCTCATCAATAAATTTGCTACAAAGTTAGACACCACAAACCTCAATGTTTGTAACTTTTGATGCCTTCCAAAACGAATTGTATGAATGAGGTTTGCCGCCTTTATCCTGATTGACGTTCAGTACTTAACGTATTTTTTTCAACTTCCCCAGGCCGACTCAAACTTATGTGACCTCATGTGCTACATGTGGTTAAAATCCCAATCAAACTATGTGATTGCAAACAAGCTTCCAGAAGTAAATCTGCAGTATCAACCTTGGGCAGAACTAATTCAATAACACACTCGCCCTTACTCCAAAAAACATTGGCTTCGATTGATACATATCTCCCACCCGGATGGCACCT
Source organism: Cytophagales bacterium (assembly GCA_038205175.1). GTDB lineage: Bacteria > Bacteroidota > Bacteroidia > Cytophagales > Flexibacteraceae > JBBRCC01. Next base: position 4,955 of record JBBRCC010000015.1, on the reverse strand, counting down.
TTAGCATATAACTCCACAAATGGGTCAAGACTGAAACGGTAACCATCTCTTACAATAAGTGTTTGGCTTAAGCCTATGGCAGCTGAAGGCAACCAACGGGTGTGTAAACTGGCATTCACATACCCTTCTTTTTGCACTTCGGCATCTTTCCACTGTCGGTGAAGGCGGAAATTGCCCCAAACCCCAAGTTTTGAAGTCAGCTGAACCGTGCTACCCAATTGCCCACCAACCATCAAACTCCTGTACCGGATGTTTAGGTTATGGGCTTCAACCTTTGGCAGCAAATGCATATTCCCATCTTCAGATTGGTATAAATTGCAAGGTTGAGAAATTGTAGAATACTGCACCACCGAAGTTTCATCTTGAAGATAGCTCACAGAAACACCTCCAAAAATCCGCATGAAAGGGGCAATATTCTTGTGCACGTTCAAGCCAGCTTCATATTGAAAACGACTCGACGAAAATCTCGATTGTTTTGCTACATCCATTTGCTCTGCAGATTGAATGCTGATGTTTTTGCTTGCCCATTTCACCGAGGCAAAAGGTTCGAATTGAATAGAATATGAACCTTTTTCCACAGAAGGGTGAGCCCAGGTCATGCCAGCAGTGTCTAGCAAAGTGGCGTTTACAGATGCAAAATGATGTGGAGGAAAAATCACGGAGCCCTCTTTTAATAAGATGAAATCTACTTCTTCTGTTAAAACATTCTTAACAAATGGGGTTTCAAACTGGATTTTGTTTGCCTGTCTGGTCGAATTTGAAGAAGACAAAGCAACAACTGGATTTGAGTTTATTGGACCTAAGGTTTTAACTCCCTGTTTGTTTCTTAAAGCCGACGCTTCAGATGCTGCAACTGCACTGGACTCACTAATGAATTCATCAGCAGAAATGTTTTTGCTTAAAATTGCAGCCTCCTTCAAAGTCTGCTTATTGGCGACGTTTATTTCTGGCTCGGTTTTGTTTCTTTCTTGTGCTTCGGCTTGAATTGAAGCCTGTTGAGACCCACTTTCACGGTAAAACGACCTTGCTTCGGGCAGTTGGTTCGATGTTTGAAACAACCAAACTCCCCCGCCTGCGCTTACAAAGAAAAGCAATGCCGGAACCCAAAACCAAAAGGCAAACCGCCGCCTGGACTCGGGCAAAGACGCCCTGATTCGCTCAAAACCCAGGGGAGGGGGCGTACTTTGGCTGCCTTGCATTTTGCGCCTGATCAGATCATCAAATTCTTCATTTTGCATCAGTCATCGCAAATAGGTGATTCAATTTTATTTTTAGCAATTCTCTGGCTTTATGCAGCTGGCTTTTCGAAGTACCCTCTGCTATACCCAGCAAGTTTCCGATTTCCTGGTGATTGTAGCCTTCAATCACATACATGTTGAAAACTTGTCTGTAGCCATCAGGCAATGTTTTTACCACGTGAATAATTTCTTCAGCGTCCAAATTTTCAATCAGTTCATTGGTTTGCGGCGCATCGTCATACACCACTTCAATATCGATTTGCTCCCTGTCCTTTTTAAATTTGTGGAAATGAGTGATGGCAGTATTTACCACTATGCGCCTTATCCAGGCTTCGAGAGGCACCTCGCCTTTAAATTGAGCCAGATTGGAAAAAACCTTAACAAAAGCATCGTGAAAAATGTCCTCCGCCTCAAAATCTGTACGCACGTAGCGTCTGCAAACTGCCATCATTTTTGCTGAAAACATGTTGTACAGCAATTCCTGAGCCTTTGACTCACCTTTCAGGCAACCTTTCAGCATGTTGGCAACTTGTAGGTTTTGCACAATGAATAAGTTTACAGTTTAATCATTCACGATGTTTTACTCAATTTGAATTTCAATGTTTGCTTCTTCACAATGGTCAGGTCTTGAAGTTCTACAAGCCCTGTATCTCAATATTTCAAATCCTGAGGCACCCACATTGGGCGTATACTCAAGCAGACCTCCAACAACAGAAAAAGTTCCTTTGGTCGGTGTTGAAACAATAACAAACGAATTCACATCAATATCATTTTCACAACCTCCATCATTACCTATCAATTCAGCAATAGCTTTTTGAACAGTTTGTCCTGCAACTACCTGTAAATGGTCATTTTGAGGAGCAAATGTGGTTCGGCATGCGTGAATGTCGTGAACATAAATGGTAACTTTTGTTTCTGCACAAGTGTTTTCAAAACACATCTTATATATGAAAAAGTCGGTGCCAATAAAACCCTGGTGAGGAATGTACTCCACTTGATTATTGGGAAGTGGAAACAAATCTCCATGCGCAGGAGCAATGGCCACAGCCATGCTGGTACCTTCACAGAAGGTATCGTTCGCAGCTGGAGCAATATTTATGCGGGCATTGAGAAAGACATCTACCGAATCAGGCTTGATGTTGGGTGCACATGGATCTCTTACCCAAATTCTTACTATGGCTTGGTGGACCAATGAACCCGTTGTTACCGAATAGGACAAGGAATCTTTTCCTGTAAAATTTTCTGCAGGCGTATAAATGATGGCGTCACTCTGCATGGCGATGCGACCGAAAACAGGATTTCGCACATCGAGTAATTGTGCACAGCTGACTGTATCGTTTTGATGTATGTCTAAGCGAACTGACTGATTGACTGAAGTTGAAAACTCATCATGATGGAGAATCGCATGCTCATCGCACGGCAAAACTTTTTTCTCAACCCTATCGCAAGCCACGAATAACAACAGACTCAACAGACAAGTTGAAACGAATGATTGAAAAATAAACAGTGGGCAAATTTTTCCCATACCTATTATAGGACTACAAAAATGCCCAAAAGGTTGCCTGAAACGAAATAATTTCATTTTGACTAAAAAGCTGCATGACGCAGTGTCTCAAAAATTAAAAACTAAAAAAAAATTCTTTCTCAGGCAACGCTTTTAAAAGTGTAAGAGTCTTAACCACACAAATCCTTTTTCATTCATTAAATTTTACATTTTCATGTTCAAACTCAAAAACTCTTTTTCAATGCTCGTGGTGATGGGTACTTCCCTCCTGTCATCCATTTCTTTTGCGCAAACGGCAAGAATCCAAATTGTGCACAACTCTCCGGTAGCTCCGGCTGTAGATATTTTTGTAGGTGCTGTTAAATTGGTGCCCAACATTTCATTCAGACAAGCTACTGCATTTGTAGATGCGCCTGCCGGACAGGTTCTTCAGGTTAGAATTAAACCTACATCTGCATCTAATGATACTTCAAATCCTGTTTTTTTTAATCGCTACGTACTGTCTGCTGATGAAAAATATGTTTTAGTGGCAAACGGATTGCTTACCCAAATGGGTTATGCTGCCAATCCTAATGGAAGAAGTACTGCTTTCGATGTAACCGTGGTAACTGATGCCAGAGAAACCAGCACCAACGGAAACGAAGCTCAATTTAGAGTAGTGCATACAGCAACCGATGCACCGGACGTAGATGTGAATGTGTTGAATGGTCCTACTTTAGTAGACAATGCTGCATTTAGAGACTTTACTCCTTATTTAGGCGTAGCGGGCGGAACGTATGTATTGCAGGTTACTCCCGGTTCAGGTTCACCGGTTGTGGCTACTTTCAGTGTTCCTCTAGGTGGTTTTGTAAACAATGCCCTTACAGTATTGGCCTCAGGATTTTTGAATCCAGCTGCCAATCTAAATGGTCCGGGTTTCGCCCTTTTGGTAGTAACCCCAGGTGGACAAACAATTGTTTTGAATCCATTGACAACTTCAAGACTTCAAATTGTACACAACAGTGCATCGGCTCCTGCTGTCGACATTTTTGTAGGTGCTACTAAATTAGTTCCTGGTTTGGCGTTCAGAAATGCAACACCTGTTATCGATGTACCTGCCAACACTGAATTGCAAGTGCGAATCAAGCCTGCATCAGCATCTAATGACACCGCAGGTCCTGTTTTCTTCCGTCGCTATACTTTGACTGCTGGCGAATCATATTTATTGGCTGCAACAGGACTTTTATCAACTACTGGCTATGCTGCCAACCCTGATGCCCGTAATATTGGATTTGATTTAACTGTATTGACCCAACAACGTGAAGCATCTACCGAAGCTGGTAAATCTCAGTTCCGTGTAGTTCATGCAAGTACAGATGCTCCAGGAGTAGATGTGAAAGTATCTGGTGGTCCGACTTTGGTAGACAACGCCTTGTATGGAGACATTACTCCATATTTATCCGTAGATCCGCTTGAGTACACCCTTGATGTGACTCCTGCCGCCGGCGAGCCAGTTGTGGCTTCATTTATGGTGCCTTTAAATGCCTTTCCGGATAGTGCTATCACCGTGTTTGCTTCAGGTTTTCTTACACCTGCCAGCAACCAAAATGGTCCTGGTTTTGGCTTACTAGCCGTAACGCCTAAAGGACAGGCTATCTTTTTAGCTCCAACGGCATTCCTGGCAGGTCGTCAGTTGAATTTGCCAGTGCGCATGTTCCCGGTTCCTGCCAATGACCAGGTTAGCCTAACCATCGGCGACAGCCGCAGCAGCCTGAAAGCTGAAATTTTAGAAATGTCAGGCAAAACACTCATTTCAAGAAATATCAATGCAGGTGGCAATACCACCATTAGCATTCCTACTGCAGATTTAAACAAAGGCATGTATCTGGTGCGCATCAGCGACAATTCAGGTGCTAGCATTACCCGAAAATTTGTGAAGGAATAACCTCCATTGTTCAACCCCTCATTGTTTTTGATTGCCGCCCGGTTCTCGTTTGAGGCCGGGCGGTTTTTTTATATTGCACCCATAAAACGAATAGATATATGAAGCACATATATCCTCCTATGTTTGTCCCAGATCACGCCTTGGCATTACAACCTTATTATTTTAAACCAAAGCCCTCTCTTTTGGAAAGTATTTAGGTGAGATTGGTATCAAACAGAAAACCAAAAGATCGAAAGGTAAAATAGTTTTCAAATGCATAATCTGGAATAAAACTACATTTTCTGATTTG
>JBBRCC010000014.1:0-55640 GCA_038205175.1 Cytophagales bacterium | reverse complement strand
GTTAATCGATGCACAAGGAAAAGTCACCAGGACGTTGGCCAATAAGGTGTTGTCAGCAGGAATCAATGAACTACCGCTTGAAGTGAAAGGTATGCAGGCAGGATTGTATTTCATCCGTTTGGCTACTCAAGAAGGTATTCTCATGAAAAAAATCTCGGTGCAATAGCGTAACTTTAAGATTACACCACAATCCCCGACCATTATTTGATCGGGGATTTTTTTTAATTCAAACTGTAAAATAGCCCGATCATGACTTTTTGGAATTAATATAAAAAAGATGATTGGGTAAGTGATCGTGAATTTTGACAGGTTGGAGACACAGCATTGATTTTTGAAACTTGGGTGCCACGGGGGCGTATTTTCAAAACTTAGTTTTTATATATTCGGTTAGATTTAATGCCACAATGATGGGGCGTTTCCTGCCGCCCAAAAAAGCCGACATTTCTCCGGTTTCCTTGTTTTTATTAGCTTCTTGTGGTTTCAGGAACAGGTTGTGTGTCTAATATTCAAATTACACTTCCCAATATCCCAATCTAATCGTACTTTTGCCCCTCGATTTTCAACAAGGCTCCTTACAGCAACAAGGCCAACAAGACATGGATAGAAATCAAGCCACTGGTTTAGTACTGATTTTCGGGATTCTTTTTGCTTACTTCACCTTCTTTGCTCCAGACTCTGAACCGCCTCAAATTGAGCCGACTAACAAGACTCAAAAAGTTGATTCATTAAAGAATTTTGGTATTTCCGCCGCACTGGAAGACTCAGCAAAAAAACAGATTCAAAAGCAAAAATTAGGTGCTTTGGCTATAGCAGCCGATGGCGCAGAAAAGGAATTTGTGTTAGAAAATGATGATATTAAGGTTACCCTAAGCAACCAGGGTGGCAAAGTGAAGCACGTGTTGTTGAAACAATATCTCACTTACGACAAAAAGCCTCTCTATCTTGTTGATGAAACCAACTTTGAGTCAGGTCTTAAGTTTTCTGGCAACAGTGGAGATGTAGACTTATATCAGTTGTTCTACGAAGCCGAATCATTTGGCAAAGACACGACTGGCGTGAGATTTACCTTGAAAACTGAAACAGGAGAAAGTTTTGTTCAGGAATACCGTTTGGCACCAAGTGGTTTTTCGCTTGGCTACAAATTGCTGAATCAGGGCTTGGTGCCTACAAAAGCCGGCGAAGCAGTTGAATTGCTTTGGGCAGATAAGCTCAAACGACTTGAATCTGACGTGGTGCTACAGCGAACCACCAGCACCATAAATTACTACTTTGGAGATGAAGAATTTTCTGATTTGGGCGAAACCACCATGTCAGAAGTTGTGCAGGTGCTGCCAGAAAATCTACAGTGGCTTTCGTTTAAACAAAAGTTTTTCAATGCAGGCATTATTGCGAGCCAACCCTTTAAAGGTGGACAGGCACGCACATTTACCAACGAGGAAGACACCTCTGACATCAAAACATTGTCTGCCAGTCTCAAAATTCCTATTGAGCAGCTAAATGCAGGGGCCGACTATTTACTTTTCTATGGTCCAAACCGTTTCAATGTGTTGGAAAAGGTTACCGAAGGCTATGGAAAGAACTTGTATTTAGGTTGGCCGATCATCAGGGAGGTGAACCGATATGTGGTGGTGAATGTGTTTAGTTTTCTTGAGCAGTACATCAACAACTACGGTGTCATTATCATTATTCTGGTGTTGCTGGTCAAGCTTTTGCTTTTCCCGCTTTCCTACAAAAGCTATGTAGGCATGGCCAAAATGAAGGTGATGAAGCCCGAATTAGATGAACTAAAAGAAAGGATCGGCGACGATGCACAAGCCATGCAGCAAGAGCAAATGAAGCTATACCAACAAGTGGGCATTAATCCGCTCAGTGGTTGCATTCCATTGCTACTTCAGTTGCCGGTGTTGTTGGCCATGTTCAACTTTTTTCCAAACAGTATCGAGCTTCGGGGCGAATCTTTTTGGTGGGCACACGATCTTTCTACCTACGACTCTATACTTAATTTGCCCTTTACCATTCCGGCTTACGGTTCGCATGTGAGCTTGTTCACCATCTTGATGACGGCCTCAACGCTTGTTCTCACTTGGTATAACAACCAAACCACTACAGCCACAGGCCCTATGCTTACCATGAGCTACATCATGCCCCTGGTGTTTATGTTTGTGTTAAACTCCCTGCCTGCGGGCTTGAGTTTCTATTATTTGGTGTCGAACGTAATTGGCATTGGTCAGCAGCAGTTGATTAAGGGTTTTGTGGATCACGACAAGTTGAAGGCTAAACTCGATCAGAACAAAATCAAAAATGCTAACAAGCCTAAAACTGGTTTTGCCAAGCGTTTCGAAGATATGATGCGGGCAGCAGAAGACGCTAAAAAGACCAACGAAACTGCACGAGTCAAAGGCAAAAAGAAGTAATCGCAATGTCTTCATCGGTAGCAGAAAGGGTTGAATACCTGAAGAACACATTGGGGCTTTTGCCTCATCCGGAAGGCGGGTTCTTTAAAGAAACCTACAGGTCCGAAGTTTCAGTTTCTGGTGCTGCTTTAGTTCCACCAAAGCCGGATCAATTTCGTGCTGCTGCCACCATGATTTACTTTCTTGTAACTCCGGGTAGCTTTTCGGCTTTGCATACCATTTGTTCTGACGAAGGCTGGCATTTTTATGAGGGAACAGGACTTGAAATTTTGAGCATCGATCCTGAAACGGAGGAAGCACAAATCACCCTACTTGGGCTAGACTTCGAAAACAACCAAACACCTCAACATTTTATTCCGGCTGGCCAATACTTTGGTTCCAGGGCTTTTCCACACGATGGCTATGCTTTGGTGGGCTGCACAGTAGCTCCTGGCTTCGATTTTGAGGATTTTCACCTCCCAACCAAGCAGGAACTGCTCCATTTATTTCCACAGCATGGTGGGCACATTGTTCAATTTTCGAGGTAGCAGCCTACTTGAATTCCAATACCTTTCCGGTGCTGGCATTAGGCTCCAATATCTGAAGCATGTTCGAAATAGTTGGGGCTATATCGGTTACGTTCGCATCCAGAGATGACTTTCCTTTTGGCACTTTCCAGCCATAAAAAAGCAGCGGAATGTGTGTGTCGTAGCTAAAAGGCGAAGTGTGGTTGGTTCCCATTTCATTTTTATCGTCGGCATACCCTGGTTTTAAAACCACCTGAAAATCACCACTTCGTTTAGGGTAATATCCGTTTTGGTAGTAGGGGAGGAGAAACCGATTGTTGAAAACCTGTGGTTCGTAGAAGTCGAAAACATCGAGCACAGATTCTGCTTTCATCAAGGTGCCTTTCATTATGTCAAACACCTGTTTTCTGGTGATTTTCTTTCTCGTCAGCAGGTCATGATTCAAGTAATATTGCATGTTGATGAAATGGCTGATGATAGAATCCGTGCCAAATGCTGTTTTTAAGGCTGCATTGAGTGGCCCTGGTTTAAAAATTCCTCCGGTCAATTTTTTGCTTCTCAAGAAAATCGGATTGTCCATAATGCCGTGGTCGGCTGTTAGAAAAAACAGATATTGATTTTTGCCAACCTGTTTGTCGAGGGCTGTAAGCAATGTTGCCAATTCTTGATCGAGACGAAGGTAAGTATCTTGATTTTCGATGGAATACGGTCCATAGCTGTGCCCAACTTTGTCTGTAGAAGAATAGCTGATGCTCAAAAAATCGGTTGTTCCATCCTTTCCCAGATTTTCAGCTTGCAAGGCATCAAGCGCAAATTGTGTGGTAAGCCAGTTTCCCCAAGGCGTGTTTGGAATAACCTTGTAATCAGCTTTCCCTATATCAGACAACACATAAGGAAAAACAGGGGCAGCATTTTTATTCAGGCTTTCTTCCCAAGGTTGGTTGTCGGCAGTGCTTTCTTTGTAGGCTTCTGTTTTGCCCAACAGGGGAGTCCAGGTGAGCGATTTCAGGCTGTCAAGTCGTTTTCGGTTGCTGTTGAACTGTTGAACCCATGCTGGCAGTTCGCTCAGGTAATAGTTGCTGGTGACCCAGTTCCCGCTTTTTTCATCGAACCAATAAGCTCCATTTGCCGAATGTCCCGCTGTTAGAATGGCGCCCCGGTCTTTCAGCGCAACACCAATAGACTTTGACCTGAAATTAGTTGCCAAACGAATCTGGTCTGCCAGGGTTGAGCTTTGTAGATTTTTGGGCGATCTTTTGTGCTCAGGATTCGACGAACCAACTCCTTCAACCGATTGGTCTTCAACCACATGCATGTTTCTTTTTAAGTCCACATCGTACCAATCGTTTCCCACAATGCCATGCATGGCAGGCGTGGTGCCGGTGGCTATGCTGGCATGCCCTGGGCCTGTTTTGGTTGGGAAATAATTGAAATAAGTGCGTTGAAATTCAAAGCCATCGTTGGCAAGTCGTTTAAATCCACCTTCACCGTAGGTATCCCAATATCGGGTTAAAAAATCGTAGCGCATTTGGTCAACTACTACGCAAACAACTAAAGCCGGTCGTTCTATTGCATTCGACTTCTTTTGTGCATGTGCAGAAAACAAAAATGACCCCACAAAAAGCAGGGTCATCCCAATTGATTTGATATTCATTTATTCAATGGTCAGTTTTTTCACTTCCACTTGTTGTTCCGTTTGCCACCTGATCAAATAGTTTCCTTTGCGTAATTTGCTTAAATCCAGTGATTTCTCACCTGCTTGAACTTGGCTTGAGAGCAAAATTCTTCCCATGGCATCTACAATTGAAACCTTCGCATTTACTGAGCTGTTTACAAACAAACTTCCCTTGTTTGGATTTGGATAAACTGTCCAAGCATTCGATGCTACTGATTGGCCGATGTTTGTTACCAAAAAACAAGGAGTTTGGTCTAATTCCAACAACCTGGCAGCAAATTCTTTGTAGAACTGATTTGCCATTTGGTAGTCAAAAATGATGAGGGTGTTTTCATCGTTTCGTTGTTCGCCTGCGTTGCTCCAATTGTGGCTACCTGTCAACACAAGTGGGTTTAGGCTTTCGTAATGCGGGTCTATAATCATATATTTATGATGAAGAACAGAGCCGCCACGTGTTTCTACCACATTTCTATCTCCCATGCTTTGGCTCATGATGCTGAACACGGCACGGCTTTCGGCTCCAGTGGTATCATCGACCATTGAAAATGAACAGTTTCCTTGACCAAGTGCTGCAAATTTATCACGTAGCGCAAAGGCCAGATCGTTCCGGGTTATTACCAAATTGCAGGTGTAAAATGCACTGTCTGTTGAATTGATGGAGCCAATGATTTTTGAACTAACCGCATCGGTGGGGCTAAAGAAAGATTGAACCCTTTTGCCACCAATTTTAAACTCATGCGGGGTGTTGTCAGACTTGGTGTTTCCAAATCTTGCCGACCCTGTGGTTCCATTGAAGATTTCGCCTTGAACAGCGGTGTTCGATCCCCACATTTCTTCAAACTCCATCACATAAGCTTTGGCCAATGTCTGATCCTGAAAAATGACAACATTGTTGTAGTCGGTATTGATGTTTCCAGCTGTCCAGTTGGTGCTTCCTGTCCATACGATTGGTAAGTTAGGGTTGCTGGCATTGGCGTCTATTGCCATAAATTTATTGTGCATAATGCCATAAAACGATCCCGCCGGGCTGGTTCCGGTTGGAGATCTTTGTACATTAATGGCATTATTTAAAGTTTGCAATCCTACATTCGCATTTCCTCCATCGGCAACTATTCTCACCCGAACGCCTCTTGCATGTGCCGCATTAACCGCACTGGTAATGTTCGACAAGCTTGTGTTGTTCCAGTTGTAAATAGAAATGTCTAAAGTTTCGGTTGCCCGGTTAATGTAGGCAATGAGTGTGTCGTCTACCAACTGGTTCAATTGCACGGCTGTGATGTTTGGTGCACCATAATTGTTTGCTACAGAACCTGTGAAATAGGTTGCAATGATGCCGCTTGAGTTTGACTCTGTTCCAAAAGGCAGCACATTCGATTCGCTTGTGCCAAATAAGTTGCTTGAAGTAATCTTTACAAAGTAAATGTTGCCTGGAAGCAGATTGGGCAAAGTAATGGTATGGTCAATAACCTGGGTTACATCATTCAGCACCGTGCCTAAGTTTGTTGTTAGCCCATATTCTACCCTTGTTGAACCAGCTCTTTGGGTTTGAAAGGCTAGTGTCATACTGTTTTGGTTGAAGTCTGTTTGGGTAATGGCAGATATAATGTTCGGTCCTTCACCCAATATGAAGTCGTCGTAGTTTCTCACCAATATTTGATACCCATTTGTGCATCCGGTAGCAGGACTTTGGCAAAACTGACTCATGATGCCCACAACATTGAAACCAGCCGTTGGAGGTGGTTTGCCCACTACGCCATTGATTCCGGTAGAAGCTGAGTTTACCCTAAGCTGAGTAACTGCGCTCTGGTTCAAGTTGTAGTTTGAATTGCCTGTAAAAGCCGGAAAGACCTGATTCGAAGCTGTTCTGATATTTGGAACTTCATTCAGTCTTACCAATTTCCCTTCATTTGCTTCTACGAAAGCCTGGGTTATGCTTGCTCCTGTAAATTCAAGCGGCTCTGGCAAAGGCATGTTTCTCAAATGGATTGTTACCGTTGTAACGGGCGACAACTGGAGTAAGTTGTTAAAAACTGCTACAGTGCCTGTAATGGTTACACTGTCTGCTCTTAACACATTCGACGCTTGAGCCGGGGTTGCAAAAAATATACCCAGACCGCCGGTTGCATCTTGGATATACCTGGCTTGGCCTAATTCCGGCCCGCAAGTAATAACTCCTCGAATGGATACTGTGGCACCAATAGCCAAAGCCCTGACATCTGTGATAGGTGTGATGGTTTGTGCTTGCAAGGCCAGTGAGTTCAAAACAAAAAGCAAAGTGTAGAAGTGACTTTTCAAATTCATAGGTTGGATGTGACAGGTGAATGGCAAAGTTGACCAATATATTCTTTTTTGAGGTTATCCGAACGTTAATTTCCTCAAATCAGTGTCCAGCCGATTCCAAAAGAAGCCTGTTGAATCTCGCCTGGTGCCAATAGATTAAGACTTTCGCCGGTTTGCAATGCATTGGCGGGGCATGTCATGGGTTCGATGGCGAGCATATTTCTGGCGGGGGGGCTGTAAACCTGGAGATAATTGAATTTTCCGGGTCCCGTTTCCTGCCAAACTTTTATCCGCAAACTACAAGTTGTATCTTCAAAACTGCTTTCAACGATTTTTGATTCAATATTCAGCTCAAATCCGGTATCGAAATGTGTGTCGTTAAAAAGGCCCGGCTTCGAAAATGCATCGAACTGCACTTTTTCGCCCGTTGGAATCATGCGTTCGTCTACCAAAAATTCCTTCCCTGTTGGCAAACAAACCTTCCAATTATTGATGGTTGAACCTGTTTTGAAATAAGGGTGCCATCCAAAACCGACTGGCATATTGGACGTTCCAGTATTTTCCACTGTTGTGTGGCAGGAAATGCCATCAACCGAAAATTCCCACTTGATTCTCACTTCAAAAGGAAACGGATAATAATGTGGTGGGTTTTCTTCGTGATACACCATTTCAATTTTACCTACTTCACCGTCGGTAAAAATTCCAGAAACCGTAAATGGTTTATTATGCAGCATGCCGTGGAGTGCATTTTTTCGGGCTGTTTCATTGGTTGGAAACTGGTGCTGTTTGCCTTCATGGCTATATTTTCCGTCTTGGGTTCTGTTGGGGAATGGGAATAAGAATGTACTTAAAAACCGAACTTTTCCCTCTTTTTCTATGTCAGTCAACTCATTGTAACCCTCTATGATACTGATCGTTCCTTTAGCAGTAGGGATGTATAGGCCGTTGAGTCCTGCTCCATAACCTGGCAAAAATTCCAGGGTAGTTTTGTTTGGAAGTTCAAATAAGTACAAGGTCAGGTTGCCCCATTGTTTGTGGATGAGCTTAATCATTGAATTGTCAACGTGTTTTTCAGTGCTGTATTAAGATGCAAAGGAATCATTTTCCGGCTTTTTCGATGTGTAAATCCTTGGTAAAAAATAATGGATTGATAAGCGATTGGAAATTTGGATTAAAAAAAAGGGCCGGCTATGATGCCGACCCCTTTCATCCTGTAATTTAAATTCCTAATTCTTGGTGAGTTTGAAGTTATGTGTTTTATCGCCGATCATTAATCGGATGAAAAACATATTTCCACTTTGGTTGGTCAGGTCAATGGTTTTGTGAACATTTTCACCTTTCATTTCCATGGCGCTTTGAAGCACTTTGCCTTGAAGATCAATCACTGAGTAGCTTACCTTGCTGTTGTCAGGATTGAAAACCTGCAGATTGAAAATGCCTTGGGAAGGATTTGGGAAAACAACTGCACTGGCACTAAGCGTTATTTCACTGTCTACACTTTTTCTGGCTATAGCTTCTTTGTCTCCTGCTGGCAAAGGTTGGGTAATATTGTAATTGGCAACAGCAGTTACACTTGGAGGTAAACCAGCTGCAATGGCAACAGCCTTAAGTTGTGCATTGCTTGTTACGTTAATTGGCCCAGTGTAAAGGTTCGTCAATGGACTTCCTACAACAGGTGTTGTTCCGTTGTTGGTCCAATACAACACAGCTCCTGGTGAAGTCGAGGAAATTGAAACTGGAGTGGCTCCCACATAGTTGCCAGCTACAGGACTAAATACAGGAGTAGCAGCGAATGTTGTGTTGTTCAGCACATACAGGTTGATAGTCTGGGAGCTAAAAATTGCATTAAATACCGCAATGGCTTTGATTGTTATTTCGCCGGGTGTGGTTAACCAGAATGGACCAGTGTATGTTCTGGTAAGTGGATTTCCAATTACTGGAGAATTTCCACCGGTTGTGTAGTAAATTGTTGCACCAGCTGTTGAAGTAGACATAGAAACCAATCGAGAGCCTTCATATACACCAGTAGCCGGAGTAATGATTGGCGCACTTACTGTACATGGAGTTTGGATGGTTAAAAATCGTGCAACCGGTGAACTTAAACAGCCGTTGGCTAAAGCACGTGCTCTAAACGTATTGGTAGCGTTGATGCCGACTGAAGTGGTATAAGTCTTTGTAAATGAATTTGGAGGGTCTAACACAGGTAGGTATCCGCCTAATGCATACAGCAAAGTGGCACCTGGAGAGGTATTTGTAACTGTTACAGCCACACAAGTTCCATAAGTTCCTGAAGCAGGAGTAACAGTTGGAGCGGTTGGAACAGCCCTTTTCACCAATGTTTTCGACCCAATGCCTGAGGTACAAGCTGGCAAAGCTATACGCAGATTGATGGTGGTGTCAGGTCCTTGACATTTAAAAACAAATACTCTTGAGTCTGTAGATCCATTGTTCCACAAGTAACCTAAACTTGCATCAGATGTATAGGGGCGAAAATCGCCGGGGCAAACTTCGTCTCTTCCTATTACAGGTGGAATGTATGCAGGAGCAACAACAACTACTTTAACAGGCAAAGAAGCTGCTGTTGTGCAGTTTGCATTTACTCCTCTTACAGTGTATGTGCCTGTAGTTGTAGGGCTGATAGTTCTGATTGTTTGACCTGTGCTCCACAGGTTTCCACTGGCTCTGCTGGATTGTAGCCCAACATTCCCGCCTAGACAAAAAGTAATTGGCCCTTGCGCTACGATAGTTGGGACTGCAGGAACAGTATTTACTGTTACTGCAATTTGGTTTGATGCTAAAGATGTACAACCACTAACGACAACCCTTGCAAAGTAAGAAGCTGTGGAAGTGGGAGAGAAACTTCTATTTGTGCTAATCACAGTAGTTGGTGCAGCGGCTCTTCCCCATAAATTACCGGAAAGTGCACTGGAAGTCAATTGTAAACTTCCTCCGGCACAAATAGTAGTTGGGCCATTTGCAGAAATGGTTGGAGCTGCTGGAATTGGATTGGCAGAAACCACTACAGTATTAGATACATTGGAAGTACAACCATTTGTAACTTGCCTAACAGAATAGCTTCCGCTAGCTAAAACTGTGATTTGTTGGGTGGTGGCGCCAGTAGACCAAATATTTCCACTTGTTCTGTTCGACCTTAAGAAGGCGGAAGCACCTCCACAAAGAGTTAACGGACCTGCCGGCGTAATAGATGGTGCAGTAGGAACAGTGTTGGCAGTAACACTGGTGTTGGCTGAAAATGCCGAGGTACATGCTCCGGTAATTACTCTTACTCTGTAATTTCCTGTAAGTGTTGCAATTAAAGAATCTGCGACATTGACAATGTTTGCATTATTTCTTTGCCAGATATAGCTGTCTCCAAGAGAAGATGAATAAAGAATAACTCGTCCGCCGGCGCAAAAAGTAGTTGGGCCACTTGCAGACAGCGTTGGCACTGATGGAGTCGCACCTGTATTTACGGTAACGGCGTTTGAAAATGCGGTGGTACATGCTCCCTGAACAACTCTGACAGAATAAACGCCAGCAATGCTTGTTGACAACCTTCTTGCTGTTGACCCATTACTCCATTGATTGCCAGTTGTGGCGCTTGAAGTAAGACGGGCAATACCTCCTGTGCACAAATTAACAGGTCCTCCTGGTGTTACAGAAGGTGTTGGCGCCAAGTTGTTTATGGTTACTACCCGATTTGGAGAATAACTGGAGGTACAAGTTCCATTTACAACTCTTACCCTGTAATTTCCTGACAGGGTTGGTGTTATAGTTATATTATTGAGATTCAAATCGACATTTGAACGCTGCCACAAATATTCATCTCCAGTTCTCGATGAAGTGAGATTTAGTGTTTGTGCTGGAAGGCAAATACTTGTTGGGCCACTTGGATTTACAACAGGTGCAGCATTCAAATTAAAATTGCTTACGGAATTCACAGAACCACCAGAAGTAGTTATCGTGATGAGTCCGGTTGTTGCTCCAGCTGGAACAATAGCTCTTACTCTTGTGGCGCTTACAAAAGTTACAGTTGCCGACGTAATACCATTGAATGCCACTGTAGTACCGCCATTGATAAAGTTAGCTCCATCAACGGTGATGTTGGCTCCTGTATTGGCACAAGTTGGACTAAACGTAGAAATAGTAGGGACAAGTTGTAGAATTCCTTGCACATCAGGCTCTGCTTCAAAGTGAATAGAAGTATTTGAGCCTGCAAAAATTGGGTTGGTTGTGATGATGGCTAAGGCACTGCAAAGCATCATTAGTTTACGTAAAAAGATCATGTTTTTTAAATTAATTTTTATCCTTCGAAGGCTTCACCTGAAAAATAATAGCAAACTTAAAACACAGCCATGAACTACTTCAATTTATTTCTGTAAGAACCAATTTGACGAAGTATGATAAGGGTGAAAATTGCTACATTCTCCTATCAAAAGTAAAATAATGAATCGGAAAAGTCAAAAAAATTCTTGATTAGGTGCAATTAATTTTTCTTTTTAATCAACCTTGAGCTTAAGGCCGTTGTTGAAAAAATCCGGAAGTTGCTCAACCCCAATCCTTTTGGCAATAATTTTCTTCTTTTCGTCCAGGAGATAAATGACCGGGGTGCTGTAAATATCATATTGATTTTTGAAATCAGTTTGGATGTATGAATCCCATACATTTATAAACTTTAACTTTTTATCTCGGATGTATTTTTTCCAAACTTTTACCTTGGCAGAATCTCTAAATATAGATGCGGCATATACCTCTATGCCTTTGTCTTTATTTTTATTGTAAAATTCACCTAAGTCCGGTGTCACTTTCAGGCAATGCCCACAATCTGGATCCCAGAAGTAAAGAATGGTGTATTTTGCTTTCACATTGCTTAGCGGTACAAGTTTGCCTAAGGTGTCGGTCAAAAACATGTTCGGTGCAGTTTTTCCAATGAGTATTGGTTCAAGTATTTTCACCCTGTCTCTTATTTTTGCTACCACTCCGCTATCTACCCAAGTTGCTTTTCCGCTCAGGTAGTAGGTTTTAGCCATGTGAACAAAAACCGCATCCATGCCCATAATCTGGCTATTTTCGTAGGAATTGGTCACAAACCAAATAATGTATTTATATAGTTCCGGGCTTTTAGTTTTTCCAATCAACCAGTCGGCATCATGGTTAATGCTATCGGGCACTTGCACCACCAGTTGTTTCATAAACCTATCCAACTTTCCATGGAAAACCGGAGTTCTGATCATTCTGTCATCGCTTAAATCTATGTTGTCGAAAAAGTGACTTTTAAAATACCTGAAAGCAAAAACCGAATCCTTGGCACCGTTTGGCAATAAAGGTGGTTCAGGCACTTCTGGATCCAGGGCCGACTTGAGCACTTTCACAGCTAAAAGTTTTGGATATTGTGCAAACAGATTTTCTCTGAACGCTTTAATTTCTTTATCCAAATCCATTAGTTTGCTTTTGGCAAATGCTGCGGTATCAGGATTGCTGTTTTTAAGTTTATCTTTCACTTTGGAAGCTTCTTCAGCCTTCTTTGCCATAAACTTCTGAAAATCGTAGAAAACCTGATTTTCCTGAGAGCCTTTCACAACCATGCTCTTCACCACATCCACCGTGTCGAATTCTACACTGAAATTGCTTTCTCCAACCAACATTTCCACATATTTGCTTCCTGGCAATACCAGCAAATAAACACCGCCTGGCAAGCTTTTTTTTCCGGTAAATACAAGGTTGCCTTTTTGGTCTGCTTTAGCAGTATCTTTTGGCACATATTGGTTGTTTCCATAGTAATGACCCAAAACCACACTAGAGTCTTTAAAGTCTTTAATTCTCATGGTTATGCGGTAAGCGTCCTGGTTGCTTTTTTGAGCTAGGGCAATAGAAGCAAATTCTGGACAAAGGGCTAATAAAACGAGCAGTATTTTCATGCTAAAAAGATTTCCACTTCAGGAAAGTATTGATAAGTGTTTGTTGAATTGGACTGAACGAAACAGGCCGCAAAGAAAGTACTTCTGCTACATCTGGTTCAAGTAATGCACCCATAATTTTTTCTGCATCCACAAAACCCATGATTTCATTCAAGGTTTTTGACAGCGATTTTGTGAGCCAAACAGATTCCTCATTTTTTATAAAATGCCTGATTTTGATGGCATTTTCAAGTTCCAAGGCGATTGCCATAGTCGATGGCAACACCAGGTCTTCAATGCCCAAAGCTTTGCCAATTACGTTCCAAAGTTGAAAATATTGATTAACTTCTTCTGGCGAAACTGCAATTCTCATTCTTCGCAACCCCCTAAGAACTACCAGGGAAAAGGCAAGGTTGGTGCCAGCCAAATCTTCCTGATTGATGGGTAAGCCCCATTTTTCATTCCAAAATGATTGCCGCTTCATAAATTCCCTCACCTGGGCATGTTTCCATCGAACCTGTCGAACCATTTCATTTAATGCTTCAGCTGAAGAATCTGGACTGCAAACTGTTTCAACAAATCTGGCTGTATCTTTTAGCCTTGTAAGAGGTTGAGATCTCATTTTTTCGGAATGAAATATCACTTTGGCTCCATCGGCTGCTGCATAGCAATAAGGCAATGACATAAAACCCAAGGTAAACAAAATATGGGCACGATGTTTCTGGTAAAAATATTGTCCTGCCTTTAAACTTCTATTGGATTTTAAATGGCTTCCAATATCAGTTTGCTCTTCCCAGTCAGACAAAAAGGAATTCCCGAATTGGTCTGGTCTGCTGGAGAATATGGAAGAGGGAGGTAATTCTCCAAAGTATTCGTCAAGAAGTTTATCGCCTTTTCCACGGAGAGCGCCCAAAAAATCATTATTGAACATTATGACATAGCAGGTCGGTTTAGTCCGTAAGCCCGCATATAGGCAAAACGAGAGCTAAGTTCACCTTGTTTTAAAATAGCGCTCCGCTCCAGTAAAGCACCAGGATTTTCAAGTTCTGGCAAAACATGGTTAATCAATTGTTGGCCGAAGGCAATAGATGCATCGGCAGGCAATTCTGTTGGCAGGTTGTCTACTGCGCAAATATGGATATGATCATTGCTTGAAAAAGCCGGTTGCTCAACACCATTTTTGTCAACGTCGTAAAATGGACTCTCAACAAAAGTTGGTCTCAAGGTAGTAGGGATGGAGCCGTCCATGTCGCAAGTCACATCTGAAATAATTTTGAGTTTGAAATCAGGGTGGCTTAAGTCGTCGAGCGAAAAAAGCTGGGGTGCTTTTGGGTTCCAGTACGCACCTGCAATAAGCGTATCTGCCTGTTGAGCAAATTTTAAAAATGTAGATTTATACTGTTCCGGATGATTGTAGAAATGACTCGAATCCCATGATCTTTTATCATGATGAACATGATAATCACTCGATCTTAGCATGGTAAATGTGGGTTTTATATGTTTTTGGGTTAAAAACATTGTAGGATCAAGTTCGTGAAGATGGGCTTTTTCAAGAATATGCCGAATGCCTTTGCCAACCCTGCCGGTTCCGGTAACCACCAATGAAATAGCTGGCCAATGCAAATTGCCTATGATTTCATAAATTTCATGCAAGCCAGACGTTTCGGATGCAGTTGGCAGGACTTTGTTAAGCCTTGATTTGGCAATCATTCTCAATGCGTTGTAAGCACCCACCATTCCGGCAAACTGCCCGAAGGCCACCAACCGTTCTCCCATTTCATTCACTATGGTCTCATAATCATATAAGTTAGCATGTAAGTCAATCAAAGTTTGAAACATCAATTGGTTGTGCGGCTGAAGCTTAATGGTGTGAGAGAAGAAAAAGTAGCTCTTGTTTGGCAACAGGATATTTTCAGGTACTTCTTTTATTCCAAAAATATAATCACAAGAGTCCATGTCTTCTGTTAAAATAGCTCCTGCCTGTTCATAAGCTTCATCTGAGAAGCAGCGAAAAGACGAAGGCTGAATAAAAAATGACCATTTTGGATATTGATTTAATATCCTTGCGATTTGATCCGGAGAAAAGGGCGTACGTTTGTCGAACGGTTTTTTGCCCTCTCTAAGCATGCCTATTGACACACTTTTTTGAGAAATCATAAATTCTTTTGGTGCTTGAGTGGGGGCAAATATGAATCAAATAACCTCAATCTTTATGAAAAGGGATTGAATGATTTATCAATGATTCTTTGGATTTTTTGACGGATGTACAGAATTAAGTAAAATTTAAGCCTTTCCCAACTAATTAGGTATCAATTTTGTCCCAACTAAATTAGGTTCTTTAAGCAAGATTCTTTGGAAGTAACCAAAATTTGAATTTACCTTTGCGAACTTAATCCAATGTTTTAACAAAATAATCCTAAAACTCTGACAGACTTAGCAATAAGTTTTTATCTTTTTTAAACTGTTACTAAGCAAAGTTTTGAAAACGGTTAGCATTTAGCCTCAAT
The DNA here is from genome assembly GCA_038205175.1 of Cytophagales bacterium. Classification (GTDB taxonomy): domain Bacteria; phylum Bacteroidota; class Bacteroidia; order Cytophagales; family Flexibacteraceae; genus JBBRCC01. The sequence continues at coordinate 40,361 of JBBRCC010000014.1, read as the reverse complement.
GAAAAAACTCATACTCGCACTTTTTTACTTGTTTTCTGCTGCAACTCTGGCTTTGGGACAAGGTCAAGCCTGCAGAATTGTACTCGGTGTTATCCCTCCGGAAGTTTGTCCGGGCAATACATTTAATGTAACATTTCTCACTTCCGGGCCATGTTTTGGGGGCGGTTTGTACCAGGTTCAGATTAGTGGCCCAGGTTTGCCACCGTTCAATTTTGACACAGTTAGAACAGGCCCAACCTCCACCGCTACCACAATTCCAATTAGAATTCCTCTTCTAGCCGACTCAGGGTTATATGGAATCAGAGTTAGGCATGCAGGGGGAATTGTTTCAGATGTGAAGCTTTTTAGAGTAGGTGTGCGTGACTTTTCGCCTCCGCCAATTCCTACAATTCAACAAACCAGCCCAATTCAGTTAAGGTATTGTCCAACCGACACAATTGATTTTAATATTGCTGGTTTAGTAAATGGTTCAGGCAATCCAACTTATCAGTGGTTTGTGAATGGCAGACCATCCATTGGCGATATCTCTAATGTGTTGTCGTATGTACGTGGCCCAAATAGAACTGACACTATTCCTGACACCATAAGCCTTTGTGTAACAAAAGATGTTAAATGTGCTGAATTTGCAAATGGATGTTCCCAATCCTTTATTTTACGCTACTTTCCGAGGCCGTTAATAAGCATAGAGCTTGACTCGCTAAGCTCAGGTTGTGAATTTGAAGTAAACAAGTTCGTGGCAACCTTAACAAATGGCGGAGTCAATCCGTTTATTACTTGGTATGTAAATGGAATTCCTAGAGATTCTGCAGTAAATTATTTTGAATTCACATGGCAACCAAGCGATTCAAACATTTATCAATATGTTATTACAGCTCGGTTGAGAACCAATCAATGTGATTACAGAGCGATATCAAACGGGGTTGAGATTAAAGCATGTGGTAGAATTATTCTGGAAAACCCAGTCAGAACGCCCCTTTGCGCAAGCGACACGGTTTCTGTTTATTATTCAACCATCAACACATTTGTTCAAGGCAACCAGTTTCTGGTTCAATTGAGCAATGCTTCCGGCAGTTTTGCGAGTCCTGTGGTTGTTGGTTCAGTTACAGCAACAGACTCAGGCCGAATTGTTATTCAAATTCCGCCCACTACCCCGGCGGGAACAAATTATTTGCTCAGAATAATTTCTACAAACCCAAGAGATACAAGTAATCTCAGCAATCCATTGGTAATCAGGCCTGTTCCTGGTCTACCAACCACATTTGATTCTACACGTTGTGGTCCTGGATTTGTTACTTTATTTGCCTCTGGAGCTGGTCCAGGTCAATCATATCGCTGGTATACAGCACCAACAGGAGGTTCACCATTGACAGATATCTCCAGCGTTTTGGTAACAGGTGGAGTTTTTCGAGTATTTGTTAGCCAGAACACCACTTTTTATGTAGCATTGGTTTCAGAGTTTGGCTGTGAGAATCCAAATCGGGCCCCAGTCAATGCATTTGTCAATGAATTGCAAGCTGTGACTGCCGGGCCAGATCAAACATTCTGCCCCAATTCAGGCATCAATTTATTAATTGGTTTTTCACCTGCCGGAGGAGTTTGGACATCAGATCCTGCCTTACCAATCATTCAAGCCAATGCTGCTGTAAATATCAATAGCACGGTTTTAGCTGGAAACTACACCTTAACTTATACAGTGTCTTTTGCAAACGGTTGCGAAAATTCAGCTACCAAAATAGTATCAGTAATCACCAACCCTGTTGTAAATGCTGGTCCTGACCAAAACGCATGTTCGGGCGATGGTAATCTGCAATTGAATGGTGTACCCTCAGGTGGAATTTGGTTTGGACCCAACGTGACGCTTGATGGTACTGTCCAATTAGGTGCTGCAATTGTTGGAACCAATAGATATATTTATGAAGTGAACCAAAACGGCTGTTTTGGAAGGGACACCATGCAACTTACAGTATCATTATCCCCTGAGTTTACTATCATCAACCCGGTAAATCCATCATCTTGTGGTGCAACAGACGGATCTGCCACTGTTAACTTAATCAACCCAACTTCAAATGTAAGTGTGTCGTGGAACAGCGTTCCGGTTCAAACCACTTTAACAGCAAGTAATCTTGGAGCAGGTGCTTACACGGCAACAGTTACCAATTCTTTAAATGGTTGCTTTACTGAACAATCTGTTGGTTTGAGTGATCCTACTGCAGTTGTGCCAAGTATTACCTTGAACCCTACATATTGCACTTCCGATCCTGACGATGAATTATTTGCAACTCCTGCCGGTGGAACAAATCGTACATTCACAGGATCTGGCATAATAAATGGAAATTTCTTCTCACCCTCAGTAGCTGGTGAGGGGCCAACCACGGTTGTGTTCACTTACACAGATATAAACGGTTGCATAGGAGCTGTTACAGCAAATACTTTTGTTAATCCTGGTCCGGTTGTAAATCCTGGAAGAGATACCGCTGTTTGTGAAAATGCAGGTATTTTCCAGCTCCGTGGCTATCAGCCTTTGACTGGTGTTTGGTCAGGAAATGGGGTTGTACAACCAAATTTGTTTAACCCAGGACTTTCGAACGTGCAGTTTGGTGGAAATACATTAACCCTTACTGCCACCCAGGGAACCTGTACTGCGAGCGCTACCAAAATTGTAACCGTGAACCCGGTTCCAACTCCAGTAATATCTGCCGATCAGGATCTTGATGTGTGTCAAGGAACCTGTGTTACCATTCGGGCCGACATTCAGGCGGGCATAAATTTGGCTACCTATCAATGGTTCAGAAACGATACCTTAGTGATAGGTGCTAATGGTTCAACCATTCAAGCTTGTATCGCCGGGGTTTACAGGGTCGTAGTAACCACAGCATCGAATTGTGCTGCTGGTTCTTCAAATACTTTAATACTCACTGTGAGACCGGCTCCGGTTGCTCAAATTGTATCACCTACTTCCACAGTTGAAAGTTGCAGAAATGAAGGCGTGTTGATGACTGCAAACGAAGTGCCTGCGGGATTATCTTATCAGTGGAATTTACTCGGAAATCCAATTCCGGGTGCAACTTCTTTTCAGTTTGTAGGAACCACTTCCGGGGTTTACACTGTTACAACAGGTTTAGCAGGATGTTTTGCAACATCAGCATCGTTGGAGCTCATTCTTGTAAATAATCCACCAGCGTTGGTAACCCCTGAAGGTCCTATTACACTTTGTTACCCAATCAATACGGTTCCACCAACAGTTACTCTTCAGGTAAATCAGCCTGGGGAAACAGGATTAACCTACAACTGGTTCAAAAACGGAGTTGCAACAGGAAATATAACCAGAGAACTTTTAGTTTCTACCTCTGGAGATTATTCTGTAGAAGTGTCTAGTCCTGGAAGTTTTGGGCCGCCAGTTAATTCTTTGAGCGACAACACAGATTTTCTTATCAGGCAAGTAACTTTGGGTTGTACTGGAACAGGTACAGGTTGCCCTCAGGTTTGTAATCAGATTATTGGTGAAAATGGCTTAGAATCCAACTGGACTGACGGCAGAGTAACCATTTCTGCAAAAGACTTTAATGGAAATCCGGTAGCCCCTATTTTTAGACCCAATTCTGGTCCGGGTTCCTATAGACTCAATGCAGGAGGACTTGGTGTATTATCTCCAACTGCTCCCGAAGTTTCAGCTGAAGCCAGGTGGGAAATTGCTTTTAGAAACAACAAAGCAGAATCAGTTAAATTAGACTTTGGTACTTGTGGTGCCATCACTGAAGCTACAGTTCGCTTTGCCAGGATCTATGTCGAAAGTAATTTGAGAGAAAGAGGCAATTGGGCAGCTTACAATGCAGCTGACCAATTAATAGCTTCCGGACAGTTTGCGGCAACAGAACCTATTGGACAAAATGGCCCAGGACACTTGGATTTGCAAATATCCACCCCAAGTCCATTCAGGTATTTAGAATTTACCGCCTTAGCCAACGTTCGAAACCAAGTTTCTCCTGCTTGTTCAACCCTTTCAAATGTTGTAGAGGTTCGCATTAATCAAGGCACAGAATTGATTGTTGGTCCTGCATTAGATCTGTGTAAGAATGCTGCTCCTGTAAACTTGTTGGCATCGCCCGATGGTGGTGTTTGGTCTGGTCCTGGCGTTTCCGAAACTTCTCCTGGTCTGTTTATTTTCACGCCTTCTGCTGACTTTGGCGACCTTGCCACATTAACCTACACATACATTGACCCCATCACAGCTTGTACTTCAACAGTTGAAAAGCAAATATTTCTATACTCTTCACCAGCTGTAAGTAACGTAGCTATTACAGATGCTACTGCTTGCGATGCAACTGATGGATCAGTAACAGTTACTGTAGTGGGAATTCCTGGCGGATTTTCATACATCTGGACAGGTCCGCTGCCAATTACTGGAAATGGAACACCAACTATCTCAAATTTAAAAGTTGGCATCTACACCGTGAGAATTGTAAATAATTCTACCGGTTGCGACACCACTTTTACGGTTCCTGTCTCAAGCCCTGAATCAGGGAATGTTCAGATTTTATTGAATCCGGAACCTCCATACTGTAGCAATGGTCAACCACCTTTTGCAGCAATTTCCGCCATACCAAACCGGCCGGGTCAGGTATTTTCAGGAGATGCTGTTATACAAACTGCAGGTGGACCTTTGTTTTTGCCAGGTAATGTTCCGAACGGAGGAAATACTGTCATTAACTATGTGGCCACAATTGCCCCCGGTTGTACAGTGATTGCCTCGAGAACTGTGCTCATTCTGCCAAGTCCTACAGTAGATGCAGGTCCTGATCTGATAGCTTGTCAAGGAGGACCATCTTTAATATTGGATGACTTTTTCCCTTATGGCGGAATATGGGAAAGCAACAGAGGGGGAATTAGGCAACTGACTGATTCAACCGTTGAGTTTTCTCCTACCGATACAGGAGTCTACATTCTGACTTACACTATAGAAGGTCAATGTATTGGTTTTGACTCAAGAATTATCAGGGTAATTGCTCAACCAGAAATTACCTTAACCTCTTCAAATACACTTGGTTGTGGCCTGCGTGGAGGTTCTGCAACTGTGACTATCACGCCGCCGGGCGACTATAAAATTCAATGGGAAACATTCCCTGCCGGAGGAGAACAATTAGATAGCACAGCCACAATCACAAATTTACTAGCAGGAACTTACCGGGTTAATGTAACCAATAGGTTTACAGGCTGTGAAAGATTTGGTTTTGTAAGTGTAGATGATCCTGATTCCTTACTTGCCGATACTTCGATTCGAGTTTTGACGTCGACAGGTGGCCCACTTTTAAGCAGTTACTGCAGGAGTGATGATGCTATCCAACTTGTAGGTCAGCCTGCTGGTGGTGTTTTTGTACCAAGTAGCACATTCAATCCTGCTACTGCACAAACTGGTTCTAACAATATTATCTATACTGTAACCGATGCAAATGGTTGCAGAGGATCAAGAACAGTCAATGTTATTGTAAATGACTCAACATTAATCGACGTAGGTCAACCAATTACTGCGTGTTTGGGTTCCGATCCCTTCAACATTCCAATTAGCCCTCCGGGAGCAGTACTCACAACTTTAACAGGACAGCCTTTCCCTACATTTTTCAATCCGGCTACTCAAGGTACTTTCCCATATCGTTTGGTATTTACCAATGCAAATGGTTGTACAAGTGTTGGTGTAAATGAGATTGTAGTTTCGCCTGCACCTGTTGCTGCTATTCAAAGTGAAGGTTCAAATGTGCTTTGTGGTGGAACTTGTAAAACACTTTCAGCCAATTCAGGAACAGGTTTAGCTTATCAGTGGTTTAGGAACAATCAACTTATTCCAGGAGCAACAAATGCTAGTTTGGAAGTTTGTGAAGAAGGCGATTTTGCTGTAGATGTTGTTTTTGCCGGTTGTACTTCCAGGTCGAATGTCATCAATATTTCAGTGGTTACATTCGTTGCTGACGCAGGCTCTGATATTACTAATGGAGTTTGTGCTAATAGCAATCCATTCAACCTCACAGGTGCTAGCATTCCTCCAACTGGTTCATCGGTGAATTGGTCGGGAAATGGCATTTCAGATCCTGGATTAGGAACCTTCGATCCTTCTGGATTGGTGGGTTGCCAAACAATAACGTATAGCGTTTCTTTTGGTCCAAACGATGCTTGTATCTCTTCAGATACCCGACAGGTTTGTATCGATACTTTGCCTGCTTACAGCATTAACACAGATTCAGCTTCAAGTTGTAATTCCAATGATGGAGGTGCCAGCATCAACATTGTAAATCCTGGTGATTACAACATCATTTGGAGTCAAAATGGCAATCAGGTTGGCGTAGGTCCAGCAATAAATAATGTTTCTCCTGGTGTTTATGTAGTAACTGTTACAAATCAGTCTACCGGTTGTTCATCAGTTCGTCAGGCTGTAATAAATAGTCCCAACGATTTGAATCCTACCATTCTTGGAGTGCCTTCTACATCTGTTTGTGAAACAGCTTCATGCTTCAATTTATCAGGAACCAACCCTCCAAATGGAATTTTTAGTTCTACACGAGGTGGAATTTCTATAGGAACTAATCAATATTGTCCAAGTGCTGTTATTCCTGGAGTAGATACCATTTCTTACACTGTATCAGTAAATGGTTGTGTTGGAACTGTATTTACAACGTTAACTATCGATCCAAGCATTGCTGTGAATGCAGGGTTGGATACAACATCTTGCCTCGGCGATACCATTGAATTGGTAGCAATTAATCCTTCAACCGGGGTGATTTGGACTGGTCAGGGAGTTTCCGGAAGTAGATTTGTTTCTACTGGCTTAAATGGTGATGTAACTGTTACGGCTACGGCGACCTCTGGTGCATGTACTTCAAGTAATAGCCGAATAATTACAGTGAGACCATTGCCATTGTTCGTGATAAACAGCACTGCTGTTTCTTCCTGTGGTGGTCAAGATGGAACAGCTACAGTAATTATTGCCAATCCGAACAGCTTCAATTATGCCTGGACACCTAATGTTTCGGGTACTACAGTAGCATTGAACCTGAAAGCGGGTACTTACTTTGTTCGTGTTACAGAATCAACAACAGGTTGTGCTAGAACTGATGCGGTGGGTGTAACCGAGCCTTCTCAAACGCCAATCACATTTAGTTTGCCGACAGAAGCCTGTTTCAATGGAGCTAACATTGTTTTGGGTGATATCAATCCATCGCTTACACGAACTGGCTTTTCAGGTGTTGGTTTAGTTGGTGATACATTGAACCTGAGTGTGCCTCCTGTTGGGGTAAGAACAATTACTTATCAGGCTACAGATACAAATGGTTGTATTTTGGTTGGCTCAAGAACCATTGACATTCAAGCTCCTCCTGCTCTGCCAAGTTTGGCTGCTCTCACGTTATGTAAAGACAATGGAAATATATTGCTGAGTGATACTGGTTCGTGGACTTCTTCTATCAATGGCTTAATAAGTGGCAGAACACTTAATGTGAACCTTGCACCTGTCAATATACCGTTCCAGGTAATAGTAACAGTAACAAACACAGCAGGTTGCACCAACTCAGGCACACGGTCTATTACAGTAAACGACACTGTACCTTCTCGAATTTATGGTTCATTCAATGGTCAGATTGTAACCTCTGGAACCATTAGAATTTGTCGTGGGCGAGAAGCCTTGCTGGTTGCCCCAAGCGCTTCTGGTTCACCCTTTAACTATCAATGGCAAATTGTAGTGGGTGGAGTACCAACGAATGTTGGAACCAACAACGATACACTACGAACCAGTACAACGGGAACATACCAATGTCTTGTCACCTTGGGGCCTTGTGCGAGAACCTCAAATTTCATTTCTATTGAAGAAGTTCCTTCCCCTGAGTTTACCATTGCATCCAGTCTTGCATTTTGTTCAGACATTGGTTTGTTCCAGATTCCATTTACTGTCACAAGAGGAACACCAAATTTCCTGAGCCCTGGCTATGTTTCTCAGGGTGGTGTGGTTACTGTAGGCAATGTGCCGCTCGGTGCCAATATTATTCAATTTGTAGTTTCTGAAGGAAATTGCACTGACACCACCAATGTAACCCTCACCAACAACCAGGCAATAAGGCCTACAATAAGCGTTTCTGGCAATACCTCAATCTGTGAAGACGGTTCAATTACACTATTTGCCCAGCCTGAAGATAATGTTTCAAACAGCTATGTGTGGACTCGAAATCAAGTTTCCGTTCCCGGTGCAGATGCAGACAGTTTGACTACGAATCAGGCAGGTACTTACAGGGTTCAATTGTCAATCAATGGTGCTTGTCCTCGTACCTCTACCGATTCACTCGTGCTTAGGGTGCTTACGCCTCCTGTTGTGAATGCAGGTTCAGATGTGATAGTTTGCGGAAATCAACCTGCCTTTGATCTCGTTCCTGTTGAGCCAAACGACGGCACATGGATTTCTCCAATTCCAAATTTGGTAGTTGGTTCAAGGGTATTTCCTAATGTAGCTCCTGCCGGAGTCTATTCAATTATTTACAATAAAACCATTGAAGGCTGTTCCAAGAATGATACCCTTACACTCACCATCAATCGGGTTCCAAATCCGGCAGTTTTGTTTGAAGGGACAGGCGATACTTGTCAGGGAGATTCAATACGTTTAGCTGTTTCTCCTTTCCCTGGCGATGTAGTGTCATGGTTTAGAAACAATTTGCCAATTCCGGGTGCCAACGACTTCGAATATTTCGCCAATGAAAATGGCAGGTATTTCGCCAGAATTGTATCTGATCAAGGATGCCGGGACAGCAGTTCGAACAATGCTGTGAACCTGAACTTTAGGCAAATTCCTGCTCCAACAGCAATAGGCACTGAATTGTGTAAAAATGGCATTTCTGTTCAATTGTTGGGCACGCCAATTGGAGCAGGCACATGGGAAGGTCCAGGAGTAAATGCAACGGGTGTGTTTGATCCATCTGCTGTCGATGTACCTGCAGAAGGGTCAGTCGAGGTAGTTTATGTCATTCGTCAGAATGGTTGTGTGAGATCTGATACGGCTACCATTATCATTAATCCGGCGCCAAATATTGTGGTTGAGCCTACTAGCCAAATCACGGAAATCCGTATTCCTGTAAAAGTATTGGTCAGCGGAGCCAGCACCTATGTTTGGTCTCCGGCAGCCGGGCTCGACAATGCTACTTCTAATAATCCAACAGTAACCATCGGAGAGACCACTCGCTATTTGGTTACAGGCACCACCGACAAAGGTTGTTCAGATACCGCAACTGCTTTGATTATTGTTGATCAGGAATTCAAAGTGTTTAATGGATTTTCGCCAAATGGTGATGACGTAAACAATGAGTTTGAAATTAAAAACATTCAGAAATACCCCAATGCTAAGGTGTTTATCTACAACCGCTGGGGTAACAAAGTATTTGAATCAGAACCCGGGTATTCGAAGAAGTGGGATGGTAAGTTCAACAGTACGCCAGTGCCTCCGGGAGCCTATTATTATGTCATCGAGTTAGATACCGATCTCAAACCAATTCAAGGCTCAATCACTATTCTTCGTTAACACAAAATCCGGAACATAACAGCGTATGAAAAAGCTTTATCTGTTTTTCGCCACAATCGTGCTGGTTTCAGGAGTGAAAGCCCAGCAACAGGCCCTTTTCAGTCAATATATGCTGAATGGCTACATTTACAACCCTGCTTTAGCAGGTATGGAAGATTACACAGACGTGAAATCCAGTTACAGAAAGCAATGGTTGGGTATGCCTAACTCGCCCTCAACCATGTATGTAAGTGTAAGTGCCGCTTTGAATCAAAAAGACCTTAACAAAGAGGAACTTGGTTCATTGCCTATGAGAGGAGCGTCTTCTATCCGTTTCAAAACAGATCAACCAAAGAAAATTAGACATGGTGTTGGTGGTTTTATTATGAATGACAATGCCGCACTCGTCAATAAAACCTCTGCCTATGTTGGCTATGCCATTCATATCCCTTTGTCTCAAGTTTGGTATTTATCAGCTGGTGCCAATGCAGGATTTGCCGCATATACACTCAACAAATCCAGACTTGAATTAAGGCAACAAGATGATCCGGCTTTTGCTAACCGAAATCTTACGGCTATTCCTGATTTGAATCTTGGTTTATGGTTGTATTCTGAAAAAGCGCACTTTGGTATTTCATCTAACCAATTGCTCAACAATAAATATTCATTCAACAGAGACAATTCGGTCTCTGTAAACAACCAATTGACAAATCACTTGTATGCAATTGGTGCCTATAAGTTTAATATTTCTACTGAATTTGAACTTCAACCAACCGGTATGGTCAGGTTTACACCTGGTGCTCCTATTAGTATTGACCTAGGAGGAAAGCTTCGATACCAAAATGGTTTCTGGGTAGGTGCCAGCTATAGAGTTGATAGAGAAATATTGGGAAATGCTTTTGTAGGTCTTGTTGGCTTCAACATTTACAAGTTCATAGATCTGAGCTATTCTTTTGATTTTGCTACTTCAAGAATTGCTCAGGGAAACTCTGCTTCACATGAAATTGTGCTTGGCCTTCGGCTCAATAATAAATCTGGTAGAAACATTGCTAAACTCTGGTAAGCCTGAAATTAGATAAGGATGAATAAGAAAATGAAACCCATTATCAAGAACACATTTCTGGTTGCAGCGTTTGCCTTAACCTGCTTCTCGGTTTCTGTCGCTCAAGAAGGTCCGCTTGTAAAAGATGTGCCTTATAAAATTCAACTTTTGGACACCATGGTGAACACAGAGTATGAGGAGATTATGCCCTTGGTTTCTACCAATGGTAAAAGTCTATTCTTTGTGCGCTCGCTGAGTCCGAGAAACAATGGCGGGAAAGATGGCGGACAGGATGTTTGGGTGTCGGAACGTGTAGATGACACAACTTGGACCCGTGCTGTAAGCCTTGGGCTACCAATCAACAATAACGGGAACAATGCAATTTGTGGTATTGGACCAGACGGAAATACCATTTACCTCACCAACGTGTATCAAGGTAAAAAAATGGATCCAGGTGTTTCTGTTTCAACTAAATCTGAAACAGGTTGGTCTTTGCCTTCTACCTTGAATATCACGGAGTTAAATATTCAAAGGGGCTATTTAGGTGCTCATATGAGCAAATCTGAAAAAACCTTGATGCTGTCAATGAAAAGCGATAAAAGCTTTGGTAGAGAAGACTTATATGTTTCGTTTAAGGAGGTTGGATCAGGTATTTGGTCGAAACCGCTTAATCTTGGTAACATAGTAAACACTGTTGGTTTTGAGACATCGCCTTTTTTAGCAGATGGTGATTCCGTACTTTATTTTGCCAGCAATGGTCATGAGGGATTGGGCGATGCAGATATTTATTTTTCCAAGCGGTTGGATGAAACCTGGACTAAATGGAGTAAGCCTCAGAATTTGGGTAACCTCTTCAATGGTGATGGTTTTGATGCCTATTTGACAATTGGCCCTGATTCTACTGTGTTTTTTGCTAAAGAGAATCCCGAAAAAAGCTTTTGCGATATTTACTACACACATCAGCGAAATTTGAAAAGGGTAGTAGAAGAGGCATTGAGAAAGAAATTGCCAAAAGTAGACAGCTCGCTGTTGGCAAATAAGCTTTCAAAAGAACTGGAAGACCAAAAGAGTGCAGAAGAGGAGCTCAACAAACGTGAACGTGTTATCGTTTCCGATTTTGACAATTGTCTTTTTGATTTTGCAAAGCATGACCTTAAACCTGACGCAAGAAAGAGACTTGACAGGTTATATGAATACTTGCAAAAGAATCAAGGTATAGGGGTTGAGCTAATTGGGCATGCTGACAGCATAGATACAGAACTTGTAAACTTGATTTTGTCAGTCAAGCGGTCAGAAGAAGCCAAGAATTATCTGATTAGAAAAGGTATTTCGAAACGAAGGATTCTTACACACGGTTTTGGAAAACAGGTACCTCTGGCACCTAACCGTACATCGGAAGGTAGGCGCCTCAATCGACGAGTGGAGATCAATATATTGGTTGACGATAAATTGAAGACCAAGTTGGATAATATGCCAGAAAGAAAGCCCAATTAACTTGGCAAGGCAACAACAAGAGCATACTTTCTTTGAAAATGTTTACGCTGTAGTTAGGCTTGTGCCTTTCGGAAGGGTTACAAGCTACGGTGCCATTGCGGTCTATCTCGGGAGCAAAGGCAGTTCAAGAATGGTCGGTTGGGCCATGAATAGTTCGCACGTGTTGAGCGATGTACCGGCGCATCGGGTGGTGAACCGCCAAGGGTTGCTAACAGGAAAACATCATTTTGGGAACTCAAACGCAATGCAGGGACTACTTGAACAAGAAGGCGTGTCAGTTTCTGATGATAAGGTTGTGGATTTTGAAAAACTATTTTGGGATCCGACGAAAGAACTCCACCTTTAGCCCTGCATCAAAAAGCCAAGAATATAAATGAATCTTCAGGTGAATTTCGAAGATGGTTCTGCCAGACACTGTCGGGTTGAAGCAGGTATTGTTTCAATGGATGAGACAAAACACTCACTTCATGTTTCTGTGCTTTCGTCAGGTCGCTACCATATTCTGGTCAATGGACAAAGTTTGGAAGTAGAACTTGTAGAAAGGTTGAACGGCGACGCAAAGCGGCTCAAGATTAAGGTTGGCAACAAAAACCAGCTTGTTGTGGTAAAATCTGATACAGATATTATGCTTGAAAAGATGGGGCTGGGTGCAAAAAAATCTACTGTCCTAAAAGAGTTCAAAGCACCCATGCCTGGCTTGGTTGTAAATATTTTGGTTCAGGAAGGTCAAATATTGGAAGCAGGCGAGCCTATTTTAGTTCTGGAAGCAATGAAAATGGAAAATATGCTGAAGGCACCAGACAAAGTCACTATTGGAAAAGTTTTGATCGAAAAAGGTCAAAAGGTGGAAAAAAATCAGCTCATGATTAGTTTTTCTTAATCTGTTGACTCAACCAACTGCAGTTCAAGTTTTGTAATTCCTGGCATTGGGTCGAGCCGATCATACTGTTTCAGTGCAATTTCGACCTCTCCATTTTCCCGAAATTTTAAACCGGATAAAAGTACAAACGAACGTTTTCTTCCGTTTTCTATTTTTTCACCCAATGGTGCTCCGCTTTCCGGGTTAAACATCACAAGATTATACTGACCTTGGAAAAGTCTTTTACTGCTTTTAACATGCTTAATACTAAGCTGAATGTGGTGATTGTAGGTTGGTAGGTTTTCATTTACCGAACTTGTCGCTACCAAATTAAAAGCTTGATTTGTATCTCCTACATCATAAAAGCCCAAAAAAGAGTCCGAAATCGCCCATCCATTTTCCCCAATTTCTTTTTGAGCCTCATAAGCCACACGGGGTGAGCAACCCCATATAGAAAAAATGGCCAAGAAACATAATATGGTGGTTTTGCGAATTGTCAATTGAATATGCATTTGTAAGTTAAGGTGTTACCCTAAAGATTTTGTGGGCAAATATCTTTCCAAAATTTTATTTCGTTGGGAATATGTTTATTTTTGTTGTTCAATCAATTTTAAACTTGAAATAGCTATGAGAACATTTTTATTGAAAGGCTTGGTGCTTTCAATTACCTTGACTACTGCAATGAATGCTGTAGGCCAACAATCAATCCGTAGGCTTAAGCCTTCTGCACCAAAAGTGGGCTTAACAAAAGATGCCATGATTCTTCGGGCGTTAAATGAGAAAGAATCTGTAAACAGATTTTTAGGAACTGGCTCGCAGGCTCGTTCAAAAAGTGTACAGTCAAGCTGCGATACCACTGGGATGGGGTATTCTATCAATCCTTTTACATTGATTTCAGGATCTAGAAACAACCTGTGGGCTGACCCTATTTTGAACACCATTACCATGACTCGTCGTGGAGGTCCTGGTGATCAGGGAGCTGGTGGTGGGGTAACGGGAAATAATATTTTCTACGACATGTCTACCAACGGAGGCAGAAACTGGACAATAGGTAAAGGTCCCTTATATAATCCAACTTTGGTTCCGGGACAAACCGCAAATGCAAGATATCCTCAGGGTGGAATTTTGAATCCACAAGGAAATACAAATCCGGCCAATGCATACCAGGTTATTTTTACTCCAACCACAAATGGTACAGATTGGAATGGTGTTGGGTACGGAGCTGCCAAAATGGATGCCAACAATTCTAATCGCAATCAGGATTGGTTTGACCAAAATGGTGATGCAAAAGGTTACATCGCAGAAGCTATGGCTATTTTGCCAAACGGCACACTTTATTTGGTAGATCCTGAAAGAGGAAATCTTCCTGCTACTGCTGAGTATACTGGCGACCTTGTCATTTACAAAGGTGAAATCAACAACCTGGGAAACTTTGGTGCAGTGAGGACTAAATTGCCCCTACCGCTTGCAAATTATTCTAATTCAAGTATTGCTTTTGACCCAACTGGGCAGTATGGCTACATTTGCATCCTTGGCCATGACAATACTGTTGTTAATGACGAAGTTTTTCATCCTATAGTGTTAAAAACCACAGATGGTGGAACTACCTGGGGTGATCCTCAATCAATCAACATCAACGATGATCCAATTTTGCAGGCAGTAAGAGACTCTCTTTTCGGCAATGAAGAAGATTTTCCTGATGGAACTTTTCGTATGCAATATTCTACCTCATTTGATCATGATGTTACCGTTGATCGTTATGGAAATCTTCATATTATGGTTGGTATAATGGTGGCCGGCTGGGAAGACGGAACCAACAATGCTAGCTATTCTGTTCAACCAGGAAACGGCCAAGTGATGTGGGATATCGTTGTGTTAAGCAACGGTGCGGTTGTTCCTCTATATTTGGGACGCACACAGACTTTTAGGGGTTGTTTTTATTGTGGAAATGCCGATTCAGAGTTTACCGAAGATAATAGACCTCAAACTTCAAGGAACTGGGATGGTACTAAATTAGCGTTTGCTTGGTTCGATACTGATACCTTATTGTTTCCTGCTCAGAACCCTGCTCAACCAAACTCAGCTCCTGATATGCACATGGCAGGAATCAATATGACTGGCATTCCCGGTCGCTATGCTACTGATATGAACATCACAGGCCCATCGCCATTTGTGGGTGCAGCCATTTTGGCCAGTGTTTCTCCTTATGCATTCAACTTAAGCGGTGACTCTATTTTTGTTCCTATGTCTTATGCTATCTTGGATGAGTTTAGTGATGTGGCACCAATTAAGCATATCTACAACACTTGCTTCCGATTTGATGCCAGCAGATTCACATTGCCATTGCCATTCCCACTTCAAACGCCTACGAACGAGTTAAAATCTAATGCTACCATGTTTTTCCCCAATCCTTCAACTGGAAGCGGAACATTTAGGATTTTGACTACAAGTGCTCAATTGGTTGAAGTAAAATTGAACAATGTGCTTGGACAGGAAGTCTATGCTACCAAATTGAATACAGTAGCCGGCGCAAAAGAATTTGCGATTGACTTCGGTTCTTTACCACAAGGTATTTATACTTTCAATTTGAAAGGAACCTCTATCAATAGCAGCGGTCGAATAGTGATCGAATAAGCTTTGCTTGAAAACATAAAAATCCCGCCTCGAGCGGGATTTTTTTTTAGCTTGGTTCAAATTGAAGGTTCAAGGTTTTAATCATTCAGTGATTCTTTTTCTCTAATTTGCGACAATTTTTAAAACTCAAATCACTATATGACTGGTAAACAAACATTTACGATGATAAAGCCCGATGCTTTTGAAGGTGGGCATGTTGGAGCGATCATCAAAATGATACAGGAAGCAGGCTTTCAGGTTGAAGCCATGAAGCTTACCCAAATGACAGCTGCGCAAGCAGGTAGATTCTATGAAGTTCATAGCGAAAGACCTTTTTACAAAGATCTTTGTGAATATATGAGCAGTGGGTCTATTGTGCCAATGGTGCTCACCAAAGACAACGCTGTGGCTGATTTCCGCACCTTGATTGGAGCAACCAATCCTGCTAATGCGGCGGATGGAACCATTAGAAAACTTTTCGCCAAAAGCATTGAAGCCAACGCCATTCATGGTTCAGATTCTGATGAAAACGCAGTAATTGAAAGCGACTTCTTCTTTTCTAAATTAGAAAGGGTGTAAAGATTTAAAGAAACCATTTTAAGGTCCCGCAAATTGTGGGACTTTTTTTATGCCTTTCTCAACCGTTTTTCCAGGAAGGGATAAGCAAAAACAGCACTCATGATGAGCAAAGTGCCAGCATAAAATCCGGGTTGCATTGTTTCTGTTTCTCCAAAGAACAAAAGTGCAAGCAAGATTCCATATACCGGCTCCATGTTGACGGCCAAATTCATAGCAAATGCTGTGAATTTCTTCATGAGCAGAACGCTTTCAGAGTATGCATAAACCGTGCAAATTCCAGAGAGAATAAGCAAGTAGAATACATCCATTTTGTTTGGTAAAAACGACTTGTCGAAAAGCTCGGCTTCTGGCCAATTGAGGAGTATTCCAATAGCTAATAGGCTAAAAATTGATGCACCCACCATTTCATAAAGTGTGACAACCTGATGGTGGTGGCGCTTTGAAAATATACCGTTGAATACCGTGAAAAGTGCTGAAAAACCAGCTGATGCTACACCGAGCAAAACGCCAAGAATCTTATCGAACTGAAACAAAAATATAAGATACAAGCCAGCAACGGCCAATAATGCCAGTAATGGCTCGAACCAACGGAATGGGCGGCGGGTGATAAGTGGCTCCAAAAAACTGGTCCAAAGTGCTCCTGTTGACAAACCAGCCAAACAAGCTGAAACATTGGTGACACGGGCTGCAACAAAAAATAAATACCAATGAATAGCTATCAGGCTACCTACCACCATCATTTGAGTAGCAGTACGCCAGCCGGGCCATAGCTTTTGTTTGCCTATCATTAAAACCGTCAACATGAGCACACCAGCCAGAGCAGTTCGATACAATACCAACATTGGGGCATTCACCGAAATAAGTATGCCGAGAATAGAAGTGAAGCCCCAAATGAGCACAAGGAAGTGCAGCGTGGTATAATCTCGGTAACCGGGACGAATCATCTGGGGACAGTTTTGTAAAGTATCAGGCCTATGATGCCAAAAACAATGTTTGGAAGCCAGCAGGCTAGCATGGGCGGCATTGAACCGGCTTCAGCAATACTTCGGCTGATAATGTAAAACACGATATAAATGAAGGCTAGTAGGAAACCGAGTGCAATCTGGAATCCAGGTCCTTCTCTCGATTTTCGGGCAGAAAGTATCACCCCCATGAGCGTGAGAATGATGATGGCAAAAGGATAGGAGTATCGCAGGTATTTTTCGACCAGATAAGGTTCAACATTTTCTGCCCCTCTGGATTTTAGCCGCTGAATATATTCTTCGAGTTCAACACTGGTAAGGGTTTCGTTGTGCAAGTAGTTGCTTTCAAAGTCTTTAGGAGTCAAATTGGGTATAAGCGTGTCGAGTTTTGCGCCACTTCGCACTGTTTGATTGTCCTCAAAAAACTGCATCATTTTATAGTTTTCCAGTTGCCAGGTACCTCTGTCCGGTTGCCAAACCATTCTGTCGGCCGAAAGCTTGGAGATTAAATCAGTGCCTTTGATGGTTTCAAGGGAAAACAAGTAGCCTGTTTGATTGGCATTGTTGTAGCTCTCAAGGTAAGCAAAGGTTTCGGGTGCAACCTTGAGATGAACATTTCTGCCTTCGAAAAAAAATGGGTTTTTGAGGTAAACCAACTCAAAAGCAACACGTTGTTTGTTGCTATTCGGAATAGCCCAGGCAATCAGGTAAAAGATAGACAAACCTATTAGTGAGGAGCCCAAAAAATAGGGCCAAAGCAATCTTTTAAAACTAACTCCACTTGCCAGTATTGCCACAATTTCAGTTCGGGCAGCTAGTCTGGACGTTACCAGGACTGTGGCAATAAACACCATAATGGGACTGAGTAGATTGGCAAAATAGGGAACGAGATTTAAGACATACTCAAAAATAATTTTCTCCCAACCTGGTTTTGTTTTAATGAAATCGTCGTTTTTTTCGGTCAGATCGATCACTATGATGATGGTGGTGAAAACGAAAACCACAAAAAGATAAGTCCTTAGAAAATTTCCAAGAATATATCTATCGAGAATTTTGAGACCAAAAGTGGGCATGAAGCTACTTTTTGAAACCGGCATGTGTAGCATTGACGGATTCGGTTTTGCGCCTGCGAAATAACAACAACCAAGCCTATTTGATTCGAAAATATGCAAGACTTCGAAAACATTGTCAAATTTGCGGAAATACATTCGCTGCATGGAACTTAAACCCATATTGAATGCAACCCAGCTTGAACAGAAAATTAAGCGGATTGCCTATGAAATTTATGAGCGAAATTATACTGAGAAGGAGCTTATCATGGTTGGGGTTAAAGACGAGGGATATGTTTTTGCAGGACTGCTTGCCAGGCATCTACAGCAAATTTCACCCATTCATATTGAAATTGTGGCCTTGTCTTTGAATAAAACTGCCAAAACTCAACCCCCAATTTTCATAGAACCAAACATCGAGGTAGATGGTAAAGTGGTAGTAGTAGCCGATGATGTACTCAACACTGGTCGAACGCTCATGTTTGCTGTTGCACATTTTCTGCAGTTCCCTGTAAAAAAGGTTCAAACAGCGGTGATCATAAACCGTACCCACAGGCACTTTCCCGTTTCTGCCGATTACCTTGGATATGAACTAGGCACCACATTCAAAGATCATGTAGTTGTAAAACTGTCAGATCAACAGGAATTTGGCGCCTATTTACACTAAGCTCGAAGGGGAGAAATAAGGAAAACCTATTTCAATCAAAAATGATATCCATTGGAATTCGCATTGGCCTCTGCCACTGCTATAGCTACCATGTTTACAATATCCCGCACTGGGCTTCCAAGCTGCAGCACGTGAACAGGTTTTTTCATGCCCAACAATATAGGTCCAATTACCTCTGCTCCTCCAATTTCTGCCATCATTTTGTAGGCAATATTTCCAGCTGCCAGGTTAGGGAATATGAAAGTATTCGCCGACTGGTTTCCCAATGAATTGAATGGATACAGCGCATTCGATAAATGAACATCTGTAGCCATGTTAAATTGCATTTCTCCTTCAATCAGCAAATCAGGATAAACCTGTTTGGCTTTTGCTGCAGCTGCCCTCATTCGGGCAGGTTCGTCACCATTGTTGCTGCCAAAGTTGCTGTAACTGAGTAAGGCAATTCGGGGTTGTTCACCAAAAAACTTCACTTTTTCTGCAGTAAGGCCAATGATTTCAACGATGTCGTCAGCTGTTGGCGAAACATTTACAGTGGTATCGGCAAAAAAGTAATGGCCTTTTGGCGTATTGATTATATACATACCTGCCACTTTATTTGACCCTTCTTTGATACCTATTACTCTCAAAGCTGGTTTTATGGTTTGCGCATAGTCTTTTGTCAGGCCCGAAATCATGGCATCTGCCAAACCCTGGTGCAGCATGGCAGCACCAAAATAGTTGCGGTCTCGCATCGCTTTGTTGCAATCTACCCTCGTCATGCCTTTTCGCTGACGTTTTTCGAACAAAACCGCACCATATTCTGCGCAAAGTTCTGGCTCTTCCAAAGGATCGAGAACGGTGCAATCGTCGAGTTCCAGGCTGTTTTCCTTTATCAGTCGCTTTATGGTTTCTCTATTGCCAAGCAAAATGGGTATGCCAATGTATTCGTCCCTTACAATTTGCGCAGCCTTCAATACTCGTGGGTGATCAGCTTCTGCAAAAAGCACTTTTCGTTCGCTGAGTTTGGCGGCCCTTATGATTCTGTGAATCAGTCTTTGGTCAATTCCTACTCGCTTCAATAATTCCAGCTCATATTTTTCCCAGTCGTGAATCGGGTTTTTGGCAACACCTGACTCCATAGCGGCTTTAGCTACAGCTGGTGCTATGGTAGTGATTAACCTTGGATCCAGTGGTTTTGGAATGAGGTAATCAGTTCCAAAGCTCATTTTGTCGTTTGAATAGGCTTTGTTTACTGTGTCGGGAATGGGTTCTTTGGCCAATTGGGCAATAGCCTTGGTGGCTGCCATTTTCATTTCCTCATTGATGGTGGTGGCTCGGACATCCAATGCACCCCTGAATATGTATGGAAAACCTAATACATTATTCACTTGGTTAGGATGGTCAGAACGACCTGTAGCCATGATCAGATCGGGCCTACAAGCCATGGCAATGTCGTATGGAATTTCAGGGTTTGGATTGGCCAGGGCAAACACTATGGGGTTGGCCGCCATTTTTTGGACTTGCTCTGGTTTTACAATGTTGCCCACAGAAAGGCCCAGCAACACATCAGCACCAGAAATGGCATCTTCGAATGTTTTTAAATTCCTTGCGGTAGCAAACGGGAAGCGAACATCGTCGGCTGGAATGGTATCTTTTCGAAGCACCCCATCCACATCGCACATCACTACATTTTCAGGGTTTATGCCCAATTTCAGATAGTACCTGGCACAGGAAATGGCAGCAGCACCTGCACCTGAAACCACTAATTTTACTTCTTCTATTTTTTTATTTACCAGTTCCAACGCATTAAGCAAAGCTGCCCCTGAAATAATGGCCGTTCCATGCTGATCGTCGTGCATCACGGGTATTTTCAGTCGTTCCTTGAGTGCTGTTTCTATTTTAAAACACTCAGGTGCTTTAATGTCTTCCAGGTTAATTCCGCCAAAAGTTGGTTCAAGAGAGGCAATGATTTCGATGAGCTTATCGGGGTCGTTGCAATCTATTTCGATATCGAAAACATCAATGCCGGCAAATTTTTTGAACAAAACGCCTTTACCTTCCATAACAGGCTTACTGGCCAATGGGCCAATATTTCCCAAACCCAAAACCGCTGTTCCATTTGAAATAACAGCTACAAGGTTGCCTTTAGAAGTATATTTGAAAGCATCTTCGGGATTTGCCTCAATGGCTTTGCAAGGTTCGGCCACACCGGGCGAATAGGCAAGGGATAAGTCTCGCTGGGTGGTAAGTGGTTTTGTTGGTGTAACCTCAATTTTGCCTGGCTGAGGATATTGGTGGTAGTTGAGTGCGTCCTCTGGACGGATATGGCTTTGGCTCATGAATAGGTCTTAGTCTTGGTGTTTGATTTCCAGAATTAAACGGTCGCTTGACGCCGTTTCGAAGGAATCGAGGTTGTAATTGCCCCAAATATGGGAAATGGTTCCACCTGCACGTTCAGCCATTTTTTCAAAATCTTCAAACATATAGCCTCTCACCGATTCTTCGAAATGAAAACGTTCGCCATTGGCTTCAAATTCAATGATTTTCTTAAAGAATTTTCCGTCGAAATGCCTGCGAATATGAAAGGTAATGTCTTCTTTTTCAATAGTTTCTGTTGGAACTAATTGGGCTAATGAACGAGCTGCATTTAGATAGTCAAGGATGAAATAACCTCCTTTTTTTACGTTTTTCAACGAGGCAGTAAAGGCATCGCTATTCTCTTTGTCGTTGGCCAAATAGCCAAAGCTGGTAAATAGATTGAAGGCTGCATCAAAATATCCTTCCTTAAAAGGTTTTCGCATATCGCCTTGATAGAAATGCAAACCGGGTGATTCTGTTTTTTTGGCCTCGCTGATGCTGTTTTCCGACAAATCAAAAGCGTCTACTTCTAAGCCTAAGGTATGGAGCGTGCGGGCGTGGCGACCTTTTCCACAGGCGATATCCAATACTTTGGCGCCTTGGGCGAGGCCTAATTTCAATACAATTCTTCTTATAAAATCTCTGGCTTCCGCTTCACTTCTGTGGCTGTAAAGCAAATGATAATAGGGCGAGTTGAACCAGGATTCGAACCATGAAAGGTTGTTCATGCAGTTGTTGGTGTAGCTACATGCAAACGTATGGGATTTAAAGTGAAATGTTTGAACGAAAGCTGAAGTCGGAGCAATTTTTATTGTTAAAATAGAAATTGGTATGCTATTTCAATACTTCCAGCCAGCCATTGCAATATCCTCCTGTTTCAAACTTTAAGTTAAAGTAGTAGCTGCCGGGTTGTTTTCCATCCGGACACCAATTGTTTTGATATCTTGAATTGTTGTAAACTTGTTTTCCCCAACGATTATATACTTCGATTCCTGTTGATTCGGGCAGATTTTTCACTTCAAAGCAAGGGTTTTGCTGGTTGCCGTCGGCAGTAATTACATTGGGAACCAACAAAGGTTTTTTTACAATGATCAATGTGTCTTCATTGCGACAATTGCCTTGAAATGCCATCAGAATTATTGTTTTTACGCTGGCTGTGTCAGTGAAAACAAACTCTGGTTCAGGTTCAAAAGATGTAAATCCATTGCCGAAATCCCATAAAAAGCTCGTTGCATTTTCTGATAAATTTTTGATCTTTAATTGAATGTCGGTACAGTTTTTATACACTGATTGTGCCTCAAAGCCAGCTTTTACAGGATTTCTCGTTCGGCTGAGATCGAGGTTAAAATATAGATTATCTTCACAGTCTCCTTTCACACCTTTGAGCCGGATTTGATATTGGCCGGGTGCCCAACGCTGCTGATACACTTTGTTTTCTGTAGAATCTATTGGTGAGATAAACCACCAAGTTTGGTCGGCTATGCTTCGGGAATTGTCAAGTTTGACTTCAAATACATTTTCGCAGGGCTCAAAAATGGTTGAGGTGTCAATTCGAAGCACTACTTCTTCATTTGTTAGATTTACATATTTCTTAATTTCACAAGTGTCGTTGCTGATGTTGATGGTGTAAAATTGGCTTCCGTTGGGCGTAATCACTTGATTCCATTCAGTTGGGTTTGAGAGATAAAGGTTTGGGCTCCAGGTCAAGGTATAAGTAGCAAGTTCTGGAAATTGAATGCGGATGGTGTCGTTTTTGCAAAACAAAAGACTTGTGGTGTCTGATTGAAAGGGAAAGGGATTTCCAACAACCAGTGAATCAATGGCTTCTGCCCCATACTGACAGGTTAGCGGGTTGAAAGCCCTCAACCTGATGATGTATTTGCCGGGTTGTGTGTAGGTGTAGTCTACTCCTGTAGAAGTGGTTCTTAAAGTGTCGCCGTTTCCAAAGTCCCAAACATAAAAAGCAGCATTTACACTGGTGTTGCTAATGCGCAGGTTGTAAGGCGGGCAAGCGCTGACCGTGGCATCAATGGTGAACTGAGCAAGCAGATTGCCAAAATCGAACTTGATGGCGCCGTTGTTGCAATTTCCGCTTCTGATGTTGGGGGAATAACTGCCTGCCGATCCAATGGGTCCGGTAGAAGATCCAACTACGCATCCGCAAATGGCGTGATAAACAATGCCCTGAGGATCGAAACGACTGGTGCCTCCGTCCACATGGTCGCCTCTTCCTCCAAATTCTCCAAAAAAGGAGCCATAGCGCAATAATTCTGCGTTTCTGGTAAGCACCATGAAGTAAAAGTCGTTGTTGTCGGTTACATTTCTGAATGCGTCGGTTGTTACAGGAAGCCCTTGTGTGCTGGTTGTCAGATATGTGGACTCATTGCTACTAATATTTGGGCCACCCCAGCCAGCCAGGTAGATTTGACCGCAATTGTTGAGTGAAAAGGCAGTAGGGGAGAGATTGGGTGTTTGCCGTGTTCCAAAGGAGGTAGAAACTTGCAGACTTGAAAGGCTTGTATTGAATTTTTGAATGAACAAACCACCTCCTGAATAGCCATAAGTTCCATTTGTTTGTATAACTTCTCCCCTGGTTTGCCCAAATATTGCTGGCGTGTTGTCAATGTCTATGCTGAGCAAAAAAGCCTGATCGTAAAATGGTGTCCCAACAATGGTTGCGGCGAGGGTATTTCCGGTGTTTTGGTCAAGTTTAAATAAAAACCCATCTAATTGGTCTAGAGGATTGCTGGCGCCTGGGTTGTATGGCCTGTTTCTATAGGCATTGCTACTGATTGTAATTTCAGAAGATCGGGTGCCGCCACAAACATAAATGGCGTTGTTTTGGTCTATTTCAACATCATAAATGGCATCTTCGCCGTTGCCGCCCACCCAGCGAGCCCATCTGATGTTGCTGAGATCTGGCAAAAATTTGACAACCAATCCATCGGAAATTCCCCAGCGAGTTCCCCCTGCAATATTAATGATTGAAGTAGAATAGGTGCCAACCACAATGTTGTTGTCGCCGTCTACCACCACATCTCCTCTGAAAGCATCGCCATAGTTTCGCACAAGACTTGAGCTGATGTCTTGGACCCCGTCAGTACCTGTGCCTCCAAAAAAAGTTGATGACTGCAAGGCTTGTCCGGGTGTCGGCAGAATTGTTACAAAAATATCGCCCCCATTTTGGTACAAAAGTGAACCGGTGGTGAGTGGATAGACAGGGGAGCCACCCATAAAATTACGCATAAAAGCTTGTGCGCCAATAGGGAAATTTGGAGAAGAAGTAGTGCCAAATACAACCAGTTGGTTGTTTTTATTCACAATGAGACTGTGTGGAAAATCTGAGCCAAGTCCTCCCAAAAAAGTGCTGTACAAAAGTCGACGACCATCGGGCGAAAATTTGGAAATGGTGCAATCGAAACTACTGAAAGCTGCGTTTCCGGTGTGTCCGCTATACAAAATACTGAATGCGCCAAGTGTTGTAGGGTATCCGGGGCCAAAAACAACCCCTCCCGTGTACATGTTTCCTGCGCTGTCGTACGTGGCAGTTGTTCCCCAATTGTCGGCCTGAGATCCGGTGTAAGTAAAAAAGATCAGACGTGGATCTATAACCAATTCAAAAGCCGGATCAAAGCCCTTGGGAAGGCTGAATCCTATATTTTTACCCACTTTCCTGTATTCCACATCCACCCATTTTTTGCCAGTTTTGGTCATCTGCCAGGCTATGGGTCGACCTTCTTCAACTGCTCCGAATCGGGTATAATAAATAAGTCTATTTTTTTCAACGCTGAAAGAGTCAAGCCCAACAGGTTGCCAGGCTATTTGAGCTGGGTTTGCTCCAGGTTGCACCACCCAATCCGATTTTATGTGTCCGTTTTTACCAGAATTTACCCAATCGATGCCTGGATATACTTGCTTAAACTGAATAGATTCGTGTCCGAACACATGAGAGGTCCAAGATTTTTCTTCATTGCCAATAAAGTAATTTTTGAAGTCAGCCGTTTTTGCACCTTCTGCCAGAATTTCTTTGGCATTTCCGCCGATAAACTGCAACCTGAACGCATGAGACTTTATGGAATCGCTAATGGGTTTTTTTTGGTCATCATGATAAAATCCATGCCTAATGGCATCAACATGGTCTTCGTCATAAAGCAAGAAAGTAAGCCCAGATTTTTCGAAGAATATTTGTCCACCTTCCCGTTCGGCTTTAAACTGAATATTTTGAGGCCATTGACCTTTGTTTTGCCAAAACCATACCGGCGGCAAAGCCCCATCCGCTTGGCAAATTAGAGCCTGAATGGAGAGAAAAGCACAAAGAATGGTTGAGTAAACAGGTTTCATTTATGTATTAACTGCTACTTAACGCAGCAGGTTTTCATTTAGCTTTTCAAGGGATGCAAATTGTCTGCAATTTTTCGGTCGTTGCTCAGTCTGGGCACTTTATTTTGCCCTCCCAATTTACCTTCATTTTTCATATATTCCCTAAAAGCATTGGCTTTTAAGCGGGTTATTTGAAGGGTTTGTAAAATGCCACCCCTGATCAAATCGTCGTAATAAATATTGAGTTTTCTAAGTGTTTCGTCAATTCTGCGCTCCAAGGCAGGCAAATTGGCCGGCGGTGTGGCAAACTCAACCAGCCATTCGTGGTGCGGCAAACCTTCATCAGGGTTTACTTGTGGTGCGACAGTAAATTCTACCAGGCTCACTTCTGGGTGAAATTTCAGTGCTTCACGCATAGCTTTTTCTACTTCTTCTCCGATCACATGTTCCCCAAATGCAGAAATAAAATGCTTAATTCTTCCTGTTACAACCAGGCGGTACGGGTTTTTAGAAACAAACTTCACAGTATCGCCAATGGCGTAACCCCAAAGGCCTGCATTGTTGTTGATGATGAGGGCGTAATTTTTGTCAAGTTCCACTTCGCCGATGGAAAGTCGGGTTGGGTTTTCTGAAAAAAATTCTTCAGCTGGCACAAATTCATAGAAAATGCCTGAATTGAGAAGCAGCAACAATCCTTCGTTTCCCGGCACATCTTGAAAGGCAAAAAAGCCTTCTGAAGCCGGGAATAGTTCAATGGAGTCCACTTTTTTGCCAATGCTATCGAATAGCTTTTTGCGGTATGGTTCAAAATTTACACCTCCATATACAAACAGCGAAAAATCAGGAAAAACATCTTTGATTGGCTTGCCCGTTCTTTCCTGAATTCGATCGAAATACATTTGCACCCAAGGTGGAATTCCAGAGATGAGCGACATGGGTTTTCCTAGTGTTTCATCAATTATTTTTTCCAGCTTTTCTTCCCAGTCTTCAATGCAGTTGGTTTCTAAACAAGGCAATTGGTTGCTCCGCAAATAGCCCGGAACATGGTGGTTCACTATACCCGAAAGTCGTCCGGTGTTGATACCATTCTTTTGGGTAAGCACGGGGCTACCTGAAAGAAAAATGAGTTTTTTGTCAAGAAATGCTGATTTGCCAGTTTTTTGCACATAGTTCAACAAAGCGTCTCTAGCTCCTTCGATGTGGTTGGGTATGGAGTCTTTCGTTATTGGAATAAATTTGGCTCCGCTCGTGGTGCCACTGGTTTTGGCAAAATAAGTGGGCAAACCAGGCCATAATAGATCTTTTTCAGCGGTTACCAATCGGTCGAACCACGGCTTAAGACCTTCATAATCTTTTATTGGTATAGCCTTTTTAAACCCTTGGTGATCAAATACTTCATGCAGGCCATGCTCTTTGCCAAAAATGGTTTTGTTACCCTTAACCAACAAGTTTTCAAGCACTTGGGCCTGAGTTGCTGCCGGATGTAGCATCCATTTCTTTTGTTCGTTCACTACCCAACTGGCAAAGGGTTTTGCTAAAATTGACCTGATACCCATATTTTGAAATGACTAAATGTTCATAATTCAATGTCAAAACTATACCTATTCGTGTTCTTTTCCGAAATGCAGAGACGCTCATGGGTAAATCTACTATTTCAACTGCACTTTTATTCCATTCATATAAAGTGCGAGAACCAATTCACGATTAGCTGTTATCATTGCATCGTTAATTGAGAAACAAATATGTTACAATTTCTGAAATTCGTATTGGCCACAGTGGTTGGCTTGTTGCTTTTCCTCTTCTTGTCTATCATTATTTTGGTAGGAATAGGCTCCGCAAGTGATGGGGATAAACCTACATTAAAAGATAATTCTGTACTAAAATTATCCCTGAACAGGCCGATTGTTGAAATATCCAACGACCCCTTCGAAGAACTAAATCTTCCTGGTATGAAAGAGGGAAATGAGTCTTTGGTCGATATTTTGAATGGTATCGAAAATGCAAAACGGGAAGATAAAGTGAAAGGCATTTTTCTGGATTTGAGTGAAACAAGGGCTGGGTTTGCCCAATTAGAGGAAATAAGAAATGCACTTATTGACTTCAAAAAATCGAAAAAATTTGTATATGCTTATGGAGATTACTACTCCGAAGGTGCATATTACATTGCTTCTGTAGCAGACAGTATTTTTATGTATCCAGAAGGGTTGGTTGAATTCAATGGTTTGTTTGCTGAGGTTCCTTTTATAAAGGGAACTTTAGAGAAGTTAGAAGTAAAGCCCATTGTGTTTAGGGTGGGTGAGTTTAAAAGCGCTGTCGAGCCTTTCATACTTGACAAAATGAGCCCCGAAAACAGACTTCAAACCACGAAGTTTATTTCTTCCATCAATAACCATTACCTCAAAAGCATAGCCGAGTCTAGAAACATTGATTTCGAGCAAATTAAACGTATCAATGACTCAATGTTGGTGCAACTTCCTGAGCAAGCTGTTTCATACAGATTGGTAAGCAAATTAGCTTATCTTGACCAGGTTCATGCCTCGATGAGGAAAAAATTAGGCATAAAAGAGGACGATAAATTCAATATGATTTCGGCCAAAACCATGTCTAAAGTAAAAGACAAACCCAACACATCCGACAACAAAATAGCAGTCATTGTAGCCCAAGGGGAAATAGTAGATGGCAAAGGCGAAGACAATAATATTGGTTCTGAAAAATTTGCCGAGGAGATTCGTAAGGCTAGAAAAGACAAAAATGTAAAGGCTGTAGTGATTCGGGTGAATTCACCAGGCGGATCTGCTTTAGCTTCTGATATCATTTGGAGAGAAATTACCCTCACCAAGGCAGCGAAACCGATTGTAGCTTCCATGAGTTCGGTGGCCGCTTCCGGCGGTTATTATATTGCTATGAATTGCAATAAAATCATAGCCCAGCCTACTACCATCACAGGTTCCATTGGGGTTTTTGGTTTGTTGTTTAACGCTGAAGGTTTATTGAAAAATAAATTGGGTGTGACCACTGATCGGGTTAAAACCGGCGAATTTGCCGACTTGGGTAACGGAAGTCGTCCCATGACAGAAGGCGAAAGACGCATTATTCAAAATTCAGTAAACCGTATTTATGAAGTATTTACCAGTAAAGCTGCAGCCGGTAGATCTATGGATGTAGAAGCCTTAAAGAATTTAGCTGGCGGAAGGGTTTGGTCGGGCATAGATGCCAAAGAATATGGCTTGATAGACGAATTTGGTGGCCTAAACGATGCGATTAAGGAAGCTGCCAAACTTGCTAAATTAGCCGATGGTGCATACAGATTGAAATTCACTCCGCAAACTAAAGATATATTCAAGCAAATCATGGAGAGCTTAAGTGGCGAAACTGAAGCTCGTTTGATGAAAGCATACTTAGGCGAACATTACAACCTCATCAATCAGGTGAAAGACATTCGTCGCTTTGAGGGTATACAAGCCAGAATGCCATTTGATTTAGAAATCAGGTAAGAGATAGGCGAAAGTGGCCAATGCCTAAAAATGCGTTGACCGCTTTATTTCATCTTCGATGTAAATTGAAATCTCATATTTTCTCAAGCCAAAGTTGTTGCTCTCAACATATAAAAACAAGAAAAGGTGGTTATAAACCATCTTTTCTTGTTTAAAGCCAATGCAGTCAAGCATTCAATTCAATGCTTATTGCTCATTTTTCTTTGGATAAGCCTCTCACCATCTGATACATGCCCGCAAAAAACATGAGAAAGGTGAGCCCTATGGCAAACCAAGGAATGGCATTGCCAAGGTATTGATCGAGCTTATAGCCGCCATAAAATCCTATAGCAATAAAAGCCAGCAACCGAAAGCCTAAGCCGCTGTATTTTAGAAAATTATTGTTTGTATCCGCCATGATTGTTGAGGGCTAAAGTCCTCTGTTTTGCATCAAAGCTTTTGAATTCGGGTCTTTGCCTCTGAATTTTCTGTAGGCTTCTGCTTGATCCATGGTATTGCCGATGCTGAAAACATAGTCTTTCAGGCGTTTGGCCGCTTCTTTGTCGTATGGCCCTTTTCCTTCCACAAAAGCTTCATAGGCATCGGCACTGATTACGTCCGCCCAGAGATAGCTGTAGTATCCAGCCGAATAAGCATCGCCACTAAAAATATGTCCAAATTGTGGCAAGCGATGACGCATTACAATTTCTTTGGGCATGTTTAAAGCTGCCAAAGTTTCTCTTTCAAAAGAATCAGCATTTATTTTGGTTTCACCTGCCAAGTGAAGTTTCATGTCTACCAAAGCTGCTGAAAGGGCTTCTACAGTAGAAAATCCTTGGTTAAACTTTGATGCGTTTTCAAGTTTGGTCACCAATTCGGTAGGAATCGGTTTACCGGTTTCAAAGTGTAAAGCGTAGGTTTGAAGCACTTCCGGTGTAGCCAACCAGCGTTCCATTACCTGAGACGGGAATTCCACATAATCTTGAGCAACACTGGTGCCCGAAAGCGAAGGATATGTAACATTTGAACAAAGTCCATGCAAGGCGTGGCCAAACTCATGAAACAAAGTTTCGGCATCGTCCCAGGTGATAAGTACTGGCTCGCCTGGTTTGCCTTTCACAAAATTGGAGTTGTTCGATACAATGGTGAGAATGGCATTGCCGTCCATGTTGCTTTGAGCTCTGTAATCTGTCATCCAGGCACCTGAGCGTTTGCCTGCTCGTGCATAAGGATCAAAATACCAAAGTCCAACTGTTTTGTTGTCTGCCAGTTGATAAACTTTCCATACCCGAACATCAGGATGGAAAACTGGAACATCATTAATCTGCTCAAAGCCAAGTCCAAATAATTGGCCTGAAACCCAAAACATGCCTTCTCTCAGTTTTTCGAGTTGCATATATGGCTTTACTTCATTTTGATCCAGGTCAAATTTGGCCTTTCTTACTTTTTCAGCGTAGTAGCGATAATCCCAGGGTTCAATGGTGATTTTTGCACCCTCTTTGTTGGCAATGGCCTGCATGTCGGCTACTTCTTTTTTCACCAAATTCAATGCAGGTGTCCAAACAGATTCCATGAGTTCCATGGCGTTTTCAGGTGTTTTGGCCATGGTGTTGTCAAGGCGCCAATGTGCATGAGTGGCATAGCCTAAAAGTTTTGCTTTTTTGGCTCTCCATTGCAGTATTTCGGGAATAATGGCATTGTTGTCGAATTTGTCGGCATTGTCGCCACGGTTGACAAACATGCGCCATACCTTTTCTCTTAGCTCTCTGTTGTGGGCATAAGTTAAAAAAGGATCAACAGAAGAACGGGTGTTTGAAACGACCCAGCTTGATTCTAGTTTGCGGTTTTTGCCTGCTTCGGCAGCGGCTTCAACCAAGCCGGGTGCCAAACCAGCCAAGTCTGAGTTAGATTTTATTTCAACATATTTTTCGCCTTCGTCGCCCAACTGGTTTTGGCTGAATTTAGTGAATAAAGCGGCCAATTTCTGATTGATTTCAGCCAATTCAGTTTTGTCTTTTTCGTTCAAGTTGGCTCCATTGAGCACAAAGTCCTGGTATTTTCTCCATACCAACCTTTGCTGCTCAGGGTTAAGGCTTTTCATTTCCTCTCCTTTATATACAGCTTCAATCTTTTGAAACAAGGCCTGGTTTTGAATGATTTTATCTTGGTGGGCTGCAATTTTTGGCTCCATTTCACTTTCAATTTTTTCAAATTCCGGCGTGCTCAGGTTTGATCCCCACACATAATAAATGGCCAAGACCCTCGACAGCTCAGTGCCTGATTTTTCGAGTGCTACCAAGGTATTTTCAAAAGTCGGCATCGATTTTTCATCGGCTATAGCCTGTATTTCAGCTTCCTTGTTGGCTATGGCAGTTTCTATGGCTTCTTTAAACTGAGTAATTTTGATGGCATCGAAGGCTGGAACTCCGCCATAGGGGCCTTCCCAAGGTTTTAGCAGTGGATTCATGGTTTGTTGGTCAGATTTTTTTTCCTGTTTCGAACAGGATAAGGCAACCAGAGCAAGGGTTACCAAGCTAACAAATAAGTAGTTGAGATTCATGGTTTTTGGATTTTACAGGGTGCATAGTTAGAGAAAAACGCAATTCAAAGCGGCATAATTTGTGAATGGATTCACGAAAAAATTTAACCTTAAACATTCTTTTTCTGAAAATGAAGTTAGGTAATTTTATGCGGCTATTAAAGTTGGGAATCTAAATTCTGCTTCTTAAAATTCTTTTATTATGAGAGAACAACAATTTAGATTGGCATGGAATATTACCTGAATGTAAAATTTTGAAACAGAGGTCGGCAAGTCAAAATTATTTTCCTTTTCTTTTCGCAAAAATTCTGTTAAACCAATTTTGGTTTGCAGCGTTTTACTGCGAAATTCAATATTTTTGTAAAAATTAAAAACACGTTGAACCTATGGGCAAAAAAGTGTTGGTGCTGAACCAGGATTACAATGCAATAACGGTTTGTAGCGTGCCAAAAGCTTTTTTATTGGTTTATTTGAATAAAGCTGAAATGGTAGCTGTAATGGAAAATCAGTTGCTCCGAAGTGTGAGCAGGTCGTTTCCCATGCCTTCCATCATTCGGTTGAATAGATATGTCAATTTTCCACATCGAAACGGGGTAATTTTGAACCGACAAAACGTGTTTAGAAGAGATGGTAACAATTGTCAATATTGCGGCTCGATCAAAGATTTGACCATCGACCATGTGATGCCACGATCAAGAGGAGGTAAGTCTAGTTGGGACAACCTGGTGGCGGCCTGTAAAACCTGCAACAGCCGAAAAGGCGACTATACACCCGAAGAAGCAAACATGCCTTTGAAGAAAAGGCCATTTAAACCTTCCTTCGTTATGTTCCTGAGAGATTTCACCGAACCTTTCAGGGAAGAGTGGTCCACCTTTTTGGGAAAACGAGCCATGTAAGGCAGTAATCAATTTAGATTTGCCGCCTTTTTTGTTTTAAGCTGTTCCCGCTTTTTGTATTTTACTTTCATGTTTATTTGTCTAATGGTATTTCCGAACAACATCAAACTTTGTACCTCAATCCTTTTAAACGAAAATTTTAAACGCACTCCACAATAATAAGCTATTTTTGAGGCCGTTTTCTAGTTCATGCCGTCAAAAACCGACCACAATTTCCTGTTTATAGTATTGTTTCACAGCCTGATGGGTTTCAGTGGGCAACTTGCTGCGCAATACAAAAACACCAACGTAATTGATAAAATCATTGCCAGAGTCGACAACCAGATTTTGCTCAAATCTGAACTGGAAGTGGCATTTCTGCAATCAAAACAAGGCCAGCAGGAAAAAGGCGAAAGAAGTAAATGCCAGGTTTTGGAGTCTTTGCTTGTTAACAAAATGATGCTTGCAAAAGCTGAAATCGACTCCATTGTTGTGGAAGATAAAATGGTGAACGAACAGCTAGACCGTAGAATGCAGTATATGTTGGGCTCGGTTGGTTCAAAAGAAAAACTAGAGGCGTATTACAAAAAATCGGTAGACCAGATTAAGCAGGAACTTAAGCGAGATGTAAAGGAGCAGCTGATTATCCAAAAAGTGCAGGACGGTATTACCGCAAAAATAAAGGTTTCACCTTCTGAGGTAAAGCGTTTTTTCAATGAAATTCCAAAAGACAGCCTCCCGTTTTTTTCTACTGAAGTAGAAGTGGGTCAGATTGTGAAGGTGATTTCGACAGGCAAAAATTCGAAAATTAAAGCCAGGCAGCAACTGGCGGAAGTAAAAAAGGAAATACAAGAAGGAGCCAAATTTGAAGATATGGCAAAACTTTACTCCCAGGATCCTGGTTCGGCCAGAGAGGGTGGAGAATTAGGTTTTTGGGAACGAGGCGCTATGGTGCCCGAGTTTGAGTCTACCGCATTAAAACTGAAGCCTGGCGAACTGAGTGAATTGGTTGAATCTGCTTTTGGCTTTCACCTTATCGAGCTTTTAGAGATCAAAGGAAACCGCTACAACTCCAGGCATATTCTAATAAAACCAGATCCAACCGCAGGCGATAAAGAAGAAACTGAAGCCGAGTTGTTCGACATCAGAAGAAAGATTTTGACCGACAGCATCAGTTTCGAAAAGGCGGCCAAAAAATTTAGCGACGATCAAGAAACCAAAAATAACGGAGGACTATTTATGGACGAAACGACCCGCTCCGCCAGAACGCCCACAGAAAATCTTGACCCGGTTATCTTTTTTACAATTGATACCATGAAAGTAGGGTCTGTTTCAAGCGTGTTGCCTTACCGAACCGCCGACAACAAAGAAGCATTGAGAATCCTTTACTTCAAATCGAAGTTAAAGCCTCACGAAGCCAATCTGAAAGACGATTTCCAGAAAATATCTTATGCCACCATGCAAAGCAAAAAGGCACAAGCTATTGACGATTGGTTCGAAAAAACAAGGTCTGAGCTTTTCATTACTATAGATCAGGAATATGAAGATTGTGACCTGCTTAATGTAAAAGACAATTTTTAACAACTAGAAAAACAACAGTTTTAGCCTGGAACATGTTAGCTGGGTGAAAAGGAAAATACTATGGAATTTAAAAATGAAGTAGAAGCTGCTGATGCCCTTGGGCAAGCTTACAGAGCCCTGAAATCTGAGATAGGAAAAATAATTATTGAACAGGATGAAACTGTTCGTTTGGTGCTCACATCCATTTTTTGTCAAGGACATAGTTTGTTGGTGGGCGTGCCAGGTTTGGCCAAAACTTTACTTATATCTACCATTTCTCAGGCGCTTGATCTGGATTTTAACCGCATTCAGTTTACCCCGGATCTTATGCCCTCTGATATCCTTGGCTCCGAAACTTTTGATGTAAACCGCAATTTCAAATTTATAAAAGGACCCATTTTTGCCAACATCATTCTGGCCGATGAAATAAACCGGACGCCACCCAAAACGCAAGCCGCATTGTTGGAATGTATGCAGGAATATTCAGTAACTGTAGCTGGCCAACGCTATGAGCTATCAAAGCCATTTTTTGTGTTGGCTACTCAAAACCCAATAGAGCAAGAAGGCACTTATCCGCTACCTGAGGCCCAGCTTGACAGGTTTATGTTCAACATACATTTGGATTATCCAAGTTATGCTGCAGAGTTAAAAATCATTGAAACTACCACAGGTGGCAAATCTGCCAAAGTCGGAAAAGTGATTGATGCGAATGAAATTAAAATGTTTCAAGAGCTGGTTCGTAAAGTGCCCGTAACACCCAACGTGATTGAGTATGCAGTAAGTTTGGTGCACAAAACCCGTCCTAATACTGAGAGAGCTTCCACGCAAGCAAACACCTACTTGGAATGGGGAGCAGGACCAAGAGCTTCGCAATTTCTGGTATTAGGCGCCAAATGCAACGCTTTGTTGAATGGGAAATATTCGCCAGACATTGAAGACGTG
The DNA here is from genome assembly GCA_038205175.1 of Cytophagales bacterium. Taxonomy (GTDB): domain Bacteria; phylum Bacteroidota; class Bacteroidia; order Cytophagales; family Flexibacteraceae; genus JBBRCC01. The sequence goes on along the minus strand of JBBRCC010000014.1, from coordinate 5,527 downwards.
CAAACACTTGCTCTTCCTGTGTTGAGGCACAGAATTGTGAGAAACTTCAAAGCGGAGGCAGAAGGCATCACTGTGGAAGATATCATCAGTCAATTGCTATAATTTACACATGAAATACGCCAGGTATTTTGGCATTAGTCTGGCCATTATTTGTTTGGATCAGCTGGTGAAAATGTTGGTTCACTTCAACATGGAATATGGCCTCATGGGTCAGATTCAGGTTTTCGGTAATTGGTTCAAGTTGCATTATACCTTGAACCCAGGCATGGCTTTTGGCTTGGAAATTGGCTCTGAATACGGAAAGCTCATTCTTACCTTGGGTCGATTGTTTGTGATGTTTGGCCTTGTTTTTGGTATGGCCAAATTGATTAAAGATGGCAAAAGCCACCCTGGATTTTTGCTTTGTTTATCACTTATTCTAGGAGGTGCTGTTGGCAATGTGATTGACAGTACGTTTTATGGTATTTGGTTAAATAATGCGCCCGACGGTGTGGTAACTCCTTGGTTTCACGGGCAGGTTATCGACATGTTTTATGTTGATATTTGGGAGGGGATGGTGCCTGAATGGGTTCCTTTTTTAGGGGGGCAGTATTATTCGCTATGGCCAATTTTTAATGTTGCCGACGCCTCAATTTTTTGTGCAATTGTTGCATTGGCGTCGTTTCAAAACAAATTATTTAAGCCATTAGAAGCACCAAAGACTGAAGAAAATATAGCTGGGTAATGCCTTTATTCGTCATCGCTTAACCTATTTTTTCTCAATGTGCTTGTTTTTTAGTTTACTCTGATATTTTTGTGCGAAACCATTGGCACATTTAATCTCATTCAAACATCATGAGTAAACCAGTAATACAACAAAAGAGCAAAAAGGCACCATCCAAAAAAGTCATTTTTGTGGTGGAAGACGATCTTGCCAGACAGAAAGAAATAAAGATTGCGCTAAGTCACCAGCACCACTGGAGTTTTGAGTTTTTTACCACTGGAAAAGAAGTGCTCGATCAACTTGATCGCAAACCTTTGGCTGTATTCATTGATCAGGATCACAGCAGCATTGACAGCAAAACAAAGGATTCGATTAAACTCATTGACTACATTATGGAAAAAGATCATGATTCGCATGTGATAGTATTTTCCGAAACCGAAAACGATAACCTGACCAAAGAGGCTTTGAAACATGGAGCCATTGATTACATCGTGATCAACGATCATCAGTATGTGAAAATGGAAAATGAACTTCGCTGGATGGAAGGTTATCTGGAAGAAAGAGAAGAAAATAAAAAGTTCAAGATGTATTCAGCCTTGATGACAGGCATGGTGATTTTGGTAGTTACCATTTTGATTTACCTTTATTATTCAGATCATTTGTAGAAATTGACAAACATTTTAGCGTGCAGGGAAGGGCTGAACTCAGGTTTGGCCTTTTCTATTTTTACAAGTTTGGAGCGATTCTGAAACAGTTTTTAGAGATAAGGCAATAAAAAAAGCAATAATTGTAGGTAACTGATTTTGATGATTCTTTTTTAAAGGAGCCATTTGTTGCTGCTATCAAATTTTCATCTTTTAATCTGCTAAGGCTTCTTCAAGATTTTTCCCTAAAATTGCACCCCAATTCAAGTAGCTTTCAACAATTTTTAAACGGATTCTTCTAAAAACAACCATTTATGAAAAAGACGCTTTTGTACTGCCTTTCGGCACTGCTCCTTTTTGGATCGGCCCCAGGGTTTGCGCAAACAAAGAAGTCGACCAGATCTGATGCGCCTTCATCGTCAACTGCAACAAACCCGGATGCCCAGTTCGAAAACAAAACTACCATCATAAAATTGGGTACTTACAATGTTCCTGTTGGTGAATTCAGGTATGTGTACAACAAAAACAACTCAAATGCCGACGATGCCTACACCGATAAAAGTGTACGTGAGTATTTGGATTTGTACATTAAGTTTAAACTCAAAGTAATTGATGCTTTTGAAGCTGGGCTCGATACCACAAATGCATTTAAAAGTGAGCTGGAAGGTTACCGAAAACAACTTGCAAAGCCATACCTCACAGAGAAGAATGTAACTGAGCAACTGGTAAGAGAAGCCTACGAGCGGATGAAAGAAGAGGTAAACGCCTCACACATTCTTATCACCGTAGATGCTGGTGCAGACCCCAAAGACACAATGGCGGCCTACACCAAAATTGTAGACATCAGAAAAAAAATATTGGCAGGCGCAAATTTCGAAACCTTAGCCAAAGAAAACAGCCAAGATCCTTCGGCTAAATTAAATGGAGGAAATCTGGGATATTTTTCTGCCATGCAAATGGTTTATCCATTTGAAGATGCTGCTTACAAAACCAGTAAAGGTTCCATTTCTCAACCCGTTCGTACTCGTTTTGGCTACCACATTATTAAGGTGTTGGGGCGTCGTGCTGCACAAGGAACTGCCACAGTTGCGCACATCATGGTGAAATACAATACTGGATTGTCTGAAGAGGATTCCTTGGCTGCCAAAAGCAAAATAGATGAGATATATTCAAAACTCAACAAAGGATCTGATTTTGCAACCTTATGTGCAGAGTTTTCTGACGATCAGGGCTCAAAAGCGAATGGGGGACAACTGCAGCCATTTTCTACAGGAATGATGATTCCTAGCTTTGAGGAAGCAAGTTTTGCTTTGGCCAAGCCAGACGACTACTCAAAACCATTTTTAACTCCTTACGGTTGGCATATTGTAAAATTGGTCGAGAAAAAACCACTCGAGAGTTTTGAAAGCATGAAGGCTGGTTTGGAGCAAAAAGTTTCCAAGGACTCCAGAGCCGATTTGAACAAAGCTGCATTGATTGCCCGCCTAAAAAAGGAGAATGGACTAAGCGAAAATGCTTCAAATCTTAAACTTGCTTTAGCCAAAGCTGACACCAATTTGTTGACAGGCAAATGGACGTTTAAAGAGGAAAAGTTTTTGAACAATGCTTTAGTAACCATTAAGAGCCGCAAGTTTACTGTAAAAGACTTTTTCAACTATGTGAAGTCGAATCAGCAAACCTCAAAAAGTAAAGTGCCACAATTTGTAATGAATTCTCACTACAAAGAATTTGTTGACAAATGTGTTGTAGACTATGAAGAAAGCGTGTTGGAAGACAAGAAACTAGACTACCGCATGCTGGTGAAAGAGTACAGAGAAGGTATTTTGCTCTTTACGCTCATGGATACAAAAGTGTGGACCAAAGCCATGGAAGACACAAGCGGACTCAGAGAGTTTCATGCAAAAAACAAGGAGAAATATCGTTGGAATCAGCGTGCCAATGTGGTGATTTACAGTGCATCAAATCCAATAGTTTTGGAAAAAGTGAAGGCTAGCCTGGCTGCAAAAACTTGGGAATCTGCGGATTTGAAACTTGATGTAGTGCTTTACGAAAAAAATGCTGTGAAACCTGTGGACAAAAGCTTGGGCGCTATCAGAATGGCCGCAGATATCTTGAAAAGAGACAAGACACTCAATATTACAATAACTGGTTCTGCAGCCGTAGATGAAAAGGTGAAAGTGGCCAAACAAAGAGCTCAGGCCATGGCCGATTCATTGGTGGCGAGAGGTGTGGAACGCATTCGAATTGCAGTGCGTGATGGTGGCAAATCTACTGGCAAAGAAGACAGCGACCGCAAAGTGACGCCTAAGCTATTTGGCACTACACCAAAATCGCTTGAGCGGGCTTTGAATTCAGAAAGTGCCTTGTCGCTTCAGGTAACAGAAGGTTTGTTTCAGCGTGAAGACAATAAAACCTTGGATTTGGTGCCTGACTGGAAGCCAGGTGAATACACCGTGAAAAACAATGACCGTGAAAACCTAATTGTAATCAGCGGACTGGAGCAGCCTCGTTTGCGCACCTTCGAAGAAGCTAAAGGATTGGTTATTTCAGATTATCAAAATCATCTCGAAGAAATTTGGGTCGACAACCTGAAAAAGAAACATCCGGTAACAGTGATGGAAGATGAGGTGAAGAAAATTGTAAAGAAGTAATAAATAGCAAGAATAAATAGTAGATAGGCCACTTTTTCAAGTGGCCTATTTTTTTTGAATTGTTTGTCAATTCAAAATATTGCTGAATATTTGGCGAGTGTTAAGTCATTCATATCCAAATCATTACTATCATGTTGAAATCAATTCTCGGCCCTTTAGTAGGTGGTATTATCATCTTCATGTGGCAATTCCTTTCTTGGTCAGTCATTGACCTGCACCGTCCTTCGCAGCAATACACCGAAAACCAACAGGCTATCCTCGATTGTCTGGGTGAAAACCTGAAAGAAGAAGGCGGCTACTATCTTCCTAATCTTCCTGCCGGCTCTGGAATGGAAGAATATGAGAAGCAAATGAAAGACAATGAAGGCAAGCCATGGGCCTTGATCCAGTACCATAAAAGTCTGAAAACCAACATGGGCATAAATATGGTCAGAGGTCTAACTATTGATATTTTCATTATCTGGATGCTGTGTTGGATTCTTGGCCGTTTTGCTTCCAATTCCTTTGTTACCACGCTAATTACTTCGCTTTTTGTGGGTTTCTGCGCCTTTTTATTTGAGTCTTACACTGCACATATTTGGTTCGAAACCTTCGATCTCATGGCTTCATTTATTGACGCAGTTATGGCATGGGGACTTACCGGCGTCTGGCTGGGTTGGTGGCTCAACAGGAGTTGATGAAACATGTTACTTACATGAAGGAGACGGTCAGCGTCTCTTTTTTTTATCCTTAATTTTATAGTTCCCGATGAATTTACTCCTCCTGTTGTGCGAGTTGGAAACTGGCTTTCAAAACTCCCAATAGTCTTAAGAGCCTGCATCCTGGCAAACAAAAGTGAAGTTTCATAAATCATCTGACTTTAGTTTCATGGTAATCTCCACTAAACCTTATTGTTGCTCATATAATCGCTGGCAGATGAATATTTGTACTACTTCTATTCCCGAATTGTGTGTGTACATGCAGGTGAATTGGTATTGGACATTTCAATTTAGGAAATAACGCATCCGGCAACTATTACTTTAAACCGGGCAACCATGGTGACTTTATGGGTGAGTCAGGGTTCTCTGAAATGTACCTAACTGTAGATGGCGCCTGGCAGTAGAAAATGTTCCTTTTTATCAAAAACAGTTTTATGCTCAGGCTGCTAAAGGGTGCCACTTTTTTAATTCGGCTTTGTTTAATAAGCAGATCACTTTCGGCAATATTTCCTTCGTTTACAATCTTGGTATTTTTTGTCAGAATGGCCAACATTTCAAATTTAGCTGGTTAATTGGGCGAAAAATAAGGCAGAAAGATGACAATTGAAGCAGCACAAACAACCGTGGATCAGTGGATAAAAACCACCGGAGTTCGGTATTTCAACGAATTGACCAACATGGCTATGCTCGCCGAAGAGGTAGGCGAAGTGGCTCGAATTATTGCAAGACAATATGGAGAACAATCTTTTAAGGCATCGGACAAAGACAAGAACCTTGCAGACGAACTGGCCGATGTGCTTTTCGTGCTCATTTGTCTGGCAAACCAAACTG